>NZ_CP061296.1:1200000-1500000 GCF_018687555.1 Polynucleobacter sp. MWH-P3-07-1
GACATTCACATCTTGAAGTGCAGTAGTTACTGTCCGGTTAAGCGCTTTATTGAGAGTATTCAGCAGGCGAGTCTGAAAGCCAGGTGTATCAATAAAGATGAATTGGGCATTCTCGCGCGTCTGAATCCCCAAAATACGATGGCGAGTAGTCTGCGCTTTTCGAGAAGTAATGCTGATCTTTTGTCCAACCAAAGCATTCAGCAAAGTCGATTTGCCCATATTGGGTCGGCCAACAATAGCGATAGTGCCGCATCTAAACACAGTTAGCCCTTCAGCTTAAGATTCAATTGCTCTTCACCAGCATCTTGCTTGGCCGCTTTCTTCTTGGCTGCCCTGGTCTTTTTAGGTTTACGCGATTCTTGTGGCAATGCTTTGAGTATGGCAGCAAGCGCCAATTTAGCCGCACCCTGCTCTGCCGCTCGGCGTGAGGCGCCTTCGCCCTTCACAGCAATCTTGAGATTCGGAATTAAACATTCCACTTCAAACTGCTGATTGTGAGCAGCGCCCGTGGTGCCAGTCACGTTGTAGGTTGGTAATGGTAGCTGGTAGCTTTGTAGACATTCCTGTAAAAGCGTTTTGTCATCTTTACCTAATGTTTTAGGGTCAACATGCTGCAAGATCAAGGAATACAGTTTACGTAGACAGGATTTCGCAGAATCAAATCCACCATCCAAGAAAATAGCCCCTGTAACAGCCTCTAAGGTATCGGCCAAGATTGAAGGACGTCGAAAGCCCCCGCTTTTAAGCTCGCCCTCTCCTAAGCGGAGGTAGTCTGATAAAGCAAGTGATTGTGCGATTTCATAAAGCGCTTGTTGCTTAACCAGATTGGCGCGCACTCGAGAGAGGTCGCCCTCATCTAAATCAGAGTACCGTTCGTACAACATCTCAGCGACCACGCAATTGAGAACGGAGTCTCCCAAGAACTCAAGGCGCTCATTATTCTTTTTACTATGACTACGATGTGTCAATGCCTGCGTCAGCAGCTCAGGTTTCTTGAAGGTATACCCCAAGCGCTCTTGCAGCGGACCAATATCGATGACGGCGCGTGCGTTCATGATTTAGTTAAAGCCACCAATACGACCTAGTGAACCTAAATTCAGCCAAACAAAGAAGGCTTTGCCAACAATATTTTGGTCGGGCACAAAGCCCCAATAACGTGAGTCCGCACTGTTATCGCGGTTATCACCCATTGCAAAGTAGCTTCCAGGCGGGACAGTGCAAACTAAACCAGCGTTGACATAGTGACATGCCTCAAAGCCGGGAAAACGTTCGGCAGGGAACAGGCCTGCTGGACGATCAGGATCATTAATAATCTCGTGATGATTGCCGCCAAGATCAGCAGGGAATGATTCGGTAAAACGCTTGGCATAGTGCATGCTCTCCGGATCAAGATAAGGCTCACCGTTGCTATAACTTAATGCTTGGCCATTAATTTTTAAGCGCTTATCTTGATACTCAATAACATCCCCAGGTAAGGCAACAATGCGTTTAATGTAATCAACTGACTCGTCACGGGGATAGCGGAATACCACAACATCACCGCGTTGAGGTGAACCTAATTCAATCACTTTTTGATTGATTACAGGCAAACGAATGCCATAGGTGAATTTATTCACCAAGATGAAATCGCCAATCTGCAAAGTCGGAATCATCGAGCCCGATGGAATCTTGAACGGCTCAACAATGAAAGAGCGCAGGATAAATACAGCGCAAATCACAGGAAAGAAGCTAGCGGTGTACTCGAGCCAGAGTGGCATGCGCTCAACTCCAGCAGCACGACGTTGTGGTGCGAAATGTAATTTATCAGCGACCCAGGCAATCCCGGAGATGATGACGAGGATGAAGAGAATCAGTGCGAAGTTCATTAATCATCCACCTGCAATATGGCAAGAAACGCCTCTTGAGGAATCTCTACGTTACCAACCTGTTTCATGCGCTTTTTACCCTCTTTCTGTTTCTCTAACAATTTCCGTTTTCGAGAAATATCACCGCCGTAACACTTTGCTAAGACGTTCTTCCGCAGGGCCTTCACATTTTCGCGGGCCACAATATTGCTTCCAATCGCCGCCTGAATTGCAACATCAAACATTTGACGCGGAATAATGCCGCGCATTTTGGCAACAACCTCACGGCCCCGATGTTGGCTATTACTGCGGTGAACGATGACGGATAAGGCGTCAACACGCTCACCATTAATCAAGATATCGACCTTCACTACATCGGCAGGACGGTATTCTTTGAACTCATAATCCATTGAGGCATAACCTCTTGAGATTGACTTCAGACGATCAAAGAAATCCATCACAATCTCAGCCATCGGTAACTCATAGGTCAACTGCACCTGTCTGCCTAGGTAATTCATGCCAGTTTGAATACCGCGCTTACCGACACACAAAGTAATAATCGAACCCACATACTCTTGTGGCATATACAGGTTGACAGTGACAATCGGTTCAAAAATCGTATCGGTCTTACTGGGCTCGGGCATCTTAGAAGGGTTATCCACCATCACGATTTCGCCATCAGATTGCTTCACCTGATAGACCACTGTTGGCGCAGTCGTAATCAGATTCATTCCATACTGACGCTCTAAACGCTCTTGCACAATCTCCATGTGGAGCAAACCTAGGAAGCCACAGCGGAAGCCAAAACCCAGTGCTTGAGAAACTTCTGGCTCATACAGGAGTGAAGCATCGTTCAGCTTGAGTTTCTCTAAAGACTCGCGCAACTGATCGTATTCACTGGCCTCAACTGGATACAGTCCCGCAAAGACTTGTGACTTTACTTCCTTGAAACCGGGTAAGGGGTCAGGCGAAGGAGTGCGGCCCTGCTGACCGGGCGCATGAGTCACAGTGTCGCCGACCTTAGCAGCCTTCAACTCTTTAATGCCGGCGATGATGAAACCCACCTGTCCTGCGGAGAGTTCCGGGCGATCGATCGATTTAGGGCTAAATACTCCAACATGCTCAACTAAGTGCGTTGAGCCATTGGCCATCAATGTAATTTTGTCTTTAGGCTTTAGGGTGCCATTCACGACCCGCACCAACATCACGACGCCGACATAGTTATCAAACCACGAGTCGATGATTAAAGCCTGCAAGGGAGCAGATGCATCCCCTTTCGGAGGCGGCACACGGCGGATCATTTCTTCGATCACATCAGCTACACCTAAGCCAGTTTTTGCAGAACAGGTGACCGCATCAGTTGCATCAATTCCAATGACATCTTCAATTTCTTGTTTGGCACGTTCAGGATCTGCCTGGGGCAAATCAATCTTGTTGAGGACTGGTACCACCTCAACACCCAGCTCAATTGCGGTGTAACAGTTAGCCACGGTTTGAGCTTCAACACCTTGACTCGCATCTACTACTAAGAGCGCACCCTCACATGCCGAAAGTGATCGACTTACTTCATAAGAAAAGTCAACGTGTCCTGGGGTATCAATAAGATTAAGGTTGTATACCTTGCCATCTTTGGCTTTGTAGTTCAGTGCGGCTGTTTGCGCTTTGATGGTGATGCCGCGCTCTCGCTCGATATCCATCGAGTCCAGAACCTGCGCTTCCATCTCACGATCTGAAAGTCCACCGCACAACTGAATAATACGATCAGCCAAGGTGGATTTGCCGTGATCAATATGGGCGATGATAGAAAAATTGCGGATTAAATCCATGGCGTCTTGTTAGCTCAATCAAAAAACGCCTTGTCAGAACGCACCACAATGATGCGCTGCAAAAAGCCGTCTTATTGGAATTGTAATGGGTGAACCTAAACCCAGCCCGAAGCTGGATTTAGAGGTCAAAAAAGGGCTATTTTGGCCTTACAGGGATCACTAGGGTGCTATCAGCTCGGCGGACAAAAACTGGCACAGCCCTATTAGAATCAAGCCCCTTGACCAGGGACTCAAACTGCTTGACCCCGGTAATATCGCTATCGGCAACTCTCACAATAATGTCTCCAGGCCGAATACCCGCACGTGCCAAGGGGCCATCCACCAGACTGGTCACCTCAACCCCAGATCTCAGGCCCATATCTTTTTTCTTGGTATCAGACAATTCGGTAACAGCAACCCCAAAGCCATTATTGCTTGCACTTGAGTTATTGCTAGGACTTTCTGATTTCTTGAGAGCGCCTGAGTTATTTTCAGTGTCCGACACTGTAATACTCAATTCACGGGAGGCTCCTTTACGCCACACCTGAACGCTAGCTACAGTGCCAGGACGTGTGTCCCCTACCACTCTGGGTAAATCGCTGGCTTTATTGATGTCACGCCCATTGAAGCTCAAAATGACATCGCCCGCCTCCATGCCACCAATTGCTGCAGGACCACCAGCTTCTACATTGCGGACATATGCTCCACGAGGCTTACCCAGACCCAAACTCTCGGCCACTTCTTTAGTCATATCACCTAAAGCCACACCAATTCGACCTCGAACTAATTTGCCATTGGTCCGCAGCTGATCGGCAACACGCATCGCTTCATCAATCGGAATCGCAAAAGAGATTCCCATATAACCACCAGAGCGACTAAAGATTTGGGAATTAATGCCGATGACTTGACCCGCGGTATTGAGCAAAGGTCCGCCTGAGTTACCGGGATTAACCGCTACGTCAGTTTGAATAAACGGCAAGTAATCACCAGTATCTCGACTCTTTGCCGAGACAATGCCAGCAGTAACGGTGTTCTCCAAGCCAAAGGGTGAGCCAATCGCCAAGACCCACTCGCCTACACGCACTTTAGATGAGTCACCCAATGGAAGTCGGGGCAAATCATGGGCATCGATTCGAACCACAGCAACATCAGTGCGCTTATCCATTCCCAATAATTTGGCTTTGAATTCGCGCTTGTCTGTGAGGGTCACGTAAATAGTTGTGGCACCCTCTACGACGTGGGCATTCGTCAAAATCAAACCGTTTGAATCAATGACAAATCCCGATCCTACGCCACGCTCAGCCTCTTGTGGCTTTCCCGAGTTAGGTTGCTGGGGTTTTGGTGCATTTGGAATTCCTGGGATGGGCACCCCAAAGAAGCGGCGAAAGAATTCAGCCTGATCTTCAGGCATGCCTGGAATACCACCTTGTGCTTGTTGCACTACGACATTTTCAGTTGTCCGAATGTTCACTACTGCAGGACTGGCGCGCTCAACCAAATCAGCAAAGTCAGGAATAGTGACGCGGGGATTTTGCGCCAAGACGCTAGGAGAGAAAAATGCCTGTCCCAAGACAAGAGCAGCTAAAAATGCGATTGAAAACTTTTTCATCATGCCCTAAACCTACTGAGTTAATGCCAATGCAGCCAATATCAATTGAATATTAGTTTACTTTGCCAAAAACCAGTGAGCCGTTAGTACCCCCAAAGCCAAAATTGTTTTTCAGGGCGTAATTAATCTTCATATCCCGCGCTGTGTTGGCACAGTAGTCCAAATCACATTCAGGATCTTGATTAAAGATATTAATGGTGGGGGGAGATTTTTGATGATGCAAAGCGAGGATCGTAAATACAGACTCTAAGCCGCCAGCACCGCCTAAGAGGTGGCCAGTCATCGACTTGGTAGAGTTAATGACCGCTTTCTTAGCATGATCACCTAAAGCCGCTTTGATCGCTTCAGTCTCATTCTTATCACCTAGCGGCGTTGAAGTACCGTGGGCATTGAGATACTGAATCTGATCGGTATTTAAACCTGCATCACGAATCGCATTGATCATGCAGCGACGGGGGCCATCCATATTGGGCGCAGTCATATGATATGCGTCGCCACTCATACCGAAGCCAACGAGCTCACAGTAAATCTTGGCGCCACGCGCTTTTGCGTGTTCGTATTCCTCAAGAACAACAACGCCAGCACCTTCTCCCAATACAAAACCATCGCGGTCTTTATCCCATGGACGCGAAGCAGTTGCAGGATCATCGTTCCGGGTTGAAAGTGCGCGGGCAGCAGCAAAACCACCAACACCCAATGGTGAAATCGTTGACTCTGCTCCGCCAGCAACCATAACATCGGCATCACCGTACTGAATTAAGCGTGCTGCTAAACCAATACTATGAAGACCAGTGGTGCAAGCAGTCACTGCAGCAACGTTGGGACCTTTGAGACCAAATAAGATACTCAAATGGCCGGAGATCATATTAATGATCGAGCCAGGCACAAAGAAAGGTGAAATGCGACGGGGTCCGCGAGACAAGTACTCTGCATCTGTCTCTTCAATTAACGGTAAACCACCGATACCGGAGCCGACCATCACGCCTACTCTCTCGGCATTAGCGTCATTAATCTCTAAACCGCTGTCTCGAATAGCCTGTGTACCGGCAGCAATCCCGTAATGGATAAAGGTATCCATATGGCGTGCCTCTTTGGCAGAGACGTACTCTTCTACATTGAAGTCTTTGACCTCGCCAGCAAAATGCACTCCCAGAGCTGCGTGATCAAATTTCGTGATGGTAGCAATGCCCGACTTGCCTGCAAGCAAGTTAGACCAAGCTACATCGACTGAATTACCGACAGGTGAAATAAGACCTAAGCCGGTAACTACTACCCGGCGTCGGCCATTTGATGCTGACACGAAAATACCTGAACTCGGGAATTAACCCTGAGCTTTAGATTTAGCGAAGTCGATCGCGAGCTGAACGGTGGTGATTTTTTCGGCTTCCTCATCAGGAATTTCAATACCGAATTCATCTTCCAAAGCCATTACTAACTCAACAGTGTCAAGAGAGTCAGCGCCTAGGTCATTCACAAAAGAAGATTCATTCTTGATATCTCCTTCAGCGACGCCCAATTGCTCAGCGACGATTTTCTTAACGCGTTGTTCGATGTTATCCATTAAGTCCCCCAAGGGTTGTAAAAAAACGATTTGAGGATTTTATCAGCTTGTTGGACTAAATCAGCAAATCCGCTAAAACCCAATAAAATCCATAGCTTAGCGAGATCAGGCTAAATAGAGCCCGCCATTGACGTGAAGCGTATTTCCAGTGATGTAAGCTGCCGCGGGCGAAGCCAGGAATACAACTGCTTGCGCAACATCCTCTGGAGTCCCCAAACGGGCCAAAGGAATATTGGCTTTCAGTGCATTTTGTTGCTCTTCGCTCAGAGCGCGAGTCATATCCGTATCGATAAAGCCGGGCGCGACACAATTCACCGTAATGTTACGGCTGCCAATTTCTCTAGCAAGGGCGCGGGTCATGCCGGAGACCCCTGCCTTAGCAGCAGCATAGTTTGCCTGGCCTGGGTTACCCATATGCCCCACGATCGAGGTGATATTGATAATTCGGCCAGCACGAGCCTTCATCATCGGACGCAAAACCGCTTGTGACAATCTGAAAACTGCGCTCAGATTGGTATCAATCACATCTGTCCATTCCTCGGACTTCATGCGCATCGCTAATTGGTCTTTGGTAATGCCAGCGTTGTTAACCAATATATCGATCCCACCAAATTCTTTAACAATCAAATCGATGATCTCTTCACAAGCCTTTGAATCAGTCACATTTAGAGCCATGCCCTTACCACCATTCGACTTCAGACGGGCATCAATCGCCTGAGCTCCCGCCTCAGTCGTAGCTGTACCGATCACCTTGGCACCAGACTGCATTAAGGCATCCGCAATCGCTTGGCCAATACCACGCGACGCTCCAGTTACTAAAGCAATTTTTCCGTTGAGATCAAGATTCATATTCTTTTATATTCCGCAATCAATGGTCCACTAGTAGTTTATTTCACAATCTTTAATGCTTCTTGCAAGCTGTCTTCATCAAACATCGGCAGACCGGTGACTTGATCATTAATCCGTTTGGCCAAACCAGCCAATACTTTTCCAGGGCCACATTCAATTACCTGAGTGATGCCCTGATTGGCCATCAGATTGATGGTTTCGTGCCAGCGAACCGGTCGAGCCGCCTGGCGCACCAAGGCATCTTTAATGGCGACAGGATCGTTTAAGACTTGGACATCTACGTTATTCACAACAGAGATGCTTGGGGTATTGAAAACAACACCACTCAAATAGGTCTGTAATTTTTCGGAGGCTGGTTGCAGTAGTGAAGAATGAAACGGCGCAGAAACAGGCAATGGCAAGGCACGCTTAGCACCAGCCGCCTTCAAGAGCTCACAGGCCTTCGTTACCGCGTTGCTTGAACCTGCAATCACCACTTGCCCAGGGGCATTGAAATTCACAGCCTCGACTATCTGGCCAGAGACTTTACTAGCCTCGACACAAACCTGCTTTACGATCTCATCATCCAGACCCAAAATTGCCGCCATACCACCGGTACCTACTGGTACCGCAGTCTGCATTGCTTCAGCACGGAAGCGCACCAAGGGCACTGCATCTTTGAATGCAATGACGCCAGCAGCAACTAAGGCAGAGTACTCACCCAAGCTGTGACCCGCCATGATGGTGGGCGCAGAGCCGCCCTCTGCTAACCAAGCGCGATAGAACGCTACCCCAGCCGTCAACATAACGGGTTGGGTATTGGTGGTTAAAGACAATTCCGGCGCAGGACCTTCAGCAATCAGTTGAGCCACATCCTCACCTAAAGCATCTGAGGCCTCTTGCAAAAGGGCCTTCACCTCAGGGCGATGCGCAATGGTGTTTAACATACCGACCGATTGAGAACCTTGGCCAGGGAAAATGAATGCAAAAGTCATTTGATCAATCGATGTATGGAAATTTAGTATTTAAGAACGACTGCGCCCCAAGCGAAACCGCCGCCGACACCCTCTAATAATAAATGTTGGCCTCGCTGTATTTGACCAGAACGTACACCTGCATCTAATGCAAGCGGTATGGAGGCAGCAGAAGTATTACCGTGCTCATGCACTGTGACAATCACTTTATCCATCGACATACCCATCTTGCGGGCTGTGCCTTCCATGATCCGAATGTTGGCTTGATGTGGTACCAACCAGTCGATTTGCTCTGGCTTGAGCCCTGCTTTGTCGATAGCCTCGATGGCGACTTGCTCAAGCACCTTAACGGCCAATTTGAATACCGCCTGACCATCCATAGTCATAAAGGCTGAACCCTCAACCCCACCTCGAACCGCTCTGCCTGGTACGCACAGAATGTCACGTTGACTACCGTCTGCATGTAAAGCACTCGATAGAATTCCTGGCTCTGGAGAAGCTTCAAGTACTACTGCACCAGCACCATCGCCAAAGAGCACACAAGTCGTGCGATCGTTAAAATCCAAAATACGAGAGAAGGTTTCTGCACCGATGACTAACACTTTTTTGTAAGTGCCCGTCCGAATAAAAGCATCAGCTATCGCCAATGCATAAGAAAAACCTGCACACACTGCTTGCACATCGAAAGCAGCGCATTGGTTGTGTGCACCTAGCTTATCCTGAACCACGCAAGCCGTGCTTGGGAAACCACCCAGATGATCAGGAGTAGATGTAGCCAAAATAATGAGATTGATTTCTTGAGCAGAGCTCTTAGCACTTTCTAAAGCAGCCTGCGCTGCTTTGACTGCAAGATCACTAGTGAGTTCATTTTCAGCAGCAAAATGACGCGCAGAAATTCCACTACGGGTAAAAATCCATTCATCACTCGTTTCTACTCCGCTCTTTGCCAAGCGTTCAACCAGATCTTGATTGGTCAGGCGTTGTGCTGGCAGATAACTGCCGGTTCCTGCCACCCGAGAATACATACTCATGCTTTAGTCTCCGCCACAAAGTCCTGTGCAATTCTTGCTACCATCTTATTCTTCGCTGCTTCATATGCACGATCTAAAGCAAAACCAAAGGCAAACCGGTCGGCTGAGCCATGACTTTTGATCACGCAACCGCGCAAACCTAACAATACAGCACCGTTATAGCGTCGATGATCTACGCGCTTACGGACTCTCAGCAAGGGCACCATGGCACAGATCGCCATGATTTTGGTCATGAGTGAGCGATTAAACTCTTCACGAATCAAGCCGCTCATCATCTTGGCCAAGCCTTCACTCGCCTTCAAAACCACATTACCAACAAAGCCATCACATACTACGATGTCGGTTGTGCCTTTAAAGATGTCGTTACCTTCAACGTTGCCGTAGAAATTCAGCTTGCTTGCACGCAAAAGTTCAGCGGTTTGTTTAACTACCTCATTACCTTTAATGACTTCTTCGCCAATATTCAGCAGTCCAATGGAAGGACGATCTTTACCGTCAACCACTTGAACCATCACGCTCGCCATTTGCGCGAACTGCAATAAATGCATAGGCTCACAATCAGCGTTCGCACCTAAATCCAGCATCGTCGTACCGCGCCCCAACTCATTAGGAATTGCAGTAGCGATAGCAGGACGGTCTACTCCATCGAGCGTTTTCAGTACATAACGAGAGATCGCCATCAAAGCGCCCGTGTTTCCAGATGAAATCACAGCGTCGGCCAAACCTTCCTTCACTTGCTCGATTGCGACACGCATCGAAGAATCTTTTTTACGGCGCAAGGCTACCTCGATTGGGTCGTCCATCAAAACAACTTCGCTTGCAGGAACAATTTGAATCTGCTCTAAAAGCGTTTTGGAATAGGGTTTTAAGGCGAGCTTCAGCTGCTCAGGGTCTCCAACTAAGGAGATTCTGACATCAGGGTGTTTTTCAAGGAAATCGCAGCAAGCGGGAACGGTAACCACGACCCCATGGTCTCCGCCCATGGCATCAATAGCGAGAGTGACACTCATAAGCTGATTGAATACTGCAATTGAGTATGTTCAAGAAAAAAGCGGCTTTAAAGTGAGCCGCTTCGATCTTTTTAGACTAAAAAATTAGTCGTTTTTAGTTTTAACAACCTTACGACCACGGTAGTAGCCATTTGGCGAAATGTGGTGACGTAAATGCGCCTCGCCTGTGGTGGCTTCTACAGCCGTAGCAGGTGCGGACAGGAAATCGTGTGCACGGTGCATGCCACGTTTGGAAGGTGATTTTTTATTCTGTTGGACGGCCATATTGAACTCCTAAGCAAGGCAATATTCTAGCATAGAAAACCCCCTAAATGCTTGATTTATTGGCAATTTGCCATCAAGACACCCTTCACTCCATGGTCCTCCTTAGGAACTTTTCTTCATATTTTTCAATATGTTAAAGGGATTTTCTCGCTTTTCAGCAGGGCCTCCCTCTGTCTCATTGGCGTCACCATAGGACAGATGAGCCTGACAAACTCCCTCGGAATGCTTTGGAATTAAAGGCAAGGAAAGCAGAATTTCATCCTCAATGGTTTCGAGTAAGTCAAAGTGCTGGGAGGCTACCAAGGGCTCTAGCTCATCATCCTCAATCGGATAGGCATCTGCGTCTGCCTCGCTTGCTAGCAGCAGAAATTGGCGCTTTTCAACTAGATCCACAGCAAAAGGCCTAAGACAACGCTGACAGATCAAATGCAACTTCCCATTCAGGCTTAAATCCAAAATCGGGTTAGGCTCGCTTCCGGGCGAATGGGTAAAGCGACTCTGAACTGACCAAGTAAAACCATCCCCTTCAGCAATCTCAGAAACCTCCTTAGCCACTCGGGCTAGGGCTTTGATTGGTAAAAATCCTGACCCTTGATAGGTCTGAGGGGCGCAAAAATCGATTTTGCGCAACGCATTGGGTTCGCCAGATAAGACCACTTGAGGTAAAACTTGATTACGATTCATGACATCAGTCTAAATGAAGGCAAGTTTCAGTATGAGCAATTCCACTAATCCCAAGTTGATCCTGGCATCGACTTCGGTGTATCGCAAGGAGCTTTTGAGCCGTTTCGGCATTCCCTTTGAGGTGGTATCACCTCAAGTGGATGAAACACCTTTTGCAGGAGAAAGCACCCAGGCCCTCGCCCTACGTCTTGCAAAAGCCAAAGCAGCAGCGGTTGCCAAAATCCATCCCGAGGCTTGGGTGATTGGTTCAGACCAAGTGGCAGACCTATGTGGCGCAGCTATTGGGAAGCCGGGAAACTTTGAGCGTGCGTTTGCACAACTTCAACTCATGCGCGGCTCAATCGTCACTTTTTATACAGCCCTGTGTTTGATGAATGGCGGAAGTGAAACGAGCCTTTGTATTCCGACTGAAGTGAAATTCCGCAATCTCAAAGATGATTTACTGGAGGCTTATTTGCATGCCGAAGAACCCTACGATTGTGCCGGCAGTGCTAAGTCTGAAGGCATGGGGATTACCTTCTTGGAGTACATTCGTAGCGATGACCCAACTGCGTTGATTGGTTTACCTTTGATTGCACTCAGTGGTTTGTTGCGCGATGCAGGGTTCACCATCCCAGCCACAAAGAGCAGCTCCCAATGAGCTCTGCGCCAGGAACCCTCTATCTCGTTCCCAATACTTTGGGTGACCATGCTCGTCAGGAACAATTAGCATCAGTGCTACCATCTGAAACGATTAGTCAAGCGGCCAAACTTCAATATTGGATTGTGGAAGAAGCAAAAACAGCGCGGGCCTTACTAAAAGCGATTGAAACTGTGACGCCTTTGATTTGCCCGCTTCAAGAAATGCAAATGAGTGAATGGCGTGGTGCAGCTCGCAATGCAAAATATGGTGCAGACATTGAAGCAGCCGATCTCCTGAAGCCTTTAATTGCGGGCAAAGACATAGGACTGATGTCGGAAGCGGGTGTACCTGGTGTTGCTGACCCTGGCGCCGAATTAGTATTGGCTGCCCATCAGCTAGGGGCTAAAGTGAAACCGCTGGTTGGCCCGAGCTCCCTCTTGTTGGGCTTGATGGCGAGCGGTCTAAATGGGCAACGCTTTGCATTTCAAGGTTATTTACCGCATGACAATCAAGAGCGCAGTAGCAAGCTGAAGCAACTCGAACTAGAGTCCAGAAAATTACAGCAAACCCAATTGTGGATTGAAACGCCCTATCGCAATACTGCAATGGTTTTGGCCTGCTTGAGCAACTTATCACCCCAGACAAAGCTGTGCATTGGAGTTGATCTCACTTTGCCTACTGAATCTATTGGGACGCTGAGTGTTTCTGAATGGCGCAAGCGTTATCCCAATGAGGCCGCTTGCGCATCGCTACAAAACCGACCAGCCGTCTTTTTACTGCTAGCCTAGTGAAGGTCTGAAGCCTTCACGATTGCCTTACCCGCAGCGGTTCCTGCCTCTGCACCAAAACGCTTTGCTACGCGCTCGGCAAAGTTTTCTTTTACAGTGTAATCCAAGATATCCGGTGCCTTAAAGGTATCGCGTGCAACAGAATTGACAGTGCCATAGCCATCAGCTAAGCCAAGCTTGACTGCCTGTTCGCCATTCCAGACACGACCAGAAAAAAGATCTGGCGCATCTTTTAGGCGATCGCCACGCCCCTCTTTCACCACGTTAATGAACTGTTGATGAATCTCATTAATCATGGTTTGAACCATCTCAACTTGTTTTGGATTTTCCTTGGTGAAGGGATCCATCATTCCCTTGTTAGAGCCAGAAGTAATCATGCGACGAGTCACGCCCAACTTATCCATTAAGCCCGTAAAACCAAAGCCTTCCATGATGACGCCGATTGAGCCAACCAAGCTGGCTTTATCAACCAAGATCTGATCACCTGCGACTGCGACGTAATAACCACCTGAGGCGCAAATATCCTCTACGACGACTACAAAAGGCTTATTGGGGTAGAGCTTACGCAAGCGGTGAATCTCATCATTCATCATGCCCGCTTGAACAGGCGAACCGCCAGGACTATTAATTCGCAGAATGACGCCAGCACTATGCTCATTCTCAAAGGCAGCATCTAATGATGCATTGATGTCCTCAGCATTGGCCATTGAGTGCGCAGAAATTTCGCCCTCTAAAGAGACTAAGGCAGTGTGTTTCTCAACCCCCATGCCGTGACCCGGCAACTGAAAATCAAATAAAGATACAGCGATGCCAATCAAGATCAGCAATGTAACGATCCGAAAGACAACACGCCAGCGACGGCCTCTGCGACTCTCTTTGAGATTTTCTAAGAGTAAATGCTCGAGTGCTTGACGCTCCCAGTTGGTGTTTGGATTCTGATTGTTTTCCATGATTACTTTCTCAGACTTTATTGTTCTATTAAGTTCAGTTTCAGCCACTGTGATAGTTGGGAAACATTATCCACATGGCTCAAAGACTTTGCTTCTCGCAGAGTGTCTGGAGGATGCGCCCCATAAGTGACTGCAATGGCATCAACTCCTGCGTTATTAGCCATATCCAAATCATGTGTAGTGTCGCCAATCATTAGCATCCGACGAGTAGGTACTTGCATTACATCGGAAAGTTCTAAGAGCATACCGGGGTGGGGCTTAGAAAAAGATTCGTCTGCGGTGCGCGTCTCGTGAAACACATGACCCAATTGATGAAACTCTAAAGAGCGATCCAAGCCCGCGCGTGACTTTCCAGTTGCAACACCCAACAAGTAGCCCTCATTGCGTAAATCCTCGAGTAGCTCGCGGATACCCTCAAACAAATGAAGCTCATGATCTTTAGCTAAATAGTGATAACGAAAACGATCTGTGAGCTTAGGAAAATGCATTGGCTCAATCCAGGGTACGGCGCGTCGTAGCGAATCCTGAATGCCCAAACCGATCACTGAGCTTGCCAAAGTATCATCCGGCTCCTTGAATCCCAAGTCACGACAGGCTTGCTGAATACAGTTCACAATCGTGGGGGTAGAGTCCATGATCGTGCCGTCCCAATCCCAAACAATCAGGTCATAGCGTCGCTTAGATTGCGCAGATTTGGTCATGCTATTGCTCAAAGCTTTGCATCATGGCTGCAAACTCAGCAGGAAGTGGGGATTCAATCCGCATTTTTTCTCCGGTACGAGGATGGGTAAATCCTGCTAAATGAGCGTGCAAATAGAGTCGCTTGGATCTCATCCGCTTATCCGCATCCTCAAAGCCGTACTTATCATCACCCAAAATCGCATGCCCTAATTTTTGTAAATGCACCCGAATTTGGTGAGTGCGACCTGTCTTTAATTGCGCTTCAGCCAAACTGATTGCAACATCTCCTTGTTGCAACTTTTTGACAACCCTGAGCGCGGTATGGCTCGGCAATCCATCAGGATCGACTTTGACCCGACGCTCACCATTTGGGAGGAGGTATTTATGTAAGGGGAACTTGAGCTGCATCGTTCCTGGACCGGCATCAATTGCGCCATGCGCCAAAAGGTAATACCGTTTATCAGTGTGACCTTCTCGTATTTGGCGATGCATCTCTACTAGGGCGCTACGCTTTTTTGCCAGCATCAAAACGCCCGAGGTATCTCGATCTAAGCGATGTACTAATTCCAGAAAATTCAACTCGGGTCTTGTAATTCGTAGAGTCTCGATCACGCCCAGGGCAATTCCCGAACCGCCATGAACGGCAAGACCGGCTGGCTTATCAACAATCAGCAAAGCTTCATCTTCAAACAAAATGGGCATTTTGTCGGAAAAGCCTTGAGCGCGGGATTTGGTTTGAGCAGAATTTGCAGCCGCAATTTGGGCGGGTTCCGCAATTCTGACAGGGGGCACTCGAACCACATCGCCCTCAACAAGACGGGTCGTAGGCTCAGCTCTTTTTTTATTGACCCGCACCTCGCCAGAACGAATAATCCGATAAACGTGGCTTTTGGGGACACCCTTGGCCCAGCGCAAGAGATAGTTATCTAAGCGCTGTCCAGCCTCTTCTGGCCCGATTGTCTCCAAACGCACCGCCGGAGCGACTGGGACTTTGGTCTTAGCAGCTTTGATGGTGGGCTGGCTGAGAGGCTTGGCTGAGGGCTTGGGAAAGGGGTTCGATTTCATACTGTTATCTCTCGCCAGACTGGCAAGGGACTCAACAATACCCCATTCTCATTCAACTTGTGCCGTATAATCAATGCTCTAGCCAATTTATTGGCCCGAGACCGGTCTGAGTTAGACTGGAATTGTGGAGCTTGGAGTCGCCCTTAAAGACTCCCAGGGTTGCCCCTCCCCTGTTTAATGAGGCGCAGGGTTGGTGTGCCGTATGCCGCGACCCGCGATTAGAAGACAGTTTTCAGGCGCGCGCCTGCATTGATGACCTAAAGGAGGTCTCTGCGGCGATCGTCAGGTGTGGCACCGAATCACAGAACAGTGAATTCAGTGAGCCAAGTGAAATTCACTGGCAATAGTTTGATCCACACTTTTACGCCAATGGGCTTTGCCCGCACTTGGTACAAATCTGTCCCCTAACGCAGCGCGCAACGACGCCCTCCCCCTAAGGAGAGTGTTATGAAACGCATGTTATTTAATGCAACTCAACAAGAAGAGTTGCGAGTTGCCATCGTCGATGGTCAAAAACTCATTGATATTGATATTGAAGCTGCCGGTCGTGAACAACGCAAAGGCAATATTTACAAAGGGGTTATCACCCGCATTGAACCTTCCCTCGAAGCTTGCTTCGTCAATTATGGTGAAGAGCGTCATGGCTTTCTACCATTCAAAGAAGTGGCTCGCACCTATTTCAAAGAAGGTATCGATGTCCGTAGTGCTTCTATTAAGGATGCGCTGCGCGAAGGGCAAGAAATCATTGTCCAGGTTGAAAAAGAGGAGCGGGGCCAAAAAGGCGCCGCCCTAACCTCTTTTATCTCTCTGGCAGGTCGTTACTTGGTATTAATGCCCAATAATCCTCGCGGGGGTGGTGTATCTCGTCGGATTGAGGGTGAAGATCGCCAAGAACTCCGTGATGCCATGGCCCAATTGGATATTCCGGATGGGATGAGCATCATTGCACGTACCGCTGGTATTGGCCGCGATGCTACTGAATTGCAATGGGATCTAAGCTATCTCATGCAGTTATGGAAAGCCATTGATGAGGCTGCCAAAGGTAATTCCGGACCACTGCTGATTTATTTAGAGTCAAGCCTCGTCATTCGGGCGATTCGTGATTATTTCCAGCCTGATATTGGCGAGATTCTCATTGATACCGATGACATCTTTGAACAAGCGCAAGCATTTATGTCGGTAGTGATGCCAGACAACTTGCCACGGGTTAAGCGCTATCAAGATGATGTACCCCTCTTCTCACGTTTCCAAATTGAGCACCAAATTGAAACGGCTTACTCACGTACCGTGCCTTTGCCATCTGGCGGCGCAATTGTGATCGACCATACCGAAGCATTGGTATCGGTTGACGTGAACTCTGCTCGTGCCACCCGTGGCTCGGATATTGAAGAAACTGCCGCACGCACCAATCTTGAGGCTGCCGATGAAATCGCTCGTCAAGCGCGTTTACGCGACCTAGGCGGTTTGATTGTGATCGACTTCATTGATATGGATTCGAGCAAAGCGCAAAAGGATGTTGAGAATCGCTTACGAGATGCTTTGCGTCATGACCGCGCTCGCGTTCAGATGGGCAAGATCTCCAAGTTTGGTCTGATGGAAATGTCGCGTCAGCGTTTACGCCCTGCTCTTTCTGAGGGTAGCCATGTGACTTGCCCACGTTGTAATGGCACCGGTCATATTCGCGATACCGAATCCTCTGCACTGCAAGTCTTGCGCATCATTCAAGAAGAGGCAATGAAAGAAAATACGGCTGCAATTCATACGCAGGTTCCAGTCGAAGTGGCTGCCTTCCTGCTCAATGAGAAACGCGCTGAAGTGATCAAGATCGAGAGCCGCTTTAAGGTGAATGTTTTGATGGTGCCTAATAAACACTTGGAGACACCGCATTACAAGCTTGAGCGTTTGCGTCACGACGATCCACGCTTAGATGACCAAAAAGCCAGCTATGTGATGGCAGAAGAAGCTGCTCGTGAATTAGAAGCAGATACCATCGTGAGTCGTAAAGACGCCGATGTAAAGGTTCGTCCTGAGGCTGCTGTTAAAGGCATTACACCTAATCAGCCTGCGCCAGTCAGTCAGCCACGTCCACAGCGTGAGCCAGCCAAGAAGGTGGAAAGTGCCGGCGGCTTGTTTGGCTTTATTAAGAAGCTATTCTCATCGGCTGAGCCTGAAGTAAAGCCCGAAGAAAATCGCGGTCGTGGTCGTCATCCAAATCAACGCAACGGCAACAATAGTGGTGGCAATAACCGCAACCGTGGCCGCCGCGGTGATCGGAACGATCGCAATGGTGAACGCGCTGAACGACCTGCCGTAGATGCTGCTGCCGGTGAGAATAAACCGCGTCCAGAAGGACAAGGTCAGGGTCAGGGACGTAACCGCAATAACAACCGTAACCAGAATGGACCAAAGCCAGAGCGTCAGCAAAACAATGCCAATGCAGCCACTCCTGTCAGCAGTGGTGAGGTGGCACCTCAAGCTGATGCAACTCAAAATGCCGATGGTGAAGAGCGTCGTGGTCGCGGACGTAATCGTCGTGGTCGTGGTCGCGGTCAACGCGAGCGTGGCGAACGCAATGCTGGTGATGAAACTACAAGCATCGCTTCAGCCGCTCCAGTCTCAGCTCCAGCATCTGCTCCAGCTTTCTCAGGACCACCGGTTGGTATGGCTGGAACATCCGCTTCAATGCCTACTCAGAACTTGGCACAGAGCTTTGGTAATCACAAGCCTACACCGGTTGCACCTGAGCGTCCTCAAAGAAGCCATAGCAATCCAAAACCATCAAGCCCCGCTCCTGCAATTGAAGTGATTGCCAAACCTGTTGCTGAACTTCCTAAGGTGGCCTTTAAAGCCCTAGAGGAAACTCCTCTGCAAAATGTGGTGGAGTCCGCCGGAATGATTTGGGTTGCAACTGATTCAAGCAAGCACTCGGAAGTGCAGTCACAAATTCAGACAGAACCTATTTCTGTTAATTTGGGTAGAACTCCGAAGCCAGCCGCAACGCTTCCAGATGGCCCCATGGTTCTGGTTGAAACCGGCGGTCAAGAAAAAACGGTTTAAAACGAATTTCTCCAGACTACTCAATATCCCAACGGGGTATTGAGCGGTTTGGCAGAAACCCCGTTTCACAGCCATAATTGAACGATGGTTGAAAAAGTCATCCCCATTCGAATTGATGAAGGAAAGGGCCTTGTTGCCCCTATCCCTTCTCATCTACATTCGCCCAGCATGTCGACTCTAGACACTCGTGGTCGACTATTAAGAGATCTGCGAATTTCTGTTACCGATCGTTGCAATTTCCGCTGTACCTACTGCATGCCAAAGGAAGTCTTTAATCAAGACTATCCTTATTTGGCTCATGATGAACTGCTCAGCTTTGAAGAAATCACTCGACTTGCAAACATCTTTGCTACGCTCGGCGTAGAAAAAATCCGCCTAACGGGAGGCGAGCCTCTTCTTCGTAAAAATCTAGAGATTCTGATTGGGATGCTCGCAAAGATTCAAACCCCTCAGGGTGAGCCACTGGATCTCACCTTAACGACGAACGGCAGCGTTTTGCGCAAAAAAGCTGCGGCTCTCAAGGCAGCTGGCCTCAAACGCATTACCGTTAGCCTCGATGGCTTGGATGATGCCGTCTTCAAAAAGATGAATGATGTAGATTTTCCTGTTGAAGATGTGCTCGATGGTATTACTGCTGCTCAAGAGGCAGGGTTTGAATCCATCAAAGTGAACATGGTTGTTCAAAAAGGAAGCAACGAGCACGAAATTATTTCCATGGCAGAACGCTTCAAAGGGACTGGCATTGTTTTGCGTTTTATCGAGTATATGGATGTGGGGAGTTCCAATGGTTGGAATATGGCGGAAGTACTTCCCTCTCAGGAGGTGATTGCGCTGATTCATTCAGTACATCCTTTAGAGGCCATCTCCGCCAACTATGCTGGTGAAGTCGCTAAACGCTGGCGCTATCAAGATGGCTCCGGTGAAATCGGCGTGATCTCTAGTGTGACCCAAGCCTTCTGTAGTGATTGCTCACGGGCGCG
The DNA here is from genome assembly GCF_018687555.1 of Polynucleobacter sp. MWH-P3-07-1. Taxonomy (NCBI): domain Bacteria; kingdom Pseudomonadati; phylum Pseudomonadota; class Betaproteobacteria; order Burkholderiales; family Burkholderiaceae; genus Polynucleobacter; species Polynucleobacter sp. MWH-P3-07-1. The sequence goes on from NZ_CP061296.1 coordinate 1,219,754, forward strand.
CATCTCAACAGATGGTCAGCTTTATCTCTGTCTCTTTGCGAATAAAGGTTTTGATTTCAAATCCATGCTGCGTTCAGGTAAAAGTGATTTAGAGATTGCTAATGCCATCATGTCGGTCTGGTCTAAACGCGATGATCGTTATTCTGAGATCCGAGGCTCGATTAGCGAGCAAGTAAAGTCACTAGGTCCAAAAGTTGAAATGTCCTACATTGGCGGCTAATGATCTCTCGAACAGAAATTACCGGACTCATCCTTGCTGGCGGTCGCGCCCAAAGAATGGGTGGCGTTGATAAGGGCCTGATTCCTTTTCATCATCGCCCACTCATCGAATCGGCCATTCATCGGCTGCGCCCTCAAGTCGGTTCAATATTGATTAATGCTAATCGCAATCTTGAACACTACTCAAGCTATGGATTCCCAGTGCTTAGTGACGATGATCTGAGTTTCTCAGGCCCTCTGGCTGGCTTTGCTGCTGGCCTGAAAGCCTGTCCCACCAAATATTTGGTCACCGCCCCTTGCGACTCTCCTTTACTGCCGACAAACCTGGTTGAACTCCTAGCGGCCAAGATGAGTGAGGAATCTTTTGATCTTGTCTATGCATCCAGCAAGGATCTCGCAGGTAAAGCTTGGGCTCAGCCAGTCTTTTGCCTGATGCGCACCGCTGTCCTGGAGTCGCTTCAGGAATTTATCAGCTTGGGAGATTTCAAAATTGATCGCTGGTTTAAACAGTTAAATGCCAGTACAGTAATCTTTGATTCAGAATCTGCATTTGCCAATGTAAATACTCCCGAAGAACTCCTTGCTCTGGAAAAAGTATCAGCATGAAGTATTCTCCTAACAACCCCATCCTCTTGAGCTCATCTTTACGTGTTGATCAAGCGCATGAGTCGATTACTGGTTTAGTAAACGAGGTCTTACGAGAATCACCACTCGACTCCGAGCTAGTGCCCCTGAATGATTCGCTCAATCGCGTTCTAGCCGAAGATCTCCTCTCGCCGATTGATGTGCCCTCAGCTGATAACTCTGCAATGGATGGTTATGCTTTTGATGGTACTTGCCTAAAGAGTGGGAGCGGAAAAACTCAGTTAAAAATCGTCGGTACCGCCTATGCGGGTAAACCGTTTATTGGTGAAATTGCAGCAGGTGAATGCATCAAGATCATGACAGGTGCCTTGATGCCAAACACCTGCGACACCGTCATCCCTCAAGAATTGGTTAGCGCTACTGAACATGACATGATCTTTGACCCATCAGCCTTGAAAGCTGGCGATAACCGCCGCCTCAAAGGGGAGGATTTACAAAAGAATAAGCCAGCAATTCTTGCCGGCAGAATCTTACGACCTGCTGATCTCGGCTTAGCAGCTTCATTGGGAATCGCTTCATTAAAGGTCAAACGTAAATTACGAGTAGCTATTCTGTCATCAGGTGACGAACTAACCCCCTTAGGAGAAACGCTTCAGGAAGGCGGCATCTACGATAGCAATCGCTATAGCTTGACTGGCATGCTCAAGCGCTTAGGTTTAGAAGTAGTCGATTGTGGCATTGTGCAAGATGATCCAGATTCATTAAAGGCAGCCTTTTGTGAGGCAGCAAAAAAGGCAGATGTACTGATATCCAGTGGCGGGGTATCCGTCGGGGAGGCGGACTTCACTAAACAAGTGCTGCAAGAGCTTGGAGATGTTGGCTTCTGGAAAATTGCTATGCGGCCAGGTCGGCCAATGGCATTTGGCACACTAAAAGCTGTTCCAGGAAAATCTCCAAGCCACAAGACCTTATTCTTCGGACTACCAGGCAACCCTGTGGCAGTGATGGTCACCTTTTATCAATTTGTGCGCTCCGCCCTTTTACAACTCAATGGCGCCAAAGACATAAGGCCACCCCTAACTCAAGCAATGGCAGAGCAACCCATTCGTAAAAAGCCTGGGCGGACTGAATTTCAACGGGCAATCCTGAGCCGCGACCCACTTGGTCGACCTGTGGTTCGGATCACTGGAAGTCAGGGTGCGGGGATCTTGCGCTCGATGAGTGAAGCGAACTGCTTTGTTATTCTTGGCCACGATCAAGAAAATATTGCTGCAGGTGACTGGGTTGATGTAGCGCTTTTCGAAGGACTGCTTTAAGATTGCAGCATTATGAAACTCACTAAAAAAGAAGTTGTCTTCCTCGATCCGTCGCACACCGCCAAAACCCTCGTTTTGGTTTACCTCTGCTTCTCGGTACCGATTGTTCTCCTAGCCCTGTTTGTTGCATTTATTCGGGATGGTGCAATACCAGGATTTACCGTAATCTCTGCATTGATTCTGAATGCATTACTCGGTTTTGCATTGCTATGGATTGCATGCAAAGTCTACAACTGGGTTGCCAGCAAGTTCGGTGGTATTGAATTAGCTCTGCGCGAACTCCCAGACGAAATCGAAACAGAGTAATTACCCTGTTTCGATCGCTGAATAATCAGTTCTGAACTTTTAGCTCGGCTTTAACTCTGCATTAATTAAGTTTGGTGGTCTTTGACCTGCGAGTCCTGCGCGCAGATTTTTGATTGCCAGATTCATCATCGCTCTACGGGTTTGTTCTGTTGAGCTACCCACATGCGGCGCAAGCACTACATTGCTACATGCCAGCAACTCTGGAATCACCTTTGGCTCACCTTCAAATACATCTAGACCGGCACCAAAGATCTTGCCTGCCTTCAAGGCTTGCGCCAGCGCCAGGTCATCGACAATACCGCCACGCGCAATATTGGTGATCGTTGCAGTAGGCTTCATTAATGACAGCTCTTTTGCGCCAATGGTGTGATGACTCTCAGCGCTGTAAGGGAGAACCAAAACTACGTGGTCTGCTGTTTTCAGTAACTCTTCTTTTGAGACATGAGTTGCACCGAGCTCTTTTTCAATATCTTCTGGCAAGCGTTTGCGATTGCAATAGATCACTTTCATACCGAAGCCTAAACCACGCTTAGCGATTGCTTGACCTATACGGCCCATACCAATGATGCCCAATGTGCTGTGATGAATATCGACGCCCAATGGGTTATTGAACAAGGCCCACTTTTCCCATTTTCCGGCTCTTAGCCAATGCTCTGATTCAGTCACTCGACGCGCCGCAGCCATCATTAAGGCAAAACCAAAGTCAGCAGTGGTATCCGTCAATACGTCAGGGGTATTTGTTCCCATTACGCCTGCTGCAGTCATGGCTGGGATATCTAGGTTGTTATAGCCCACTGCAATATTGGCAACGATTTTGAGATCCTTTGCAGTTGCTAGGACCTTGGCGTCAATTCGGTCGCCGCCCGAAACTAAGGCGCCATCCATCCCGACGAGGGCTTTTTGCAATTCATCGGGAGTTAATACCTCATCGGACTGATTTGAGGTGACCTCAAAAGACTCCTCCAATAGGGGAAGTGCGTCCTGAAATATCGCTCTGGCGATGAAGATTTTAGGTTTTTTAGCTGTATTTTGTGTACTCATTTAGATCTCCTTAGAAGAGACTTTACCTCAACTGAATTAGGAAGTTTCTCAAGAAAAAGGGTGAATTCAGCTAAAATCAGTTTTTACCCCCCCCCACGGCAAGCCTTGGGCTACCGAATAGAAAATTGAGCAATTACCATGACTTACGTTGTTACTGAATCCTGCATCCGTTGTAAATATACCGACTGTGTGGACGTGTGCCCAGTGGACTGCTTCCGCGAAGGCCCCAACTTTTTGGTAATCGATCCCGATGAGTGTATCGATTGCGCCGTATGCGTACCAGAATGCCCAGTCAATGCGATCTATGCGGAAGATGATGTCCCCGGAGATCAACAAGAATTTATCAAGATCAATGCTGAGCTCGCATCCTCTTGGACTTCTATTACCAAATCCAAAGGCGCCTTGCCAGATGCTGATGAGTGGAAAGACGTCAAAAACAAATTGGCTGCACTGGTCAAGTAATTTTTACTTACCTATCCTCTAGGGCAATCACTTGTCATCCCCCATTGAAACCGATGCAGTCATCATTGGCGCCGGTCCGGTGGGACTCTTTCAGGTATTTGAACTCGGTCTTCTAGAGATTAAAGCGCATGTCATCGATGCATTGCCCATCATTGGTGGTCAATGCATGGAGCTCTATCCCGATAAACCGATTTACGATATCCCTGCCCTGCCTGTTTGCACCGGTAAAGAATTAACTGACAATCTTCTCAAACAGATCGAACCTTTTGGGGCCCAATTTCATTTGGGGCAAGAGGTCAGCATGGTGAGCCAGCGACAAGATGGTCGCTTTGATATTCAGACTTCAGCAGATCAACATTTCATCAGCAAAACCGTTTTTATCGCTGCAGGTGTCGGCGCATTCCAGCCGCGCCTAGTCCCCCTCGATGGGATTGAGGTATTTAATGGCAGCCAAGTGTTCTATCGCGTAAAAGATCCTGAGCAATATCTTGGTAAAAATATGGTGATCTGTGGCGGCGGTGACTCAGCGCTCGACTGGGCTTTATATTTTGCTGACAAGGTCAGTAAGCTGACGCTGATTCATCGGCGTGATGACTTTAAAGCGGCTCCAAAATCCGTTTCCAAAATGCGTGAGCTCTGTGATGCCGGAAAAATCCATCTGCAAATTGGACAGCTGGCTGGCTTTGAAGTGAAAGATGGCAAACTCAGTGAACTCCTCATCACTGGCATTGATGGTACTAGTAGCAAGGTTCCCTGTGACGTGATGTTGGCATTCTTTGGTCTGTCTCCTAAATTAGGCCCCATCGCTGACTGGGGCTTGAATATTGATCGCAAACAAATTACGGTGGATACCGAAAAGTTCCAAACCAGCACCCCAGGAATATTCGCGGTAGGCGATATCAATATCTACCCTGGTAAGAAGAAACTCATTCTGTCGGGCTTTCATGAAGCAGCCTTGGCAGCCTTTGCTGCTGCAGCCTATCTCAGCCCAGAAAAAACCATTCAGCTCCAATACACCACCACCTCAACCAAGCTCCACAAAGTCCTTGGGGTAGGGAATACAGAGTAAAGCCCTTTTACATTACACTTTATCAATCATGCGCCAATATCACGACCTGATGAAAGAAGTTCTCGCTAAGGGGACCCCCAAATCTGACAGAACAGGCACCGGCACACTCTCAGTTTTTGGCCACCAGATGCGCTTTAATTTGGCCGATGGCTTTCCGATGGTGACAACTAAAAAACTCCATCTCAAATCCATCATCTATGAATTACTCTGGTTTCTCAAAGGTAGCACTGATAACAATTGGCTAAAAGAGCGCGGTGTTTCAATTTGGAATGAGTGGGCTGCGCCAGACGGTGATCTTGGTCCAATCTATGGCTATCAATGGCGTTCCTGGCCTGCACCCAATGGCCAACATATCGATCAGATCTCTGAAGTGCTTGAGACCATTCAAAAGAATCCTGACTCACGACGCATCATCGTCTCCGCCTGGAACGTAGCAGACATTCCTAAAATGGCGCTAGCACCATGTCATGCTTTCTTTCAGTTCTACGTTGCCGATGGAAAGCTGTCATGCCAGCTCTATCAACGCAGTGCAGATATCTTCTTAGGCGTTCCCTTCAATATCGCTAGCTATGCTTTACTAACCCATATGGTTGCCCAGCAATGTAATTTAGAGGTGGGTGACTTTATTTGGACGGGTGGCGACTGCCACTTGTATAGCAATCATCTTGAGCAAGTTGAACTGCAATTGTCGAGAGACTTCTTCCCGCTACCTAAGCTCAATATTTTGCGCAAGCCAGACTCTCTGTTCGATTATGAATTCGAAGACTTTGAGATCGTTGGCTATGAATCTCACCCCCATATCAAAGCGCCGGTAGCGATCTAATCATGGCGCGACCTGCAATTTCAATGATTGTTGCCCGTTCACAGAATCATGTGATTGGGCGAGACAATCAAATGCCTTGGAAAATTTCAGCTGATCTGCAATTCTTCAAACGTGTCACCATGGGTCATCCCGTCATCATGGGCCGCAAGACTTGGGAATCGATTGGCCGCCCACTTCCGGGTCGTCGCAATATTGTTGTGACACGCAATCATGACCTACAACTTCATGGTGGTGAAGTCGTTCACTCTTTAGAAGAAGCGCTGGCTAGTCTTGCAGAATTCCCGCGTGTATTTGTAATCGGTGGCGAGCAATTATTTACACAAGCCTTTCCTTTAGCGGATCGTCTTTACCTTACTGAGATTAAACTCGACATACAGGGCGGAGATACCTTCTTTGAGATTCCCGATCCTGCTCATTGGCATGAATTAGAACGTCTACCGAATGTCGAGGGTGACATTCACTTTGACTTCGTTACTCTAGAGCGCAAATAAAAATTATTTTCCGCCCACGGTCATTGAGCCAATCAAGATCGAACCGGTTTCTTTGCTGCCCCGAACTAAAGTATCACTGCCAATCATGGCAATGTCCATGAGCATGTCACGTAGATTGCCAGCAATTGTGACTTCCTCAACGGGATATTGAATTTCACCGTTCTCTACCCAGTAACCAAAAGCGCCTCGAGAGTAATCGCCAGTAACGTAATTCACACCCTGGCCCATTAGCTCAGTCACTAATAAACCGGTGCCCATCTCTTTTAACAGCGCAGGCAATCCACCTTTGCGAGTTCTTTTACTTTGGAATGTGAGATGGTGTGAGCCGCCCGCATTACCAGTAGTTTTCATGCCTAACTTGCGCGCAGAGTACGTCGACAGAAAATAGCCCTGCAAAATTCCTTGATCAACCACAGTACGTGCATGGGTTTTTACACCCTCCTCATCAAAAGGCGCGCTACCCATTGTGGCAGGATGATGAGGCTCTTCAATCAGACTGACATGCTTGGGTAATACCGCCTTACCCAGGCTATCTAGTAAGAAGCTGGATTTACGATATAAAGCCCCGCCTGAAACAGCCTGAACCAAGCCACCCATTAGACCTGCAGCCAGAGGAGCTTCAAAGATTACCGGACAACGTCGAGTACTAATCGACCTCGCATTTAGCCGAGAGAGTGCTCGCTCAGCCGCGTACTTTCCGATTGCAGCAGGTTCAGCAAGCTCTGCAGGCACTCGAGAGCTGGAATACCAGTCATCACGTTGCATGCCCGATTTTTTCGTCAAGCCGTTCGCAATTGGCGCACATGAAATGTAATGGCGAGAAAAAGGATAGCCCCCCATAAAGCCATTCGTAGTCCCCATCATGAAATGGCCGTGATGGGCGGATACAGAAGCGCCATCACTATTGCGAATTTGTCTACTCACCCCAAAGGCAGCAGCCTCAGCAGCACGTGCAATCTCAACCGCCTCAATCGAATCGATGTTCCAAGGATAAAACAAATCTAAGTCTTTTGGTTTTTTCTCTAAGAGCTCAGGCTCGGCCGGACCTGCACAGTCATCCTCTGCGGTATGTTGAGCAATATGGTACGCAGCCTCTACAGTTGCCCGCAAAGATGCTTGTGAAAAATCACTAGTACTAGCATTACCCCGGCGATGCCCCAGAAAGACGGTGACCCCAACTTGTTTATCAAGGCTTTGCTCAATCGTTTCCACTTCACCCTTACGGACGGTAACCGCCAAGCCTTGACCCTCAGAGACTTCAGCGATGGCATCAGAAGCGCCTCTACGCCCAGCCTCTGCCAGCATAAACTCGATGATTTCTTGAAACTGATGGGATGAATAAGTGAACATGTCTCAATAATAGCTAGAATAGAAACATGAAGCATACAGAAGCCGCCCCAGATCCGATCAAAATCGGGTTAATCTCGATCTCTGACCGTGCCAGCAAGGGTGTCTACACCGATGAAGGCTTGCCCGCTCTCAAGAATTGGCTAGAAAAAGCCATGCTCAATCCCTGCACTTTCTCAGAACGTCTGATAGCCGATGAGGCTCAGGAAATCACAAAGAACATTATTGAATTGGTTGATGAGATTGGCTGTGACTTAGTTCTAACTACTGGTGGCACAGGGCCATCACGCCGGGATGTCACACCTGAAGCAACCGTTGCTGCTGGCACTCGCGAGATGCCAGGCTTTGGAGAGCAGATGCGACAAATCAGTTTGCGCTTTGTACCCACTGCAATTCTGTCGCGTCAAACTGCCGTCTTGCGCGAGATTGAGAATCACGCTGCCTTAATTATGAATTTACCAGGACAACCTAAGTCAATTCAAGAAACTCTAGAGGGCCTAAAAGATGCCGAAGGTAAATCCATCGTTCCCGGTATCTTCGCCGCTATACCCTACTGTATCGACCTGATTGGCGGACCTTATATTGAGACCCAAGACAGTGTCGTCAAGGCATTTAGGCCTAAAAGCGCTATCAAGAAATAGTTATCCCGCTATTGCGGTAGTGGCACGATAAACTTTTCGCGGTAATACTTTAACTCTTCGATAGATTCCTCGATATCAGCTAATGCTGTATGTGCCTGCTGCTTGGTAAAGCCCTTAAGCAGTTCAGGGTGCCAACGCTTACAGAGTTCTTTGAGCGTTGAAACATCGATATTTCGATAATGAAAGTAAGCCTCTAGTTTAGGCATATAGCGTGCCAAGAAACGACGGTCTTGTCCAACGGTATTTCCGCACATTGGTGCAATACCTGCTTTGATATATTGCTTGAGAAAGGCAATACATTGCGCCTCAACGGTCGCTTCATCCAGCGTGGATGCTTTCACTTTATCAATCAAACCCGATCGGCCGTGAGTACCCTTATTCCATGCGTCCATTGCATCTAATACTGCATCTTCCTGATGCACCACCCAAACTGGAGCGGTCGCAATCGTATTTAAGTGGGCATCGGTAACAATGATGGCGATCTCCAGAATGCGCTCAGTCTCTGGATTTAAGCCTGACATCTCCATATCAATCCAAATCAGGTTCTCACTGGCTGGGGCGGTGCTAGAGACAGTTTTAGGGGCTTGGGGCTGGTTTTGTTCACTCATATCTATAATCATCTCATGACATTCACAATTGTTTTTTTAATCGCCTTTGTTGCTAGTTTCGGCCTACGCTACTGGTTATCCCAACGTCAAATTCGCTATGTTGCAAAACACCGCACTCAGGTACCCGCTGAATTTGCCCAAAAGATTTCTTTAGCAGAGCACCAAAAAGCGGCTGACTATACGATTGCCAAATTGCGTCTAAGTATTTTAGAGAATAGTGTCAGCGCGATTGTTCTGATTGGCTTTACCCTTTTAGGCGGCCTCCAGATTCTCAATCTCATCTTGATTGCCAGCCTTGGCCAGGGCATCATCCAACAGATCGCCTTGCTCGTTTCGATTGTGCTGATCTCCGGCGCAATCGATCTTCCATTTTCTTGGTACAAGCAGTTCTATCTCGAGGAGCGTTTTGGCTTTAATCGCATGTCGAAGAAACTCTTCTTTGTCGACCTCGTTAAAGGCTTACTCATCGGCGGGGTAATTGGTATTCCTTTACTGTGGATTATCTTAAGCTTGATGGCGCAAGCTGGAAGCTTATGGTGGCTTTGGGCATGGGCCGTCCTGACGGTATTCAGTTTGTTAATGCAGTGGATTTTCCCGAGCGTGATTGCACCTCTATTTAATCAATTCCAAGCTCTAGAAGATGGCGCACTCAAAACACAAATTGAAGCACTACTAAAGCGTTGTGATTTTGCTAGCCAAGGTCTTTTTGTAATGGACGGCAGCAAACGCAGCGCCCACGGTAATGCTTTCTTTGCCGGGATGGGCAAGGCCAAGCGGATTGTTTTCTTCGATACCTTGATTGAAAAACTCAACCCCAATGAAGTAGAGGCTGTGCTGGCACATGAGCTCGGTCACTTTAAGTGCAATCACATTCGCAAACGTTTAATCATCTCTTTCGCCTTGAGTTTTGGCATCTTTGCCTTGCTAGGCTGGATTAGTACGCAAGTCTGGTTCTACGAAGATCTCGGCGTGATGCCAAGCATGGATGGTTACAACGGAGGCTTAGCCCTAGCACTGTTTATGCTGGTCTCGCCTGTATTTACCTTCTTCTTTACACCACTAGGCAGCCTCGCTTCTCGCAAACATGAGTACGAGGCCGATAATTTTGCCGCTAGCAAATCATCAGCGAGTGACCTGATCGCAGCCTTAGTCAAGCTGTATCAAGACAATGCTTCAACGCTTACACCTGACCCAATCTATACTGCTTTCTACAGCTCGCATCCACCCGCCCCGTTGCGTATCGCCAATTTACAAAAGAGTTCAGCGAGCTAATGGAGCAATTTCGTGCGCTACTGACGGCTTCTTATGGTCGACATTATTTAGCGCAGCGTTTATCGGTTGATACCTCCGGCAATGAGTCGCCTGAGGGGCCTTTAATTCAAGTCAGCACCCCTGCTAAGCAGCACATTGGCGCCGTGGGAGATCGCATGTTGCTTGAGAGCACATCAGCAGATCAAGCTCGCCTAGTTGAGATCGAGCCACGCCGCAATTTACTTTATCGCTCGGATGCTTTCAAGAGCAAATTAATTGCCTCTAATGTGGATCAAATTTTGGTAGTGCTCGCCACCCAACCGGCCTTCTCGCCTGATCTTTTAGGTAGAGCAGTGGTTGCCGCTGAAGCCAATCAAATTGATTTACATATCCTACTCAATAAGTCTGATCTGCCCGCAAACTTAGCTCATGCCCGCAAACTGATTGAGCCCTATGCACGCATGGGCTACCCCGTGAGCGAAGTCTCAGCCAAGTTTGATAGCGCCTCAATTGAGGCTCTGCGCCCTGCTCTTCAAGGGAAGGTCTCTGTCTTTGTGGGTCAGTCGGGCATGGGTAAATCTAGCTTACTGAATGCTTGGGTACCCAATGCTGCAGCGATTACCCAAGAGTATTCCGTTAGGCTAGACACTGGCAAACATACGACGACAGCCTGTCGCTACTTTGAACTCCCTGAGTCTTGGGGCAAGAATGCAACAGGCAAGCTCGGTGCATTAATTGATTCCCCAGGCTTTCAGGAGTTTGGGCTTGCCCACATGTCGGTTAGCGAGTTGCAACACGCCTTTAGAGAATTCCAGCCCTTATTAGGAAAGTGCCACTTTCATAACTGCGCCCATCAATCCGAGCCAGGTTGTGTAATTCGGGAGGCAGTCGAGAAGAATGAGATCGCACCAGAAAGACTGGCACTATTTAGACAATTACACTCGGATTCGAAAACGGCAGATACGCAGCTACAGGGAATCACCCAAGCCAAAGAGCGATGGTCAGCATTAACAACAAAGCCAACCAAACGATAACTAAGCGCCAAACCAAACCCACTGCTGAACGCATAGTTCTCTCGCTAGGCTCAATACCAATCTCATAAATCTGAGGCTCACCTGCTTCAGCCATCAGCAAAGCTTGATCGCTATCAGGCTCAGTTAAGGGCTCACCCAGACGAACTCCAAGCGCACCGCTACCAGCCGACAGAATCACGGCATTAATAGAGTCAGACCATTTATGCGTTAAATGTCGCCATGCATAGGCGGCGTCTTCAAAATTACCAACGATAGCAAAGCCCATTGCTGTGATGCGTGACGGAATCCAATCAATCACATAGAAGAAGTAGCGAGCGGCTTCACTGAGGTTGAAATCACCCTTAGCAGTCCAACGAGTAATAGCGGTATCTGCTAAGCGATACATCACAATTCCGGCGGGGCCAAGCGGCATCAAGAACCAAAACAGCACCCCAAAGACGTGGCGATGTGCGCCCACAATGGCTCGTTCGAGGGCTAAAGAGATGACTTCAGTTTCATTCAGGTTGCTCACATCTAAATCTGGGCCATACCACTCTGCCAAAGCTGCACGAGCCGCAGGCAGATCATGAATTTCAATGGCTTCATGAACTTTGGTATAGGAGTGACTAAATTGGCGAAACCCAAAAAAGAGGTAGGCAATGATGACGTTCCAGATGAAACCCAGAATCTTGTACTTGAGCATGCAAGCGACATAGATCGCAAAAACAATCACTGTTGGGAGAATAAAAGCAATTGTGCAAGCAATCCGAGCACCCACAGGTGTCGCGCCCGTTTGGTTCTTGCCGCCGAACTCTTTGGCAATCCAATCTAACCAACGATCACTCATCCGCCGAATCCAATGATTAGCGTTGACTGGGCGATATTGCTCAGCAATCAGGGCGATGAGGATAGAGAAGAAAGTCATACTTTTAATAAATGATACAGGTTACGCAACATACCAGCAGTAGCTCCCCAGATAAACCGATTCCCATAGGGCATGGCATAAAACCGACGCATTCCTTGCTCACTTTGCCAGATGCGAACTTGATGATTGGCGGGATCCATCAGAAAACTCAGAGGCACCTCGAAGATGTCTGCTACTTCAAACTCGTCATGAACATATTCTGCCTGAGCCTGAACCAGCCCTACAACCGGGGTGACGCTGTATCCAGATACTGTTAGATACTCGGGTAAATGTCCAATGATTTCGACATTAGCAGGATTGAGGCCAATCTCTTCCTGACTCTCACGCAAGGCGGTCCTTTCAGGGGTGAGGTCCTCGGGATCCATGCGCCCCCCTGGAAAGCTAATTTGCCCAGCATGATCATGAAGATGCTGCGTTCTCTGAGTAAGCAATACCGATAATCCGCCCTCATGTAATAACAGAGGAATGAGCACCGCTGCCTGAGTGATTTTTCCAGCAGCTTGGCGCCTGGCAATAATGTCAGCCGCAATAACGTGGCGGTTCTCATCTGTGATCTCAGGCTGCCATTGCGGAGGATGTTGAAGACGGTGCCGCAATTGATCTGGATCCAAGACTCGAGGAGATACCTTGGGGTCTTGACTGCACTGCATATGAATCGGAATTGCCTCTGCATCAAACCCCAGAGGGGCTGCAACATTCAGCTTCGAATGTTCCGCAGGGGTAGGAGAAGATGCTTTAGACATTCGTTTATTTTAGGGCAATAAAAAGGCGACCGAAGTCGCCTTTTTGTAACAAGCCAAGGGCTCGAATTATTCCGCAGCTGGAGCAGCCACTGCTTTAACGCGAGCTTGAAGCTTTTCTTTAATACGTGCAGACTTACCAGAGCGATCACGCAGGTAGTAGAGCTTAGCGCGACGAACATCGCCACGACGCTTCACTTCAATACTAGCGATCAATGGTGAGTAAGTTTGGAATGTACGCTCAACACCTTCACCAGAAGAGATCTTGCGCACAATGAAATTGGAGTTCAGACCGCGATTGCGTTTCGCAATCACAACACCCTCAAAAGCCTGGGTACGTTTACGAGTACCTTCAACAACGTTAACGCTAACAACAATCGTATCGCCAGGAGCAAAACTTGGAAGAGTTTTGTTGGCAGTGAGGCGAGCAATTTCTTCTTGCTCAATTTTTTCAATTAAGTTCATTTTAAATCCTTAAACATCTTGTCAGAGTTCAATCCCGAGACTTTCATCAACGGACCTGATAGAGGATGTAGTTAAATCATTTCACCAAATCTTGAAGGAACCGCTCATCTTCTCGACTTAGTAACCCATTGGTTCTGGCCAATTCAATCAGATCTGGCCTGATCCTGAACGTCAGCTCAAGAGACTTGTGCCGACGCCAATCCGCTATTTTAGCGTGATGTCCGCCTAAAAGCACGTCCGGCACTGATAAATTTTCATAGATCTCAGGTCGGGTGTAGTGCGGATAGTCCAAAAGACCGTTCATAAAGCTATCCTGGAGGGCCGAGTCCTCATCCCCCAAAACCCCTGGAATGAGCCTCATCAGGGCATCCATGATGGCCATAGCAGGGATTTCACCCCCGGAAAGGACAAAGTCTCCTAAGGAGATCTGAAGATCGACATTGCGATCTACAAAACGTTGGTCAATTGCCTCATATCTGCCACAAATCAGGGTCAAATTGCCCTGAGTCAGCAGCTCAGAGGCCATTTTTTGAGAAAACCGCTCTCCCTGAGGTGCCAATAAACAAACCGGACCACTGGAGATACCTTGGGATTGATGCTCTGCCTTGATCGCATTTACGGTGTCCTCTAATGGTTTAACCATCATCACCATGCCAGGGCCACCGCCATAAGCACGATCGTCGACAGTTTTACGGGGGTCACTTGAATAGTCTCTGGGATTCCAGAGTTTGACTTGGGCTAAATTGTGTTCGCATGCACGGCCAGTAATACCCCATTGCGTTAATGCAGTGAACATTTCTGGAAAGATAGTCAGGACATCAAAGCGCATATTGATCTGCTTTACCAATCCGCTTGCCAATCAAGCGTAATGCATTTTTTAGATAGGTCTACGTTTTGTACGACGTCTTTGACGAAAGGAATTAACTGCTTAGTCATGCCATCGGCAAGATTACCCAAAGCAATCACACCATGGGCACCATTCTCGGTCACATCTAAAACTTGACCCAAATGGATGCCTTCTAAATTAATCACATCGCAACCCATTAAATCAACCCAGTAATAACTGTCCGCTTCTGCTTTTGGGAAAGTATCGCGCGCGACAAGAATGCGCGCACCTTTTAAGGCTAGGGCTTGATCACGATCCGTCACACCATCTAGAGCAATAACAACAGTACCGCTATGCATCTTAGCTTGCTTGAGCTCGTACAACTCTAATGTTGGCTTGGTCGCAGCTTGTGCGACAAGTACTCCACGCGGCAACAGAGATAGCCAAATAGCTTTGCTAGAAAGTAATGCTACGGGATCAGATGAATGTGGACGAACCTTGAGTTGGCCTCGCAGGCCTTGGGCATCTTGAATAGAACCCAGCTCAATTAAATCTTCTAGGGAAGGCGTGCTCATTTACAAGTTACCCCATCACCCCTAAATAGTCCTGCTACTAAGAGCCCGATCATGATGACCAAGCCCTTAGCAAAACAGTTTTAGACTGCAGGATGATCTTTGATCAAACGCTTAACGGTTGGAGAAATCTGCGCTCCAACGCCAGTCCAATAGCTCAAACGATCTTGAGCAACGCGCATGGCTTGCTCAGTCTCTGCTGCTTTTGGATTGAAATAGCCAATGCGCTCGATAAAGTTCGAGTCACGGCGGTTGCGCTTATCAGTAGCAACGATGCTGTAAAAAGGGCGCTTCTTAGAACCGCCGCGTGCCAGTCGAATGACGACCATATTTATTCCTTAAAATCTAAAATGAAAACGGGTTGAATACAAGCCAAAGTAATTTCTTTCGAAACCTCAGACTCCAACAATGAAGGCAAATGCTGAAAACAGATGCAATGCAAAGCGGAAAACCTCATATTCTAGACGAAAAGCCCTATTTGTTCCACCTATTTAAGCACTTTAGTCATTAGAATAGACACGCCCTCACAATAAAAAATACATTAAAAACAATAACTTAACTATTTATGACCACCCAAAAGTGCCCCTTAAACACCTGCCAAGCGCTTAGCAGATGGCTCCGAAGTGTTGTTTATGGCATCGGATTAGGTTTGTTAACAGCCTGTTCTGGAGTCATTCCACCCTGTGGCGCAAAAATCAGTCCGCCGAGTAGCGAGTTACGCAATACCAAATGGGAATTGATTCGCTGGAATCTGACTCCTAACGCAAATGGTGAAGTACGCGGTCGACAAATTCCGATGGGTGAAAACAGTAACCCGGTTCAGCTGGCTTTTGATGCGAGCGGTGAACGCGTCAGTGGTTTTACAGGATGCAATCGTTTTACCGCCACGCTCAGTGAAGATTCACGAGGTTTTACCTTTGAGAAAATCACGACCACCAAAATGGCATGCAATCCTCAGCGCACTGAATTAGAAAACGATTTTCTGTACGAGCTCAATGACTATCGCAATATTGTGAGGGATGGTGATCGCCTGCTCTTCATTGGCCGCGATCGTGAAGTACTCACTTTTGCACAACGCGACATTCCCCAAAGTAAATCGACATTCAAATGAAAAAATATAAATTCTTATTTTGTGCATTAGGCTTATTACTGCCCGGCACAGGTCTCAATGGTTTTTATCTCAAAGGACCAAAATTCTTTTGGTCCTGGATACAGTTGCTTGCTCTGATCGGCGGCATAGCGGGTTGGTTCCTATTAAAAGAGTATCGTTTTCAATCTGCGCCGGGCTGGGTCTTAATTACGCTAGGGTTTATTGCAATGGAGGCCAGTTGGCTTACCACCATTACCTTTGGCTTACGTCCAGATGAAAAATGGGATGCGCAATTTAATCCAAAGATGGATATAAGCCAAGCAACTCAATCACGTTGGCCGACGATATTGACCGTGATCTTCTCGCTGATTCTTGGTGCAGGCGTGATGATGACCTTCTTAGCGATTTCATTTGAGCAATACTTCGTGTCCCAAATTACCGAGGCGAGAAAAATCTCTCAGTAAGACATGGGGGGACTAGGTGATTGCTTTGGTAAGCTCAGGGACGGCAGTAAAGAGATCGGCTACTAGGCCATAGTCAGCAACGCTAAATATCGGCGCATCAGGATCCTTGTTGATTGCCACAATGACTTTCGAGCCCTTCATCCCTGCCAAGTGCTGAATCGCCCCTGAAATTCCGATTGCGATATACAAATCTGGTGCAACGATCTTGCCAGTTTGGCCAACTTGATAATCATTCGGTACATAACCCGCATCTACTGCAGCGCGTGATGCACCTAATGCCGCCCCCAGTTTATCGGCCAAAGGAAGCACCAGTTCTTGATAGGCTTCACCAGATCCTAAGCCGCGCCCACCCGACACAATGATCTTTGCACCGGCCAACTCTGGGCGCTCAGACTGATTCAGATCACGGCTAATAAAATCTGATTTCCCAGGACTACTTACAGGAGCTAACTTTGTAATCTCAGCTGACCCGCCACTGACTCGGACAGGATCAAAGCTAGTGGTACGAACCGTGATAACTTTGATGGGGTCGATCGATTGAACTGTTGCAATTGCATTACCGGCGTAGATTGGTCGTTCAAACGTATCGCTACTAACTATCTTGGTGATGTCTGATATCTGAGCCACGTCTAACTTAGCCGCAACACGCGGCATGACATTTTTACCACTAGCAGTTGCTGGAGCAAGAATATGGCTATATTGATTTGCAATCGCAAGTATCTGCGCAGCCAATGGTTCCGCCAATTGGTCGCCTAAATCAGACGCATCAATGTGAATCACTTTGCGCACTCCAATAATTTTGGATGCCTCAATTGCCACTGCATCTGCGGCATTTCCGGCAACCAACACATCCACATCACCGCCACACTGCACCGCAGCGGTAATGGTATGTAAAGTCGCCGCGTTTAAAAATAGATTGTTGTGTTCAGCAATAACAAGCGCGCTCATTTAAATCACCTTCGCTTCATTCTTGAGCTTCTCAACTAGCTCTGCTACGTTGGCCACCATGATCCCAGCCGCACGCTTGGGGGGCTCATCCACGCGAAGCGTTTTAAGGCGAGGGGCAATATCCACCCCCAATTCTTCTGGCTTCAGAATCTCAAGGGGCTTCTTCTTGGCCTTCATGATGTTGGGCAAGGTGACGTAACGAGGCTCATTCAAGCGTAAGTCAGTAGTAATCACAGCAGGCAAGGTGAGAGCAATGGTTTCAAGACCGCCATCCACTTCACGGGTCACATTGACTTTGCCATTCTCTACCAGCACTTTTGATGCAAAGGTGCCTTGTGGAATATCCATGAGACTTGCCAACATTTGGCCAGTCTGATTGCTATCATCATCAATCGCTTGTTTACCCAATAAAATTAATTGGGCTTGCTCTTTATCGCAAATCGCTTTAAGTAATTTGGCAACCGCTAAAGGCTGTAGTTCAATATCGGTCTCAACTAGGATGGCTTTATCAGCGCCAATCGCCAAAGCAGTACGTAAGGTTTCTTGACATGGGGTTGGTCCCGCAGAAACGACTACGATCTCGCTCGCCACACCTGCCTCTTTTAATCGTACCGCTTCTTCAATTGCAATCTCGTCAAAAGGATTCATACTCATTTTGACGTTGGCAATATCAATTCCAGAGTGATCGGATTTGACGCGAACTTTGACGTTGTAATCTACAACCCGCTTTACTGCTACCAAGATCTTCATGCTGCTTTCACAATCTATCTAAAACGATGTAAATAAGAATAAGACCCTTATTTTATCTTTATCCCTACAAAGCTCTGGAGATTGACTAAAGATCGGCTAACGCCTTCACATGAGCTACAACACTACGCCCCAAGGCAGAAAGGTTGTATCCCCCTTCTAGGCAACTAACAATGCGGCCACCGGCGTATTGATCAGCAATTTCTTTAAGCTTTTTCGTCATCCAGACATAGTCATCCTCTACTAGGCCCATCTGCCCCAAATCATCTTCGCGATGCGCATCAAAACCTGCAGAAATAATGATGAGCTCAGGCTCAAAAGCGCGTAGACGAGGTAACCACTCCTGTTCTACGATCGAGCGCACCACATCCCCACGGGTAGTCGCTGGCAGAGGAATATTGACCATATTCTTCGCGTGATCTAGGCCGCTATATGGATAAAAAGGATGTTGGAAAAAACTACACATCAACACATGAGGGTCGTTGATAAAAGCCGCTTCCGTTCCATTACCATGGTGGACATCAAAATCAATTAATGCGACACGTTCGATGCCATACTGCTCAATGGCATAACGGGCAGCAATCGCGACATTATCAAATACACAAAAACCCATTGAACGAGTGGGCTCTGCATGGTGCCCGGGTGGACGTACGGCACAAAAGACATTCTCCACTTCACCCTTCATAACAGCATCAACGCCTGCAATAGCGGCACCAGCTGCACGCAAAGATGTCTGCCAAGTATGGGGGTTCATGATCGTGTCGCCATCCAACATAAAATAACCACTCGCAGGGGCGCTCTCCTTTACAAAAGCAACATGATCAGGGCTATGCACTAACTCCAATTGATCTTCAGAAGCCAAAGGCGCTTCAAGATGGGTCAAGAATTGATCAACTCCGCTTCGAATCAACTGATCATTAATTGCCTGAATGCGTTCCGGGCACTCGGGATGATGACTTCCCATTTCATGTTTCAGAAAATCGGGATGCGTAATATATCCTGTAGTCATTAAGAGTAATCCTTCATAGCCAAATAATCTTTTTTGTAATCTAATGCATTGTGCTCACAAATCGAGAAACTCTCCACCTCAGAATGAAGTTATTCCCAAACTGTTTTCTTAAGCCATTCCTGCTTACTTTAACTTTTTTATTGGCAGCTTGCTCTACGCCATCCCCTCGGGTGAACGATTCAGCAGATGCCGCGAGTCCAGACATGATTTCCCAAGCGGTTCTGGCCCAAAATCTCCAGCTTTTGATTGGACAAGTGAGCGAATCTCAAGCTATCCCCCCAGCCTTCGTAGAATCGGGTTTTTCTGACACCAAGACTATTCCCTCTATCCGTAAATTGGTATTACCGCCATCCGGGACTTTTAAGAAAAATTGGGCGGTCTATCGACAACGCTTTTTGGAGCCTATTAGGCTCAAGGCTGGAAAAACCTTCTGGGAGCAGAATCAAGCCTACTTAAGCCAGATTGAACAGGATTCTGGAGTACCAGCAGAGGTCATCGTGGCCATTATTGGTATTGAAACCATCTATGGTCGCCAAACTGGAAACTTCAGGGTCAAGGACGTTTTATCGACCCTTGCGTTTAATTATCCCGACACGCCCAATAAAGCGGTCCGAGAGCAGTTATTTAAGGATGAGATCAAATCCCTAATTTTGCTTTGCTGGACTCAAGCCGGTGGAAAGTTGCCTGCCAATAACGCCTCTCAAAATGTCAATCCAGAGCTTTTTAAGCAGTGTGTTAATCAAAATAGCTCATATGCAGGCGCAATAGGTTTGCCTCAATTTATGCCCAGCAGTATTCGCGCTTATGCAGTGGATGGCGATGGCGATGGGCAAATTGATCTGAGACAAAGTTCACGAGACGCTATTGCAAGTGTTGCCAATTTTTTGAAACAGCAAGGCTGGCAACCCGGCATGCCCATCTACTTTGCAATTCCACAGAGTACTTTTGCACAAGCAAGTGCTTTAGCTGATGGGGAGCCTCAACTGAAATATTCGGTTCAAGAGTTAATCGAGAAAGGGATTTTGACGCCACAACAGGGCGACCTCCAAGCCGGCGGCGTCTCACCTCAAAGCAAGGCATTGATCGTTGACTTACCTTATGCAGATCAAGATGGGACAGATAAGGTTCGATATGTGGTTGGTCTCAATAACTTTTTAACCATCGTGCAATACAACCGCAGTTATTTTTATGCTCAGAGTGTCGCTGAATTTGCAGAAGCCCTAGGCTATAAGAACCAGAGTGTGATAACCGCTAACTTACCTGCTCTGCCGTCCGCCAAGCAAAGTACAAACTCTAAAAAGAAGA
Organism: Polynucleobacter sp. MWH-P3-07-1; assembly: GCF_018687555.1. NCBI lineage: Bacteria > Pseudomonadati > Pseudomonadota > Betaproteobacteria > Burkholderiales > Burkholderiaceae > Polynucleobacter > Polynucleobacter sp. MWH-P3-07-1. The sequence continues at coordinate 1,240,017 of NZ_CP061296.1, forward strand.
AAGCACTTCACAAAAAAGCGACTAAAGCTTCAGTTAATTAAGCTGGGAATACACCCGTTGAGAGATAGCGGTCGCCACGATCGCAAACAATAAAGACTATCGTGGCATTTTCAAGCTGTCGGGCAATTCGGAGTGCTACAACCAAAGCACCACCAGCAGAGATGCCACAAAAGATGCCCTCCTCTGCAGCTAAGCGTCTAGCCATTTCTTCTGCATCAGCTTGACTGACATACTCAATGCGATCAACTCGATTGCCTTCATAAATCTTTGGCAAATACTCTGGAGCCCATTTACGAATACCGGGAATTTGAGAGCCCTCTTCAGGTTGAGCGCCAATGATCACGATATTGGGATTCTTAGATTTGAGGTAAGTAGATACACCGGTGATGGTTCCCGTTGTTCCCATCGAGGAGACAAAATGCGTAACTTGACCATCGGTATCGCGCCAGATTTCAGGGCCAGTAGTTTCAATATGGGCACGTGGGTTATCGGGATTGGCAAACTGATCAAGTAATTTGCCACGCCCTTCTTTTTGTAACTGTAGCGCGTAATCTCGCGCGAACTCCATACCACCTGAAGCTGCAGTCAGAATGAGTTCTGCGCCGTAAGCAGCCATGCTCTGCCGGCGCTCAATACTTTGATTTTCTGGCATCACCAAAACCATCTTGTAGCCCAACATGGCGGCAGCCATTGCTAAGGCAATACCAGTATTGCCACTGGTTGCCTCTACCAGCGTATCGCCTGGCTTGATTTCACCACGCTCTTGTGCACGCAGGATCATCGACAGCGCGGGCCGATCTTTGACCGACCCGGCTGGATTATTACCTTCCAACTTACCCAAAATTACATTATTACGAGCAGCATTTTCAGCGCCTGGAATACGTTGCAATCGAACTAAAGGGGTATTGCCAATAGTCTGCGAAATCGTGAGGTAGTTAGTAGTAGCCATAAGACCATTTTAGCCATAAGACCACTTAAGCACGGAAAGGCTTAATTTCTCCGAGTGTTGCTTGGGCGATCCTGATGATTGCGAGTATTGCCTTGATTGCGGGAACTACGACGGCTGGATACTGAGCCCTCTTTTTTCGTGCGCCCATTAGGCTCCCGAAAAGAACTAGGGCTTTCAATCGTCAAGCCGTTGTCCACCATCTTTTCAACGGACTTCATCCCAATCCCCCGCACCCGCTTTTGTAAATCATTGGCATCCTGAAAATGGCCACCATCCTCACGCTCAGCAATGATGGTTCTCGCTTTTGCGGGACCAATCCCTTTAATCGTCTCCAACTCAGACTGTGAAGCGGTATTGACATTAACCGGTGATGCTTGCGCATGACCCGCTCCTGACAATACAAGCCAAGCTGATAACAGTACTGCAGCAGCGGGCACTACTAATTTATTGAAAGCAAAATGTTTAATCATCTTTTCTCCAGAAGTAAATAAAAAATCCATGCCGAAAGGACATGGATCATTTACAACGGGGATAAAGATGCTCGGTTGACTTCTATACCGACAACTACAAAGAGATCAATTAATTCTTACAAGGGATTGGTTAAGAAATCCGCATTGGCCGTTAACCAGTCGATATAACGACTGACACCTTGCTCAACATTGAGGAAGGGCTCGCTGTAACCAGCAGCTCTGAGCTTAGTGAGGTCTGCCTGAGTAAAGCATTGGTATTTACCTTTAAGCGCCTCTGGAAATGGAATGTACTCAATCGCCTTCATCTTGACGAGTTGCTCTAGAGGTTCTGAATTAGCACCATCTAGCTTTCTGAGTGAATTGACTACCGCATGGGCTACATCATTAAAGGGTTGCGCGCGACCACTGCCCAAATTAAAGATCCCGCTGATTTCAGGGTGGTCAAAGAAGAAGAGGTTGACCTTCACTACATCTTCGACTGATACAAAGTCACGGCTTTGCTGCCCTTGTGCGTAGCCTCCATATTCACCAAAAAGCTTAACTAGTCCATCCTTCTTATATTGGTGATATTGATGAAAGGCTACTGAAGCCATGCGCCCTTTGTGCGATTCGCGAGGACCATACACATTGAAATAGCGGAAGCCAACGACTTGCGCGGTATTGGCTTTTTCAGCAAAACGCTTGCGCATCACTTGGTCAAATAAGAACTTGGAATAGCCATAAATATTGAGCGGCTTCTCATGCTCACGGCTTTCAACAAAGACATCTGAGCCGCCATAAGTGGCTGCAGAAGAGGCATATAGCAATTGCACTCTTTGTTCAGTGCAGATATCAAGGAGATCCATGGTGTAGCGATAGTTATTCGCCATCATGAAGATACCATCGGTTTCCATCGTGTCGGAGCAAGCACCTTCATGAAAGACTGCCCTTACCTTACCAAAGCGACCACTTCTAAATGCCTCGAGAAATTCATCTTTATCAAGATAATCAATAATGTCGAGATCGGCTAAATTGCGATATTTATCAGCAGGACGCAAGTCATCGACTGCAATAATATTTTTCTCACCACGGGCATTCAAGCCTTGAACAATATTGGCGCCGATAAACCCAGCCGCTCCAGTAACGATAATGGTCATTGCAATTCCTCAGATGTAACGGTTGCGGTACCCAACTTACCAACCACAATACCCCCAGCACGATTCGCTAATGCCATCGCTTTCTCTAGGGGCCATTTTGCCGCCAAAGCAACCGCTAACGTGGCAATCACAGTATCGCCAGCGCCAGAGACATCAAAGACTTCGCGTGCTTGAGCATGAACATGACTCACACCAGCATCGGTAAATAGGCTCATACCCTCCTCCGAGCGAGTCAGAAGGAGTGCTTGTAGATTCAAAGAGCGACGCAGATCTTGCGCTTTTTTGGTGAGGTCCTCCTCACTACTCCAGCGACCAACTACCTGGCGAAGCTCGCTGCGGTTAGGCGTCAATACAGTAGCGCCCCGATACTTTTCATAATCTTCACCCTTGGGGTCTACGAGAATCATTTTATTTTGGTTGCGAGCTTGCTCAATCATGAGAGTCACTTGATGTAGAGCGCCTTTGCCGTAATCAGACAAAATTACCACGTCAGCACCTGATAGAGACTTCTCAAAACGCTCTAGCTTTCTGGCTAATGCAGTATCGCTAGGAGCTTCTTCAAAATCGAGGCGAATCAATTGTTGTTGACGTGCGATCACACGCAGCTTCACAATCGTCGGCACCTTACTATCTACTTCGAGCTGACTATCCACGCCACTGGTTTTTAGAAGCTGAGTAACGCGTTGTCCGGGCTCATCATCACCAATCACACCCAAAATCGTTGCATGAGCACCCAAGGCAGCAACGTTGCGCGCTACGTTAGCAGCACCACCCAAACGCTCATCAACCTTGCCAACCTGAACTACTGGCACAGGCGCCTCTGGAGAAATGCGATTAGTGTCACCAAACCAGTAACGATCCAACATCACATCACCTACGACGAGTAAGCGAGTTTTGGCAAATTGTTCTGGGTTAGCTTTTTCCACGGGCAGATGTGTTTCTAAGTGTGTTTTAAATAATTTTAGTTATGACGGCCAATACCTTGATACTCAATGCCTAATTCTTGCATAGCTTGCGGCTCATAGAGATTGCGGCCATCAAAAATGACTGGATGTTTCAGTTTTTGTTTTACAAGATCAAAGTCTGGGCTGCGGAAGGCTTTCCACTCAGTCACAATGACCAGAGCATCACAGCCGTCTAAAGCAGTAGTAGGATCATCGACCATGGCTACTTTTTTCAAGCCTTCAGGATTGCCTTTGAAGTCGAGTTCAAGGGCATGCTTCGCTTCGGGCATGGCTACTGGGTCGTATGCCACCACCTGAGCGCCACGCTTAACTAACTCGCCAATGATGACGCGACTAGGCGCTTCACGCATATCGTCGGTATTGGGCTTAAATGCTAAGCCCCAGAGTGCAAACTTTTTACCTTGTAAATCTTGACCAAAGCGCTTTTCAATCTTTTCAACCAAAATGGTTTTTTGAGCTTCGTTAACAGCTTCAACGGCTACTAAGATTTTGAGATCTTTACCATGCTCAATCGCTGTTTTACTAAGCGCTGAGACATCCTTTGGAAAGCATGAGCCACCATAACCAGTTCCCGAATACAAGAAGCCATAACCAATCCGAGAGTCTGAACCAATACCCTGGCGAACCGCTTCAATATCGGCGCCCACCAGATCGGCTAAGTTAGCCAATTCATTCATGAATGAGATGCGGGTAGCCAACATCGCATTAGCGGCATACTTTGTTAACTCGGCACTCTTGACATCCATGTAGTAGGTGCGCTCATGATGACGATTAAAAGGAGCATAGAGTTTGCGCATCTGCTCTTTAGCGCGCAGGCCTGCAGCATCGCTAGAAGTGCCGATCACAATCCGATCTGGGCGCATAAAGTCCTCTACCGCCGCACCCTCTTTTAAGAACTCGGGATTAGAAACTACTGAACAGAGTTCTGGTGATAAGTTCCTTTTTACCAATTCTTCAGTAATGGCTGCAGTCACCTTATCAGCAGTGCCAACTGGTACCGTGGATTTATCCACAATCACCTTGGGTGTAGTCATATGCTTACCAATATTGCGAGCGGCGGCAACAACGTATTGCAAGTCTGCTGAGCCGTCTTCATCAGGAGGAGTGCCTACGGCAATGAACTGAATCTCACCATGCTCAACCGATGCTTTGATATCCGTTGAAAACTGAATGCGTCCGGCGGCGCGATTACGCTCGATCATCTCCTTCAAGCCAGGCTCATAGATTGGAACGCCACCAGAATTGAGAATGTCAATTTTCTTGGGATCTAAGTCTAAGCAAAAAACGTTGTTACCTTGTTCCGCCAAGCATGCGCCAGTAACTAAACCGACATAACCACTACCAATAATCGTAACTTTCAAAACGCCTCCGACTGATTTAATAATTTAACCGTCATTAAACTGTAATTTAATGACGATTTAGTTAATCTACCCTATCTACCAATCACATTGATGGGCCACTAGGAGCGACCCCTTCGCTTCTTCTGGGAGAATACGCCTCCCAATGATTGCACCCAGGGCACTGCCAGTAAAAACGACGGGCTCTAAAGCCGCAATTACCACAGGTATAACGTGCCAGACTAGTTGTACGTTGCTTTAAAAGACCCAGAATCGCCTTAATCTCGGCGATCTTATCGTCTGAGCCATTGCTTTCAGCTAAAGCCAAGCGGGTTTCGGCAAGCTTGGATAAGGCACTCAAACTGGGTGAACTTTGCATTACTTCAACCAGCATGGCTTCAGCAATATGAGGCCCTCTTAACTGGGTAAGGTGCTTATGAACAATATCCAGCAGCTCGCCAGAGGCTTGAGTTTTGAGTAACTCAACCAAACGATCCAAGCCCTCTTCTGCTTTATCCAGACTGGCATGAGCGAGCATCCAACGATCTGCCAGCAAGTGCATGTAAGCAGGATGTAGCTTTGCAATGGCGCCCCAAGTTTCAATCGCTTGAGCGGGGCGATCCATCGCCATAAAGTAGTCGCCCTGCAAAATGAGGGCGCGCGCATGATTGGGGACTGCTTGAAGTGCACGGGCTATAGATTGCTCTGCCCCAGTTAAATCTTGGCGACGCAGTGCTTCTTGCCCTAACTCGCAATGAAACTGGGCGATTTCAGTTTGATGTGATTTACCCTGGAGCGACTCCAGCTCTTGTGCGGCAATGATCGCTTTTTGCCAATCGCGCTCAACTTGATACATCTCCAGCAAGCTTTCTTTTGCTGGTGCAGCGTACTTACCTTCTCCAACCCGATTTAAGGATGCTTCAGCTCGATCTAATAATCCCGCGCGCAGAAAGTCTCTACCTAGCTCATAAGCCGCATGATCGCGATCACGGGGCTTTAAATCATCTCGATTAGCTAAATGCTGATGAACCCGAATCGCACGCTCAGTTTCACCACGACGGCGAAATAAATTACCCAAAGAAAAATGCAGTTCAATCGTTTCAGGATCAAGCTGCGCAATTTTGACTAGGGTTTCAATCGCCTGATCAGGTTGCTCGTTCAGTAATAGGCTCAAGCCCTTAAAGGTAGAACGCTGTTGGCGCAAACGCTCCAGCTCATCCATTCGATGCTCAAGCCGAAGATCCCAGCGTGCGGCCATCCAGCCCAATCCGAATAGGATGGGAATCAACAATAGCCAAGCAGTTGCGATATGAATCATAGCCCTGGGCTCTTGAATAAAAAAATGGTCCGAATGGACCACTGGTGGTTTGCCGAATGATTAGGCACCAGAACCCTCTTTGGGTCCTGACTGCTTCAGTGGCTTGTAATCAACCCGTTCACGTAATTCTTTGCCAGGCTTAAAGTGTGGCACCCGTTTTTCTGGAATAAGCACTTTCTCGCCAGACTTGGGATTACGCCCAGTTCTTGCAGGGCGACTATGCAAAACAAAGCTACCGACGCCACGCAACTCAATCCGCTTGCCTTCAGCCAGTGCGTGAGTCATGGTGTCTAACAGCGTTTTAACCGCCAACTCCACATCCCGTGGCAAGAGCTGCGGAAACTGTTCCGCTAGGCTCTCCACAAGTTCGGAGCGAGTGATTGCTTGTTGCTCTTGATCTGACATGATCTATCAATAAAAAACCGCCGCCCCCGAGACTGGAGGCGGCGATATTGATTTAGCCTTGATTGTCCATTTTTGCTTTAAGCAAAGCACCCAAGTTGGTTGTGCCAGACTGCGCATCACCTTGGAGTTTGCTCATTGCGTCCTGTTGATCGGAGCTATCTTTTGCCTTAATCGAAAGATTGATTACGCGAGACTTACGATCAATATTAATGATCATGGCAGTCACGCTATCGCCTTCTTTCAATACATTGCGTGCATCTTCAACGCGATCGGTTGAGATTTCTGAGGCACGTAAATACGCTTCGACTTCATCAGCCAAATGAATGGTTGCGCCTTTAGCATCAACAGCCTTCACAGTGCCAGTAACAAGACTACCCTTGTCGCTAACGGATGTGTAGTTGTTGAATGGGTCACCAGACAATTGCTTGATACCGAGAGAGATACGCTCTTTCTCAACATCAATGGCCAATACGGTGGCTTCAACTTCATCACCTTTTTTGTATTTCTTAACAGCTTCTTCGCCAGGCTCATTCCAAGAAATATCCGAAAGATGAACCAAACCATCGATGCCGCCAGGCAAGCCAATGAATACACCAAAGTCAGTAATTGACTTGATTGCACCACTTAACTTGTCACCCTTTTGATGGGCGCGTGAGAACTCTTCCCATGGATTGGCTTTGCACTGCTTGATGCCTAAGCTGATACGACGCTTGTCTTCATCAATATCCAAGACCATGACTTCAACCTCAGTACCCAAGGCAGTTGCTTTACTTGGAGCGACGTTCTTATTGGTCCAGTCCATTTCAGAAACGTGTACCAAACCTTCGATACCAGATTCGATTTCAACGAATGCGCCGTAGTCAGTCAAGTTGGTTACCTTGCCGAATAAACGGGTGTTTGGTGGATAACGACGAGCGATACCTACCCATGGATCATCGCCAAGCTGTTTCACACCAAGAGACACACGATTCTTCTCTTGATCGAACTTCAAAATCTTAGCGGTCACTTCTTGACCAACAGTCAACATCTCGCTTGGGTGACGCACACGACGCCATGCCAAATCGGTAATGTGGAGCAAGCCATCGATACCGCCGAGGTCAACGAATGCGCCGTAGTCAGTAATGTTCTTAACCAGGCCAGTCACTACCGCGCCTTCTTTGAGGTTAGACATCAACTCAGCACGCTCTTTACCTTGGCTGGCTTCAACAACCGCACGACGTGACAACACGACGTTGTTACGCTTACGGTCCAACTTGATAACCTTGAACTCCATGGTTTTGCCCTCATAAGGGCTGGTGTCTTTAATGGGACGAGTGTCAACGAGTGAGCCAGGCAAGAATGCGCGGATACCGTTCACCATCACCGTCAAGCCACCCTTGACCTTACCGGTAACAGTACCAGTAACAATCTCAGCTTGCTCGAGTGCTTTCTCTAGATTCATCCAAGACGCTAAGCGTTTTGCTTTATCGCGTGAGAGGATGGTGTCGCCGTAGCCGTTTTCAAGGGCATCGATCGCAACAGAAACGAAGTCGCCAGGGCTTACTTCAATTTCGCCAGCGTCGTTATGGAATTCTTCAACAGGAATAAACGCTTCAGACTTCAAACCAGCGTTAACAACAACGAAGTTATGGTCGATGCGGAGGACTTCAGCCGAAATAACTTGGCCGGTCTTCATATTCGATCGGGTTAATGATTCTTCAAATAGTTCTGCAAATGATTCAGACATGTATGTTCACTTTGTGCCGCCAGAAGGCCTGACGGGTTAGGTTATAAAAGTCCCAAGAAACACGCTTATTAAGAAATCGCGTTGTGGAGTTTCCGAAGACGCCAAAAAACTACTGCATTCAACTACTTACGCGGATGCCGATTGATACCAAGCCAACACCGTTTGAACTGCTTGATCGATCGATAAATTGGATGTTTCAAGCACCTGCGCACCTTCTGCAATCACTAAAGGGGCTGTGCCTCGACTACTGTCTCTAGCATCGCGCTCTTGTAAATCTTGCAACAAGTCCTCTAGTCTAGCAGAAATTCCCTTAGCTATCAATTGCTTATACCGTCGCTCGGCTCTAGCCGAGGCGCTAGCTGTAAGAAAAACCTTCAATTTAGCGTCTGGAAAGATGATGCTGGCCATATCCCGGCCGTCTGCGACTAAACCTGGTTTTTGACGAAAACTACGCTGAAGACCCACTAAAGCACCCCGAACCGCTGGCTGAGTAGCTACCTTTGAAGCTCGTAGCCCATTAGCCTCGGTCCGGATCGCTTGAGTAACGTCCTCGCCACCCAGGAAAATTTCTCCGTCTTTAAAGCTAATTTGAAGTTTTTCTGCCAATTGACCCAATGCAGGGCCATTATTGACATCAATGCCCTGCTTTTCACTGGCCAGTGCAACTAGACGATATAGGGCGCCACTATCCAAATAATGAAAGCCCAACTCCTGAGCTACCAAAGATGCAACCGTCCCTTTACCAGAGGCTGTGGGTCCATCGATGGCGATAACAGGGGGCAAATTCATAGCAAACTAGGAAACAATCTTGGCAAATTCAGCAAAGTAAGTAGGGAAAGTTTTTGCCACGCAATCAGGGTCATTGATCTTGAGGGTATTGGGGCCAAAAGCCGCAAGTGAAAAACACATTGCCATCCGGTGATCGTCATAAGTATCAATTCCTGCTGCAGGAGATTTCCAATCGGTCGGTTTGGCAGGTGCCTCTACCGTAATGTAATCTGCACCCTCCTCCACAATAGCACCAAGCTTACGCAATTCGGTTGCCATTGCTGCAATACGATCGGTTTCCTTAACGCGCCAACTGGCAATATTATTCAGACGCGTTTGACCTTCAGCAAATAAAGCAGCCACTGCTAAGGTCATGGCTGCATCGGGAATCTCAGTGCAATCTAGAGTGATCCCTTTGAGCTTACCGCTTGCATTACTGACCCCAGCAACTTCGATCGATTCATCTGTTGCAGTAATCTTGGCGCCCATCTTTACTAGGGCATCCGCAAAAGCCACATCGCCCTGAATACTATTGGATCCTACACCCAAGACTTTCACGGGGCCAGCACCAATGGCACCAAGCGCTAAGAAATAAGAGGCAGATGAAGCATCACCTTCAACCAATAATTCGCCTGGACTGGAATACACATGCGCACTTGTTTTTGCAGGAATTAAAAAGGTTTGTGCATCGGGGCAAGTCACTTTGACGCCAAAACGCGCCATCAGCTTGAGTGTGATGTCGATATAAGGCCGTGAAATCAGATCTCCGATTACTTCGATTCGAATCGGCTCTCTTGCTACCAGAGGCAATGCCATCAATAGCGCAGTTAAAAACTGGCTAGACACATCACCTCGAATCTTCACAACATCTCTAATCTGAATCGTCGCCGCACTAATTTGAATCGGTGGGTAGCCTTCTTGTTGCTCATAAGCAATTTCTGTATCGACTTGACGAAGGCCATCAACCAAGTCTCGAATCGGCCGCTCATGCATGCGAGCCACGCCAGATAATCGGTAATTGCCACCTTGCATCGCGAGGGCCGCAGTGAGGGGGCGAATGGCGGTACCAGCATTTCCCATAAATAAGTCTGCATCCCTGACCGGGAAATGTCCGCCACAGCCTTCAATCACACAAACTTGATTGGGTTGGTCAGTAACGGATATGCCCAACTTACGCAAAGCGTTGCGCATGACTTGAGTGTCATCCGCATCAAGCAAATTCTTGAGCGTGGTTTTACCTGTAGAAAGAGCTGCTAACAGTAGGGCTCGATTTGAAATGCTCTTTGAGCCGGGCAGAACCACTTCGCCTTGGGCTCGGGTCAATGGGCCGATTGTGATGCTTGGCACAGCAGTCATCAGCTCGCATCCAAGTCTTGTCGCGCTTTACTCGCTTTTACAAACAGCTTTTCGATCCCCGTTCCATCATTCTCAGCAATCAATTTACGGAGATGTTGAAGGATCGCTAAATACTGATCTAACTCTTTCAGAATAGAAGTGCGGTTGGCCAAGCTAATATCACGCCACATTTCAGGACTTGAGCCTGCAATACGAGTGAAGTCTTTAAAGCCCGCGCCAATATGACTTAATTTATCTGCAGCATCTTCAGAATTGATGACGCTGGCCATTAATGCATAAGCAAGGATGTGTGGCAGATGAGAGACGGCTGCGTAAATAGCATCGTGTTGCACATTCGAAAGCATCTTCACTAGTGCGCCAACCGACTGCCAAAATTTCTCGATTAGCGCGATATCTTGCGGAGAATTTTCTTGCAAAGGGCAAATGATGACTTGCTTACCAAAGAACAAATCCGCTTTAGCAGCACTAGCACCATGCTGAGCGCCACCAGCAATCGGATGCGCCGGTACAAACTGACACGCTTTTTTGCCCAAGACTTCTTTGGCAGCCAAAATCACATCACCCTTTGTGCTACCAGCATCGGTAATCAGCGTCTTAGAGACAAGATGAGGTTCAATCATTGCGAAGATGGTGCGCATTTGCGCAACAGGCACACACAAGACAATCACATCGGATTGCTTAGCAGCATCAATTAAATCCACCACCCCATCGATTGCACCCATCTTTAATGCGTGATCTAAATTAGACTGGCTTCGACCAACCCCAAGAATTTTTGACACAACACCTGCTTGCTTAAGTGCCAAGCCTAGTGAAGCGCCAATCAGACCTACGCCAACAATCGATACCACGCCGTAATTTGGTTTTGTCATCACTTAACCCAGAATGGCCCGCATGGCGTCGATGAAGGCAGCGTTTTCTTCAGGCAGGCCTATAGAAATTCTGAGCCACTGAGGCAAACCATAATTGGCAACTGGACGCACAATAATGCCGCGCTTGAGCAGCGCCAAATTCACCTTCGCCCCCGAATCTGCCTCGTCACCCACTTTCAATAAAACAAAATTGCCTGCAGAAGGCAAGTAGGTCAATCCCATTTCCTCGAAGGCATCAGTTAATTGCAGGTAACCTGCACGATTAAGGTCATAGCCCTTTTGCAAGAACGCGGTGTCTTGTAATGCTGCAATTGCAGCAGCTTGCGCCAAGCTATTCACGTTAAAAGGTTGGCGAATGCGGTTCAGTAAATCGGTGAGAGCAGGTTGAGCAATACCGTAACCAATCCGTAGTCCTGCCAAGCCATAGGCCTTAGAAAAACTACGTGAAACGATTAAGTTCGGAAAACGTTTAACCCAAGCGATTGCATCGTACTGCTGCTCAGGCAATAGATACTCGTTATAAGCCTCATCTAGCACGACGATGACATTGCTAGGCACCTGCTCCAAAAATGACTCAATCTCTTGTGCACTCAAATAGCTACCAGTCGGATTATTGGGGTTAGCCACAAAAACTAACTTTGCTTTTACCCCTGAGGTCTGAATTGCTTTGAGCATTGCATTGAGGTCATGCCCATATTGAGGTGTTGCAGCAACCTCTACTGCGCGCGCACCAACCGCTTGAGTGGCTAATGGATACACCGCAAAAGCATGCTTAGAGAAAATAATGTCGTCGTCAGTGTGCGCAACTGCTCGTGTAGTTAACTCCAGAATGTCATTGCTACCATTTCCCAGAGTAATCCAATGCGTCGGGACATCTAAACGCTCTGACAAGACATTCTTGAGTTCAAAACCATTGGAGTCTGGATAACGACCTAAGTCACTGGCCGCTTTCAGCATTGCATCATGAGCCGACTTGGGCATGCCCAGGGGATTTTCATTGGACGCAAGCTTGATAATCTTGCTCTCATCCAAACCATATTCACGCGCAACCTCGCTGATAGGCCTGCCACCAACGTAAGGCGCAATAGCTTGAATATGTTTTAAGCCGAAAGAACTCATAATCAAATGGCTGAGCGGGGATAGGAGCCGAGCTTTTTATAGAACGCAGCTGTGTCTTGAAGCTCAATTAGTGCCTTAGCAACTTTGTCTTCATCTGCATGGCCAGCCACATCAATGAAGAAGTGATACTCCCAAGTTCCCTTGCGCGCAGGACGAGATTCAAAACGATTCATCGAAACACCGTGCTTTGCCAAGGGAGCAAGCAAACGATGTACGGCACCAGGCTGATTATCAACAGATAGCACTAGCGAAGTTTGATCATTACCAGTTGCTTGACATGCATAGTTACCAATCACTACAAAGCGAGTACGATTGTGCGGGTCATCCTGAATTTGTGATGCCACTGCTTGTAAGCTGTATGCAATTTGCGCAGGCTCACCGGCAATGGCTGCCAAAGTGGGATCTGCTGCAGCCATGCGCGCAGCTTCAGCATTACTACTCACTGCTTGGCGCTTTAACTGAGGGGCGTGCTCACTCAACCACTGTTGACATTGTGCAAGCGCTTGAGCATGGGCACAGACAGTAGTAACCCCATCCAAGCTTCCACTCTTCGTTAACAAATGATGACGAATAGGCAAAACGACTTCACCGCTGATTTGCAGGGGGGCATCGAGTAACAAATCGAGCGTACGAGAAACGGCACCTTCGCTAGAGTTTTCCACTGGTACAACGCCAAATTGCGCAGCACCCTTCTCTACCGCTTTAAAAACCTCATCAATACTGACGCAAGGCAAACCGGCAATGGATTGACCAAAATAAGTTTGTGCAGCCTGCTCAGAAAAAGTGCCGACCGGACCCAGGTAAGCAATCGTTTGTCGAGCCTCTAAAGCGCGGCAAGCAGACATCACCTCGCGCCAGATCGCAGCAATACCATCAGGCAATAAAGGACCCTGATTGATCTCTTGCAGTTTTGCTACGACTTGGCGCTCACGCTCAGGCCGAAATACTGGTGAGGCAAATCCACCTTTGATATGCCCTACCTCTTGTGCAGCTTGAGCACGCTGTGAGAGCAGATCCAAAATCTTGGCATCTAAATCATCGATCTTGTCACGCAAGGGCGCAAGTCGCTGTTCTTCAGTACTCATTAAGCCCGCCTTTCAAAATCTTGCATAAATTCAACCAGGGCTTTTACACCCTCTATAGGCATTGCATTGTAGATACTTGCTCGCATTCCACCAACTGCTTTATGACCTCTCAGCGCCACCAAACCAGCAGCATGAGATTGCGCTAGAAATTCGGTATTCATCGCCTCATCTTTCAAAAAGAAGGTGACATTCATTCTGGAGCGATAAGGTTTTGCAATGCGATTCTCGTACAGAGCGCTTTGATCAATGCATTGATAAAGTAAATCTGCCTTTACTTGATTCTGTTTGGCAATCGCTTTAACACCGCCCTGCTTCAGCAACCACTTAAAGCTCAGACCTGCCATATAAATCGCAAACGTGGGAGGCGTATTTAACATCGATTGATTGGCGGCTTCTTTTGCCCAATCCCAAACCGATGGCGTGATTGGCATGCTGTGACCCAACAGATCTTTACGGACGATCACAATCGTGACACCTGAGGGCCCAATATTCTTTTGCGCACCCGCAAATAGCACTCCGTATTGGCTTACATCCATCTCTTTGGATAAGATGTTGCTTGATACGTCCGCGACTAAAGGCACATTACCAACATCTGGCACCTGGTCAAATTCAACACCACCAATGGTTTCGTTAGAGCAGATATGCACGTATGCGGCATCACTCGAGAGATTCCAAGATGAGCGCGGTGGAATCGTGGTGAAGTGCTCTGCCTCTGAAGAGGCGGCTAGATGAGCTGCACCGTATTTCTGAGCCTCTTTCAAGGACTTCTCAGACCAAATACCGGTAACGATGAAATCTGCTTTAGGCCCACTCTTGCTCAGACCCATGAGATTCATTGGGATCGCAGCATTTTGTCCAATACCACCACCTTGCAAAAGCAAGATCTCATATTGATCTGGAATACTCATCAAAGTACGCAGATCGTGCAATGTCTCTTCATACACCGCCATAAACTCTTTGCTGCGGTGGCTGATCTCCATGACACTGGTTCCAAGACCATGCCAGTTGAGCATTTCATCTGCAGCCTGCTTCAGAATCTCTTCGGGAAGAGTGGCGGGGCCCGCAGCGAAATTAAAAATGCGGCGGTCAAACGTCATGATGGTGTCGACTAGTCTGTATTCGATGCCAGCTTAGGCATCACTAGCAGTATCGCTAGCAGCATCACCGACATCGCCAGCATCAATCGAATCATCTTCTACAAGGTCATCCTCGTCATCTGAATCGCTTTCAGCAATCCTCTGCAAGCCAGATAAACGAGTCCCCTCATCTACGTTGATGAGTGTGACACCTTGCGTTGAGCGACCCATCTCTCTGATTTCAGAGACACGCGTCCGCACTAAGACACCACCCGTAGTAATCAACATGATTTGATCTTCAGGAGAAACGAGAGCTGCAGCAACAACTTTGCCGTTACGCTCTGATGTCTGAATGGCGATCATGCCCTTAGTACCGCGACCATGACGGGTATATTCAGCGATTGGAGTACGCTTGCCATAACCATTTTCAGTTGCAGTCAAGACGCTTCCAGGAGTCGCATTGGCTTCAGCATCTGCCACACTAATCTGCGCGCCCTCTGCCACTTCCGCAGGAGCTACTAGCATTGCAATCACTTGCTGACCTTCACCTAAGTTCATACCGCGCACGCCTCGAGCAGTACGACCCATTGGACGAACATCATTCTCATCAAAGCGCACCGCCTTACCAGCATCAGAGAACAACATGACATCGTGTTGGCCATCAGTAATTGCTGCGCCCACCAAGAAATCGCCCTCATTCAAATCAACCGCAATAATGCCGGCCTTGCGTGGGTTAGAAAAGTCAGATAAACGTGTCTTCTTAACGGTACCTAAGCTGGTTGCCATAAAGACGTACTGATCATCCTGATAGCCTTTGATTGGCAGAATCACGGTGATCTTCTCGCCTTCAATCAGCGGGAACATATTGACGATGGGCTTACCTCTTGAGGTGCGACTACCTTGAGGTACTTCCCAGACTTTGAGCCAATACATGCGACCGCGATCAGAAAAACACAAAATGGTGTCGTGTGTATTTGCTACGAATAAAGTATCGATCCAGTCTTCATCTTTAGTTGCCGCCGCCTGCTTACCGCGACCACCGCGCTTCTGCGCACGATACTCACTGAGCGGCTGACTCTTCATATAACCAGTATGTGAAAGAGTAACAACCATATCTTGCGGCGTAATGAGATCTTCAGTGAAGAGCTCAGTTGCATTCATCTCAATAAATGAGCGACGACCGTTGTCGCTGCCTGCAATGCCGTACTCGGCCTGCACTTCTTTTAATTCGCTTTCGATGACCTGAGTGACTCGCTCTGATTTAGCCAATAAGTCGAGCAAGTCAGCAATCTCAGACATGACGTCTTTGTACTCAGAAACAATCTTGTCTTGCTCAAGACCAGTCAAGCGTTGCAAACGCATTTGCAGAATTTCTTGTGCTTGGCTATCAGATAAGCGATAGAGGCCACTGCTCTGCATGCCGTATTCAGGCAAGAGGCCATCAGGGCGATAAGCATTACGACCGCCTGGGGTATCTGTCTCTGCACGCGCCAACATCTCACGTACCATCGAGGAATCCCAATTCTTGCCCATCAACTCCGTCTTTGCTTCTACTGGATTGGCAGCAGCCTTGATGATCGCAATGAATTCATCAATGTTTGCTAATGCGACAGCTAAGCCCTCGAGGACATGACCACGCTCTCGCGCTTTACGAAGTTCAAAAATCGTGCGACGGGTAACAACTTCGCGACGATGCTGCAAGAAATACTCCAGCATCTGCTTCAAGTTCAACAGGCGTGGCTGGTTATCAACCAAGGCCACCATATTCATGCCGAAGTTATCTTGTAACTGCGTACTCTTGTATAAATTATTCAGAACAACCTCAGGAACTTCACCGCGCTTGAGCTCAATCACAACGCGCATTCCAGATTTGTCGGACTCATCCCGCAAATCAGAAATACCTTCGACTTTTTTCTCATTCACTAACTCAGCAATGCGCTCGAGCAAGTTCTTCTTATTGACTTGATAAGGCAACTCATCAACGATGATGGCTTGACGCGAACCCTTATCAATATCTTCAAAGTGGGTCTTGGCACGCATGACCACGCGACCGCGACCAGTGCGGTAACCCTCACGCACACCTTGAACACCATAAATAATTCCGGCAGTGGGGAAATCTGGCGCTGGGATGATCTCAATCAACTCATCAATGGTGCAATCCGGGTTGTGCAAGACGTGTAAACAGGCCTGAACCACCTCATCCAAGTTATGAGGGGGGATATTGGTTGCCATACCTACCGCAATGCCTGAGCTGCCGTTAATGAGCAAATTGGGCACTTTGGCAGGCAGAATCAGGGGCTCGCGCTCGCTACCGTCGTAATTTGGCCCAAAATCGACCGTTTCCTTATCCAAATCAGCCAATAGGTCATGGGCAATTTTGCGCAAGCGGATCTCGGTATACCGCATCGCAGCGGCGTTATCCCCATCCACGGAGCCAAAGTTACCCTGGCCGTCAACTAACATATAGCGTAGAGAGAAATCTTGGGCCATCCGGACGATGGTGTCATACACCGCAGAATCGCCATGGGGATGGTATTTACCGATTACATCGCCAACTATACGGGCAGATTTTTTGTAAGCACGGTTCCAATCGTTGTTTAATTCATACATCGCAAATAAGACCCGGCGGTGTACTGGCTTAAGGCCATCACGCACGTCTGGCAAGGCTCTGCCGACAATGACGCTCATAGCGTAGTCCAAATAGGACCGCCGCATTTCGTCTTCTAGGGATATTGGTAGTGTTTCTTTAGCGGCTTGTTCCATTTAGAAATAATATCATTTTGATGACGGAAGACCCCTATGCTAAGATTCTGTCAGTTTGTACGAAATTGAGATGTGTCGCTTTGCGGTGTTTTTGCTTCAAAGTAGGGCGAATTACATTTAAGTTTGACTTTAATTAAAAAGAGATTTTTGAGGACTAAAAATGAACAAAACCCTAAAACTGTTGCTCGCTTCTGTTATTACCGTTTCTGCAACCGCAGCAATGGCATCTGATAACTGGCAAAACGGCGACGGCTCCCTGAACTGGAAAAACGGCGACGGTACATTGTGCTGGCGTGATAATAACTGGACACCTGCAACTGCAGCTGCTGGTTGCGATGGCGCATTGCAACAAGGTCACTCCGCTGCTGGCGTTAGCCAAAGCAAGATCACTTTGCAAGCTGATACCCTCTACGATTTCAACAAGTCTGACTTGAAACCAGAAGGTAAAGCGACTTTGGACAAGATCGCTGCTGATCTCTCCAAGATCAAGCTGGAAGTCATCATCGCTGTTGGTAACACCGACAGCGTTGGTACAGATGCATACAACATGGCCCTCGGTCAGCGTCGTGCGCAGTCTGTTAAGACTTACCTCGTAAGCAAGGGTGTTGACGCAAGCCGCATCTACACAGAATCCAAAGGCAAGAGCAATCCAGTTGCAAGCAATGCAACTGCTGAAGGCCGCGCTAAGAACCGCCGCACCGACATCGAAGTTGTTGGTACAGCTAAGTAATCCGCTTCAAACCTAAAAAAGCCCGGTTCTGCCGGGCTTTTTTATTTCCGCTATATTCGTAACATGAACGTTGATCAATCTGAAATCGCTAAATTTAGCGCCCTAGCCCATCGCTGGTGGGACCCCAATAGTGAATTTAAGCCCTTGCATGCAATTAATCCGTTGCGCCTGGATTGGATTCAATCCTTTGGCAGTTTGGCGGGAAAGAAGGTCTTAGATGTTGGCTGTGGCGGTGGAATCCTGGCGGAATCTATGGCTCAGTCCGGGGCTGATACCACCGGCATTGACCTCTCTGAGAAGGCTCTCAAAGTTGCTGAATTACATGCCCTCGAGGTGGGTGCCAAACTCATGTATCGCGCCATTTCGGCCGAAGCGCTCGCCGATGAAAATCCAGGTCAATACGATGTTGTGACCTGCATGGAGATGCTCGAGCATGTGCCAGATCCCGCATCGGTTGTCAGAGCCTGCGCCACACTAGCCAAGCCTGGCGGCACCCTTTTCTTCAGCACCTTGAATCGCAATCCCAAATCCTATTTATTTGCCATCCTCGGAGCTGAATACCTACTTCGCCTGCTCCCCAAAGGGACTCACGAATACGCTAAATTCATCAAGCCATCTGAGTTGATTGCCTTTACTCGCGAGGCAGAATTAGAACTGCTCGGGATGAAAGGGATGAGCTACAACCCGCTTACCCAAGTCTATTCGCTAGGGAGCGATATGGATGTCAATTACATGATTGCTGTTCGCAAATGCAGTTGATGCAAAGCCCTTATCAGGGGATCTTTTTTGACTTGGATGGCACCCTAGCAGATACAGCCCCTGATTTAGTTGCCGCCGCAAATCAACTGCTCATTGCTCGCAAGCAAGCTGCACTGCCATATGAACTATTACGCCCTCGAGCCTCTGCTGGCGCTCGCGGTCTCATCGCAGGCGCATTTGGTATCACCCCGGAGCACCCTGACTTCAATCACTTGCGCGATGAATTTTTTACAAACTATGAAAATGCCCTGCTAGTAAATAGTGTTTTATTCGATGGCATTGATGAGTTACTGAATCAACTGGATCAGGCCCATATTCCGTGGGGGATTGTGACGAACAAGCATGAACGATTTACCCACCCCCTGACTGAACAGATGGGCTTGCGTCAGCGAGCAGCGTCAACGGTATCAGGCGACACTACTCCGCATGCCAAACCACATCCCGCCCCCATCCTGCATGCTGCTCAGCTAGCGAAGATTGATCCGACCAAAGGGCTCTATGTCGGCGATGATATTCGGGATGTTGTGGCAGGCAAGGCAGCCGGCATGAAAACAGTAGCTGCAGCCTATGGTTACTGCGGCTGCACAGAGCCTCCCGAAACTTGGGGAGCAGACTATTTAGTCAAAACCCCACACGAATTATTTGAAATCATCTTTCCAGCTCACTCATAGGGCTTTAGTAAAAGTAACGAGCTTTTTTAGGCGGTCCGCCTTAAAATAGACCCTCTTATGCATTAACTCCGGGGTCGACATGGTTTCGACGTGGATTACAAAGCATCAAGGGCATACCGAGGACCCGTTATCTCGTAAATCAATGGGAATGTAATAACTGCTAACGACGAACGTTACGCACTAGCCGCTTAATTGCGGTTGCCCCTGAACTGATTCTCTCTTGGGTCAGCTAGCGAAAGCTAGATCAGGGTCATTTACAAGAGATAAGACTATCTCGTGTCACGTGGGATAGTACGAAAACTTAGTGAATCGTCAACGAGGAACGTGTCAGTCCGTGCCTAGTTGGTTAAATTAAATGATATGACTAAGTATGTAGAACTTGTTGTGGAGGATTTGCGGACGCGGGTTCGATTCCCGCCGACTCCACCATTTAAAGCAAACCCCTCTGAAGCTAGAGGGGTTTGTCTTTTGCTTTTGATCTTTTTACTTTACTCTTTACTTTAAAGAGAGTCGCCACAGCGATGTAACTTCTTTGCTGCGAGCAGTATGCAAAGCATCTGCTTGATCAAACACTTTTTTATGATGCGGCCTGGTATCCATTCGATGAATGACTTTCATTCCGGCCTCATCAAACCAGAGCTCTAGCTCTCTCCGACTTCGCAATCCTAAATGCTCGGCTAGATCAGACAAGATTAACCAAGCCTCACCTTCAGGCAGTAAATGATCTTGGAGTTGCGCTAGAAATCCTTTGAGCATTTGACTGTTGGGGTCGTAGACCGCGCCCTCTATTGATGAACTTGGCCTAGCGGGCAGCCAAGGAGGATTACAAACAATCAGTGCCGCCTTACTAGGGGGGAATACGCCCGTCTTGAGTAACTCAATCTGCCCAGCAAACTCTGATCGATCGATATTATCTTTTGCGCAATCCAGTGCTCTTGGATCCAAATCTGTCGCAATGATCTTTGCTACACCTCTGCTTGCCAGTACGATGGATAAGATCCCGGTTCCCACGCCAATATCGAAGGCAATCGCGTTTTTACTCAGCGCTTTAGGTAAAGGCGCCTGGTTTACTAAATCAATATATTCACCCCGTATTGGTGAAAACACACCATAGTGAGGATGGATATAAAACGCCCTCTCTCCGCTCAAGGCGGGAATGAGAACACCTTTCTTTCGCCACTCATGTGCGCCCACCACACCCAACAACTCTCGCAATGAGACTAAGTAAGAAGACTGAGTATTGCCATAAGCCTCTTGGCAAGCCTGGGCAATATCGGGCGCCCGCCTCAAATCAATGTGGTGATCGGCATTACATTCAATCAGGAGCATACCTAAAATACGAGCTCGTTGAGATTGCGCCAGACGATGCAAATTAAAAAGATCAAGCGGGCTTTGATTAGGCTCTTTTTTGACCCGCTGTGATTTTTTAGAAGGTTTATCCAGCCTACGGGCTAGCGCTTGCAAAAGCTGACGGGCATTTTGAAAATCTCCGCGCCATAGAATGGCGGTCCCCTCGCAAGCCACTCGATAAGCAGCATCTGCAGTCAGGGTGTCATCGCCAATCACCAATTTTTGGTGAGGTCGAATCCCATTTTCGGAGCGCCAAAAGGCAGAGTGGCTAACACCATCCTCTTCCCAGCTGATGGATTGATCAGGGCTCAAGGGTGGAGTCAGTGATCTTCGGGGGTGACGTCTAAAGCAATCAGAAAGCGTGAGACCATGTTGTAGGCAGCAATCACGCTCACTAACTCAACTACTGCAGTATTGCCCAGCTCTTCATGTAAGCGCTTCATTAACTCTGGATCAACTTTGATATTGCGAGTCATCTGCAAGGTGAGCTCTGCAGCATCTTGCTCAATTGGACTAAATAATGCTTTCGGGAAACTTGCTTGTCCCAATAAACGGAGCGCATCCACTTGCTCTTGTGTCCCACCAGCCGCCTTGAAGGGTGGCGCATGATGAATGAATTCGTATTCAGCGCCATTCAAAACAGCTACTCCACACATCCCAAGTTCACGTAACTTGGGATCCAAGGAAAGGTGGTTGCGGATTGCCCCGATGTAATGATTCCAGCCCTCAGCAATCGGCACACTATGCAAGAGCATGCGATCTAAATTAATAAACTTTCCGCCACGTCGTTTCCGAATGGCAGCAACCAACTCGGCAGGTTCAGACAAATCCATCGGCTGGTAGTCAATTAGTCGCTGAGAGCGTTCCTTACTCATTGGCTTTATTACTCAAATAATTTATTGGGTTTCTTTAATATTGTTCTCAATAACAAACTTACCCCAGATTGCAATTTGTTTGCCAACGAAATCACCTAATACCTCAGGGCTACCACCCACGATTTGAATGCCCTGGGCTTTAAACTTATCAGACACCGCGGGATTCTTGAGAGCCTTGTTGAGCGCTACATTCATCGCTTTCACAATCGCAGGTGGAGTCTTGCCTGGAGCTAACAAACCCCACCAAGCAGGCGCGTTGAAGCCCGGAAAACCACTTTCAGCAACCGTTGGAACATTAGGTAATTCAGGGGAGCGCTTGGCAGTTGTAATCACTAATGGCACAACTCCGCCGTTTTCAATATGGGGCATTACCAAGAATTGGGAACCAACACCCAAAGGTACCTGACCGCCTAAGACGTCTTGCATTAAAGGGCCGCCGCCACGGTACGGTACGTGGATCCAATCAAAGCCTGCCGTCTTGGCTAAACGGGCCATGGCCAAATGTCCAAGACTACCAATCCCAATTGAGCCATAACTAAATTTCTTGCCTGCTTTTGACTCTTCAACCAATTGCTTGAAACTCTTGATCCCTGATTGTTTACTGGCCACAAGGACCATTGGGGAAGTTCCAATCAAGCCAACGGGAGCAATATCTTTAATCGTGTCATAGGGGAGCTTGTCTTTCAGACTAGGATTGACGCCGTGAGTATCAAAGACCACCGCGAAGGTATAACCATCTGGTTCGGCTCGCGTCATTGCGGAAGTTCCAATGACGCCAGATGCACCGCCCACGTTATCTACAATGACGCTCTGCTTTAATTCTGCCTGAAGCGCTGGCGCCAAAATACGGGCCACCTGGTCAACTGACCCCCCTGCTGGAAACACTGCAATTAAACGGATTGGCTTCTGGGTAGGCCAAGTACCAACCCCAGGATCTGCAGCTAGCACGAGGCTGCTCATACCGCACAAAATAAGGCTCATCGATAGGGCTCGAGTGATTTGATTAAATAGGTGTCTCATGACAGGTCTCCTCCACTTAAGGACATAAGATTACCACTCCCAGAGCTCCTTGTTTGATAATAGAGGGTGCAACAGAGACAAAATCCATGAAACCCATTCTGAATATTGCTGCCTATTTATTCGTCAGCCTAGACAAGCTCGAAGAACTGCGCTCGCACATGCTTCAGGAGTGCAATGAACGTCATTTAAAAGGCACCATTTTGCTGACTGGCGAGGGTATTAATCTCTTCCTTGCTGGCGCAGAGCTAGAGATGCGTGGCTTCTTAAAATGGCTACGTAGCGACCCCCGCTTTGCCGCTATTGAGGCAAAAGAGAGTTGGTCAGATGAGCAGCCCTTTAAAAAAATGCTAATCAAACTCAAAAGTGAGATTATTCGCATGAATCACCCGAGCATTCAGCCAGAAAAGGGTCGAGCTAATTTTATTGCCCCCCAGAAATTAAAAGAGTGGCTAGATCGTGGTACCGATGATTTGGGACGGCCAGTCGTGATGCTCGATACGCGGAATGCATTCGAAATTGACTACGGCACTTTTGAAAATGCCCTGCACTTCAATATTGAAAAGTTCACTGAATTTCCTGAGGCGATTACTAAGCACAAAGAAGAGTTACTAGATAAAACGATCGTCAGCTTCTGTACTGGTGGCATTCGCTGCGAGAAATCTGGCTTGTATATGCGTGAGATCGGTATGGAGCACACCTACCAGTTGGAAGGTGGAATTCTGAAATACTTTGAAGAAGTTGGTGCAGCCCATTACGAGGGGTCCTGCTTTGTGTTTGATGAACGTGAGGCACTCGAGCCGAGTTTGGACATCATTCCACCCGAGCACTCGATTCGTAAAAAAATTCAAACTGGCTAATTGATAGACTCACTACGCCGACTTACCCACCAAATCAAAGTGCTCTACCACTGGCGGTTTCAGAAAAAATGGCCCCACAATCGAGCGCCACTCCGTGAAGGCAGGAGATTCCCGAAAGTCTACGGTGTGATTCTCGAGAGTGTCCCAATAGTTCATGAGTAAATAGCGGCCAGGGCTTTCCTGACTGTGATTCACTTTAAAGCCTTGAAATCCTTTAGCCTTCGAAATCACAGTCTGGATGCCCCGCAAAATAGCCTCTTCGAACTCTTTTTGCTTGCTTGGATCAATTTCAATATCAGCAACTTCCAAAATCATGGCGTTTCCCTTATTTCTGTAAGACTAAATAGTAGAATTCCTATACAACAACATATTAATCCAAACCTAAGGATGCGAGACATGTCTAAATATTGCAATCGGCTGCTGCCGATTTTTTTATCCTCATTGGCACTTACAAGTAGTTCCCTATTTTTCAGCCCTGTCGCGCATAGCCAAAGTGCTTACCCCACCAAACCAATTCGACTGATTGCACCAGTATCTGCTGGCGGTGGATTAGATAATATTGCCAGGGCAGTTGCAGAACGCTTATCCAAGAATTTAGGTCAAAGCGTGATTGTGGATAACTTATCCGGTGGTGGTGGCGCAATCGCATCCATTACCACGGCCAAAGCCAATCCGGATGGCTATACCCTCATGATTGCCTATGTCGGAACCCATGGCACAAACCCGGCTGTTCGTAAACTGAACTACGATGCAATCAAAGACTTCACCCCTATCGGCATGATCGGCGCAACACCGAATGTCCTCATCATTAATCCTCAGGTGCCCGCAAAAACACTGAGTGAATTTATTGCCTATGCAAAAAAGAATCCATCTAAGCTCAGTTACGGTAGCTCTGGTCCAGGGACCCTAACGCACTTGTCGATGGAAGAGTTCAAAATGGCAACTGGGATCTTCATGGTTCACATTCCTTATCGCGGCATTGCGCCCGCCTTTACTGATTTGATTGGCGGCCAAACCGACGCCATGTTCCCAGGATTGTTTGCAGCACTGCCTTACATCAAAACGGATCGAGCTCGGCCTCTTGCAGTTACTGGCCTTAAGCGGAGTCCTGCTGATCCCTCGATTCCAACCTTTAAAGAATTAGGCTATCCCGGCTTTGAAGGTCAGCAATGGTATGGCATTGCGGGTCCTGCCAACCTGCCGCCAGCGGTAGTCGCCAAATTAAATGCTGAGCTCAATAAAGTATTGGCTAGTCCTGAGTTTGCAGACAAAATGTCTGCTGAGGCGCTTACCGTGATGCCAATGAATCCTCAACAATTTGCTACCTATATCAAGGATGACATTGCACGCTGGAGCAAAGTAGCCAAAGACCGCCACATCGAAATCGAATAATCACTCCACTCTTTATTTTTTAGGAATTCTTATGTCACAAGTTATTGCCGCAGCAGCCGATTTGAACGCTCCACCAGTCACCAAAACCCTAGCGGAGTTTGTCAGCACTCACCCATCTCAAGGATGGTCTGCAGAGGTTGAGCATGAGGCTCACCGTACTTTTTTAAATTGGTTAGGTTGCGCAATTGGTGCAGCCCAGCATGAGAGCGTTACATCTTCGCTGGCAGCTGTTCAAGAGTTTCAACCAGCGCCTCAAGCCTCCATCCTGGGACGCAAAGAGCGCGTGGATATGGGTGGCGCTGCTTTGGTGAATGGCATTAGCTCACATACTTTCGACTTTGATGACACACACCTCAAGACCGTCATTCACCCAGCTGGTCCAGTAGCCTCTGCCATTTTGGCGCTTGGCGAGCACATTAATACCAATGGTCGTCAAATCATTGATGCGATGGTTCTCGGTATCGATGTGGAATGTCGAGTGGGTAATGCGATGTATCCCGATCACTACCATCGTGGCTGGCATATCACTGGCTCAACTGGCATGCTTGGTTCAGCAGCAGCCTGTGCGCGCATTTTGGGTTTAGACACTCATAAAACCATCATGGCTTTAGGTATTGCCGCCTCACAACCGATTGGTATGCGCGAGCAATTCGGAACGATGACTAAACCCTTTCATCCTGGAGCAGCTGCACGCGCTGGACAGATGTCAGCTCTGTTAGCGAAACATGGCTTTACTGCAAGCTTGCGTGCATTAGAGGCTGGTCGAGGGTATATGCAAACTGTCTCCACCAAAAATGATTGGTCGGAAATTGATCGTGATCTCGGTCAATCTTTTGAAATCTCGCTGAATACCTACAAACCCTTCGCTTGCGGTATTGTGATTCATCCTGCAATTGATGCTTGCGCACAATTGCGTGCTCAAGGAGTTAAAGCAGATGATGTCGAACGGATTGAACTGCGTGTTCACCCACTCGTACTTGAACTCACTGGCAAGAAAACCCCAAAAACAGGTTTAGAAGGAAAATTCAGCGTCTATCACGGCTGTGCCATGGGCCTCATGTTTGGCCAAGCTGGTGAAGGCGAATATGCCGACGACATCGTCAACAGACCCGATGTTGTAGCACTGAGAGCAAAAGTCAATGCCACTACGGATACCAATATTAGCGAAGCCTCTGTTGATGTCACAGCGATTCTGAAAGACGGCAAAGAAGTTCATGTCTTTGTAAAGAATGCAATTGGCTCTGTTGAAAACCCCATGAGCGACGCTAACCTTGAGCAAAAATTTACCAGTCTGGCTGAACCAATTATTGGTAAACAAAAAACGGTTCAATTGATTTCAGCGCTTTGGAATCTCAGCAAAGCCACTGATCTCAAGCAAATCATTCAACTCTCTACACCAGATTAAAGCAATGACTGAAACTACCAAACCGACCATTGTGATTCTGGGTGACTACGAAAAAGCCTTACGTCGTTTCTCATCCTGGGATCAACTTGACCAGCGTGCGAGCCTCACCATTCATCACGAGCCTTTGCGAGATGAAGCTTTATATGAGGCAGTAAAAGATGCAGATGCGATAGCGATCGTGCGTGACCGCTCGCCCTTCAATGAGGCAATGATTGCGCGTTTACCAAAACTCAAGTTTCTGATGTTTACTGGGGAGCGCAATGGCACACTCGAGGCAGCAGCATTAGTAAAAAGAAATATCCCTATGGCATGCACCCATGGAGGCCCATCAAAAGAGACCACTGCTGAGCTCACATGGGCCGTCATCTTGGGCGCCTCTAAACGCTTAATTGAACAAAATCATTTAATTGCAACAGGGGGCTGGAGGGATTCTTTATCGCTCGTTCCGATGCTATCAGGCGAGCGTCTTGGCATTATGGGTTTAGGTGCAATTGGTAGTCGAGTAGCAAGAGTAGGCGCAGCCTTCGGCATGGAGGTAGTCACCTGGAGTCCACGCATGACCCCAGAAAGAGCTGCGGCAGAAAATGCGAAGTCGGTGAGCTTGGAAGAATTACTCAGCACCTCCAAAGTAGTTACGATGCATTTGGTTGCTGGTCCGGGCACCAAAGGTCTCATTAGCGCAGATCAATTAGCACTAATGCGCCCCGATTCAATCTTGGTTAATACCTCGCGTGCCGCACTCATTAATATGGCTGATCTGCAAAAAGCATTAGTCGCTGGCAGACCAGGACAAGCTGCGGTGGATGTCTTTGATCTCGAGCCACTTCCTCAACATGATCCCCTCCGCAACACCCCCAACTTACTGGTCACGCCCCATTTGGGTTTTATTGCAGAGCCGATTTTTGAGACTTTCTCCAAAGGCATCACTGAAACTTTAGAAGCTTGGTTAGATCATAAGCCGGTACCCATGCCCTTCAAGCCACAATAATTTTTAATCCCTTTGAAAACCCTCACACCCCTCCAACTTTTTATCGGCTTTTCGAGGATTGGTCTGTCGGGGTTTGGGGGAGTGCTGCCTTGGGCAAGACGCACCATTGTGGAAGAGGAACAGTGGCTCAGCTCTGAAGAATTTAGTGCCACGCTCGGCATCTGCCAAATTGTTCCAGGCCCAAATGTGACGAATTTAGCGGTTTGTGTGGGTTCCAGATTTTGCGGGGTAACTGGGGCAATCGCTGCCGTTTTAGGCCTCTCTCTCGGGCCAATTTGTATCGTCATCTTATTGGCCTTACTCTATAACCACTTTCGTGATTTAGAGTCTGTGCGTGGCATCTTAAGAGGCATCTCTGCAGTAGGAGTCGGATTGATTGCCTCTACCGGATTTAAGATGCTCAAAGACGAATTCCACTATCCGCCCAGTTTGCTGGTAGTCGTTATGGTGATGATTGCAGCCAGCTTTTTTCATCTAGGATTGGGCTGGGTGGTACTGATTGCTTCACCAGTGGCACTGTTCTTGGCATGGCATAAAGCAAAAAGATAATGCCAACACTGATTGCCCTCTTCCTGAAGTTTTCGGCTTTCTCCTTGATTGCCTTTGGCGGTGTGAACGCCTTACTTCCGGTATTACTAGAGCTCACCGTATATCAAGAGCATTGGTTAGATCTGCAAACCTTCTCGGATTACTTTGCAATTGCCCAAGCAGCACCCGGACCAAACTTTATGACAGTCACCTTAATCGGGTGGCATATGAGCGGCGTGCTCGGCGCATTTATGGCCACTTTTGCCATTATTTGGCCTGCTGGGATTTTAGTGTTCTTTTTGCAACGCTTTATCTTGAAGATGCAAGATCCCATGAAGAAGAAGGTGGTGCAATATGCTGCTGCTACTTTGGCAATTGGTTTAGTCCTTTCTTCTGCTCTCGAAATCGCCTTACAGATTAATCATGGCTTGATGGCCTACCTATTAAGTGGACTCACCATTGCGATTGTTTTATTGACACGCTGGCATCCTTTATATTTAATTGCACTAGGCGCCCTGTTGGGTGCATGTGGATTAATTTAGAGGCGAACTGCATGAGTAAATTGAATCTTTGGAAACTGGGCTCTTTGGTCCTAATCATTTTTGCCCAATGCTCAGCTTGGGCAGATAACTATCCCAGTAAGCCCATTAATTTCATAGTGCCTTATGGTGCTGGGGGGGGAGCAGATTCTCGTAGTCGTCAAATTGCGCAAAAGATGAGTGTGCTCTTGAAGCAGCCAATTATTGTGGATAACAAACCGGGGGCCGGTGGCAATATTGGCACTGAATATATTGCCAGAGCTGCTCCCGATGGATACACCATCGGTATGGGCAACTTTGCACCCATGGCAGTTAATAAAACCCTATTTGGTAATTTGCGCTATGACCCAGAGACCGATTTGACCCCCATCGTCTTAGTTGAAAAAGGACCACTCGTTTTGGTCGTCAATCCCAATTCGCCTTATAAAACAGTACAAGATATTGTGGCAGCGGCTAAAGCAAAACCGGGTAGCCTGACTTTTTCTTCTGGCGGCATTGGTGGCAGCCATCAACTATCAGCCGAACTATTCCAGCAAAATGCAGGCATTGAGATGATTCACGTACCTTATAAGAGCGGTTCCGCTGGCTTAACCGATCTCATGGCAGGCAATGTCACGATGATGTTTGATCAGATGTATTCTGCGATGCCGAGTATTAAGGCAGATAAACTTCGTCCAATTGCGATCACCAGCAAAAAACGTTCGCCTTTACTCCCGGATGTACCAAGCTTTACAGAGGCAGGCTATCCCAAGGTTGTCGTGCTCAATTGGCAAGGTCTGATTGCACCTAAGGGCACGCCTAAGGCAATCATTGACAAACTCAACGCGGCAGCTAATGAAGCTTTGAAGGATCCTCAACTCAGAGAGCTCATGCTCTCCCA
Organism: Polynucleobacter sp. MWH-P3-07-1; assembly: GCF_018687555.1. Classification (NCBI taxonomy): domain Bacteria; kingdom Pseudomonadati; phylum Pseudomonadota; class Betaproteobacteria; order Burkholderiales; family Burkholderiaceae; genus Polynucleobacter; species Polynucleobacter sp. MWH-P3-07-1. Next base: position 1,269,353 of record NZ_CP061296.1, read on the forward strand.
GGGAAATGAAATTGGTGGAGGTAGCCCCGCTGATTTTGCTGCTTTAATTAAATCCGAGTCAGCCAAGTGGAGCGCTGTAGTCAAGCTGGCAAATATCAAGCCAGAATAAGGCGAGTCTTACCTAGAGAATAAGGCCTGAAAAGTCATAATGCCAAGGAAGGTCAGCGTCAAAGAGCCTACCAAATGAATGACTGCTGTTCCGAGCGCCCAAGTGAACTCGCCACGTTGCATAAAGCCAACTACTTCGGCAGAGAAACTAGAGAATGTCGTTAGGCCCCCTAGAAAACCCGTAACGACTAATAGGCGCCACTCAGGAGAAAGGCTTGGGTTATTGCCAAAAAAGGCAACTGCTAAACCAATCAGGTAGCCGCCGAACATGTTCGACAGCAGAGTGCCCATCGGAATCACTGAAGGTGAATTAATCGTCCAAAAGTTAAAGCCCGCTCTGAGCAAAGCACCAAAGCCAGCACCAACGAAGATTGCGCAAACAGATAGCCACATAATTAATCTATTGTAAATAAAAGCTGAGCATACTAATCGAACTCATTTCAATGCCATCTACCAGGAGCTTAACCTGCTCTCCTTTAGCCTGTAATGCGAGGGTATAGAGCGCGGGCCAATAGTGCTCCGGGGTTGGAATAGACAAGTGCGCAGCCTCGCCATATTGCTCCCATTCAATTAACTGCTGATGCTGATTGGCCTGGATTTGAGAAATGAAAAATTGATTAAAGGATTCTGCCCAGGGGTAAGGTTTTGCATCACTCTGCCAGTGGATTGTGCGTAAATTGTGGACCACATTACCACTTCCAATAATGAGAATATTTTCATCACGCAAAATTTGTAGTTGCTTTGCTAAATCGTAATGGGCTTGTGCACTCATTGCGCCGTTCAGACTGAGCTGCACTACTGGGATATCTGCCTTAGGGAAAAGATATTTTAGGACCGACCAAGCACCATGATCAATCCCCCATTCATGCTCTTCAAGCACCACTGGCATGCTGAGTAATTCTTGGATACGGTCTGCTAATGCTGGACTACCAGGAGCAGGGTACTGAATCTTGAAAAGCGCTTCTGGAAAGCCGCCAAAGTCATGAATCGTTTTGGGCGCAGACATCGCCGTCACCCAAACACCTCTAGTTACCCAATGCGCTGAAATCATCAAAATCGCATCGGGTCGTTTAAGCGACTTACCTAAATTGGCCCAAGCATCGGTATAACGATTGGGCTCAAGGGCATACATCGGACTACCATGACCCACAAAGATTGCAGGCTGACGGTGAGTCATATGGGGAATCTAAATGCTACTTTTAACCGAAAACGTAGCCGATATGGGCGGCAACCAGAGCAAATAAAATCGCCAAGCTAGTAGCGATTGCCAACATCACCACCAGGGTGATGATCTTTTTATTGATCACTTCTTTGGGTTCGTTTTGCCATTCATTCATACCAAATCCTTAGTAAATACAGTATTAATGGATTAATTATCCACTATCGGCCCCGACCAGCCTTACGCATCATCCCCTTACCCCCTCCAAAACCAGCCTGAGGGCGTCCGCCGCCAGCTTGTGGGCCCTTAGAGGGCTGAGGACGTAAGGCAGGCTTAGCAAGCACAACGGGCTTTGCAGGTACTTTTGCTACGGGTTTTTTATCATCAGTCACAATGGTCTCCTATCGATATCATATTGCCATGATTACTGACTATTCTATCCAAGCTATCGCAATTAATGCGATTCCCTTAATTTTTGCCATTACGATCCATGAAGCTGCGCACGGCTATGCCGCCCGCTACTTCGGCGATAACACCGCCTACGTCCTCGGACGAGTCAGCCTGAACCCAGCAAAACATATTGACCCAATAGGCACTGTTTTAGTACCTTTAATGCTCATCTTGGCTGGCTCACCCTTCTTAGTAGGCTATGCCAAGCCAGTACCAGTCCGCTTTGACCGCCTACGTCATCCCAAAACAGACTCAATTTGGGTAGCCCTGGCAGGACCAGGAGCAAACTTGATGCAGGCCATTCTCTGGGCCATGGCTTGGGTGGTAATTCAGGGGCTCGGTATTCAGGAACCCTTTCTGACAGGCATGGCTCAAGCAGGAGTGATGTGGAATATCGGCCTTCTCGTATTTAACCTATTTCCGCTTCCACCCTTAGATGGCGGTCGCATTCTGTCAGGTTTACTCCCCACCCGCCAATCCCTTGCTTTTGATCGATTAGAGCGCTGGGGATTCTTTATTGTTTTGGCTCTTGTATTTACTGGGATTATTGGCGAGTTGTGGATGCAACCTCTCAGCAATCTATTCTTGCGCCTGATTGATCTCCTGATGACACCTTTGCGGATGATTTTTTAATTGAACTCGATGTCGCCTAGCAAGGGCTTTAAAACCATTCTGCTATATCGCGTTGGCAATACCCTGAGCTACCAAATCATGATGGTTGCTGTGGGATGGCACCTCTATGAAATCACTCATAGTGTCGTCTCTCTTGGCTTGGTTGGTCTTTCTGAGCTTGTGCCTTATTTTGTATTTGCCTTGTACTCAGGGCATGCCGTCGATCACTACTCTCGAAAAAAGATTGCTGCTGTAGCGTGCTGCATTCACATGAGTGTGGCTCTATTTCTTACGGCAATCGCATTGGGTTGGTTAAGCCCTCCGGTACCTCTGATCTATACCGCTGTGGCTCTGATTGGGGTTGGCCGCGCAGTGATGCGACCCGCCTACCAAGCCTTGTTTGGACAAGTCATTCCACGCGAACATTTAGCACGCTATACAGCCTATGCCTCATCTGCTTTTCAGATCTGTGTCGTAGCCGGTCCCGGATTAGGTGGGCTATTAATTGGTTTTGCTGGACTTGAGTGGACCTACCTTGTAGCAGCTATTGCCGGCGCAATTGGTTTATATGGTGTCAGCTTAATTAAGGTTAAACAAGAAAATACCGGCAATCTTTCCGGAAACTTTTTGAAGAGTTTTCTGGAGGGCTTTCATTATGTCAAAGGACATGAGCTCATTCTCAGCACAATGGCCTTAGATATGTTTGCTGTGTTATTCGGTGGCGCAGTTTCGATATTGCCTGCTTTTGTTAAAGAAGTCTTACATGCTGGGCCAGAGATTTTAGGCATCTTGCGAGCCGCGCCCGCAGCGGGTGCGGTCATTACTGGAATTTATCTAGCGAGTAGGCCTCCTGTGATGGATTCAGGAAAATATTTACTGCTTGCTGTCGCTGGATTTGGTTTGGCGATCATTGCTTTTGGTCTCTCTAATAGCTTGTGGGTCTGCGCCTTTTTCCTATTTATTTCAGGATGCTGTGACTCGGTCTCCGTTGTTATTCGCGGCAGCATTATTCAGCTCACTACGCCAGATCATATGCGCGGCAGAATTGGTGCAATTAATGGGATCTTTATTGGGTCCTCTAATGAGTTAGGGGCTCTAGAATCTGGTATTGCCGCTAGCTTGATGGGTTTAGTCCCTTCAATCATTTTCGGCGGGATTGCCACAATTGCCGTCGTCCTCATTACCTCCAAGCTAGCCCCACAATTACGTAAATTGCATATTCGGGATCTTTCCTAAGACGGTGAATTTAGAAGTATGATTTACCCCATTCAATTTCATCTGACACCCTATCTCTGATTTGGAGCACCTATGACCTTTACCCTCCACCCCTCCAGCTTGCCTGCAGTGCTATCACCAGTCCTGACTCCATTTATGGCTGATGGCAATGTCGATCATCAGCGCCTGTCAAAGCACTGTCAGTGGCTAGCAAGTAATGGTGTTGGCCACGCATTATTTGGGACCAACTCTGAGGCAAACTCGATGTCTGCTCGTCAAAAGATGGAGGCGTTAACCAAGCTGATTGAAGGTGGTCTAGATCCTGCCCACATTATGAGTGGTACCGGTGCCACCTCTATCGATGCCGCAGTCAGCATGACGAATCATGCACTAGCACATCATTGCGCTGCCGTCCTCATGATTCCGCCATTCTATTACAAAGATGTTTCGGATGATGGATTGTTTGCGTATTTTTCTGAAGTGATTCAAAAGGTTGGAAACTCTGCTTTACAACTGTATTTTTATAACATTCCTGCCGTCACCAAAGTCACATTGAGTCTCTCTTTACTAGATCGCTTGGTAAGGGCCTATCCAAAAACAATCGTCGGTATGAAAGATAGTTCTGGAGACTGGGCTTATACCGAGTCAGTCATTAAACTCTTGGCGCCCCACGGCTTTAGAGTCTATGCCGGCAATGAAGCTTTTTTATTGCGCAGTATGAAAACAGGTGGTGCTGGTTGCATCTCTGCAACTGTAAATATGAATCCAAAGGCAATAGCCACACTTGCTGCAAATTGGCAAGACGGGAATGCTGCCGAGCAGCAAGCCGCCTTAGATCGAGTTCGCTCTGTATTTGATAAGTACCAAATGATTGCTGGCATGAAAACAGCGCTCGCCTTTTTTAGCAAAGATCCTGATTGGCTTCGGGTACGTCCGCCACTCATGCAATTGAGTGCAGATCAGCAAGGGCAATTGATGAGTGAATTAAAAGCAATTCATTTTGACATGCCAGGTCTGTAATTTAGCGTTCGCCTAACAAATGGTATCTACTAGCTTTAGTAGATAATGGTGTTGTGAAAAAAATTGCACTTTATAAGCCCCGCTTTCAGGGGCTGAAGATGATTGGTATAGCCGTACTGATTGCGCTTCAGATTCCTGGCTTTGAACTCATCTCCTATGCCAGCGCACAAAGCAGCCAAAATAATAAAACTGTACAAATTCGTAAACGTGCAGGCTCTCAAAATACCCGGTCCGTTGGACTGAAGGACATTGCCACTTCTAAATCGAATAGCCTAAGTCCTAGCCTCATTGACGATAGTTCGACCCAAACTTTTGTCGGTGATGCTGCTGATAATTTGGACTATCGCGTTACTAGGGGTTGCTTGCGACGCAATCTTAACGACGATAATTTACCTGCGAGTGTAGGCATAGAAGATCGGGCATTCTCTGAGTTTTTCAGAAATCAAACTAGAAGCTTTTTTGATCATATGCGAGGTAATTGCGTTCCTTATGCAGTTGCCCTTGGTAAACGCAATCGCTTTGAATCTCTCAGCATCATGAATGGTCCTGTACAGGACAATAAGACCGAAGTTTGGACCTTTACGCCATCTGCTGTTGGGGGATTTTTGATTCAGCAAGACTACCTCAAGGATGAGTCGAAGCGCTTTGTGGAAATTCAAATTCCTTTGCGGAATGTTTTATACGACCCCAATAAAGTCAGCGACAAACTCCCAGTCGAGCTAGTCTGGGATCTGAATGCATTGATTAAGCAAATTTATCCCGAGACAAGTAACGCCCTTGAAAATACCGATAGCGTGGTCAGACTGATCATCGACTTTGGCGATCGAGAGCGCTGGGCACAGATTTGGGCCGCTGAAATCATCAATCCCGCCAACGGTGAAGTCTATGCAAGCGCCTACTGGTTAGACCGAGGCGATATTCCTGGGGGCTTCTTTACTGCAAGTGGTGAACCTCTTGAGCATTCGTTCTGGACCAATCCCCTGAGCTATCGCCGCATCTCACGTGGTGTCGGCATGGTACCCGCAGGCAGAAGAAAAAGCGCCAAACCAACTGCCGCGAATACCAAAGCTGCTGTTGCAGCTGCCGCTAACTCTGAGCCTAAGCCTGGCTCCAGTAAGCAACGTTATCGCCCACATATGGGTATTGACTATGCGGCGCCGATTGGAACACCCGTCTTCAGCGTGGCTACTGGCAAAGTCATTCAACTCGGTTTTAGTGGCGCCTTTGGTAATCTCATCATTCTTGAGCACCCCGGAAGCTACCGTACCTACTACGCGCATCTCAGCAGCTTCAACCCAGAACTCGAGTTAGGCAATGAGGTCCGTCGTGGCTTTGAGATTGGCACTGTTGGCATTACCGGAAGATCAACGGGACCTCACCTACACTTTGAGTTACGCAAAGATGGGGTCTATGTCGACCCCTATAGCGCAAAGACCCAACTCAATCTCTGGCTCATGCGCGATATCGATAGCGGTCAACTCACCCGAGAAATTCTTTTACTCGGAAGTGTACTGAAAAACTAATCCTGCTAGATTAGCCCAGCACTAGCACTGGCAGTTTGGTATGCACAATGACATCATGCGTTTCGCTACCAAGCAATACGCCCGAAATTCCGGTGCGCTTATGTGAGGCCATCACAATCACATCAGCTTTCGCCTTTTTAGCAGCATCCAAAATACCCTGCGCTAGAGAAATATCGAGAGCATGAATGGTGTTCACCTTCATTCCAGCGCCCAATTGGGTCTGCGCTTGCTTGAATACATTTTTTGCATAAGCCTCGCAAGCTTGCTTATGCTCTTTGGTGGTAATCATGTACCCCATAGTGCTATCTGAATAAGCTAAAGGCGGAGTTGGGTCGGAAACATAAACCAGGGTCACTGCAGCGCCATCGGATTTGGCTAATTGAGCAACTTTCTTGAGCGATTTTTTACTGATGTCTGAACCATCTACTGGAACCAATAATTGCTTGAACATATTACCTCCTGATTTATTCACTTTCGTGATGTTGGCACTTTTTCTAATTCCATCATAATGCTATTTATCGATTCAAACCCCTACAAAGGTAACTTAAATGCTCAAGTATTTTCTACTCTATCTTGGCTTTCTTGTATCACTTGTTTCAATTGATTTGGTATGGCTATTGGGGGTCGCCAAAAACCTCTATCGCGATGAAATGGGCAGCCTCATGGCAACGGAGCCCAAGCTCTGGGCTGGCCTTGTCTTTTATCTTTTATATGCCCTGGGAGCCTGTATTTTTGTCGTCATTCCGGCGATATCGAAGCAATCCTTATCGCACGCCCTGCTTTATGGCGCCCTCTTCGGCTGTTTTTGCTACATGACCTATGACTTAACCAATCTGGCCGTTATTCGGGATTTCCCAATCCGCTTGGCTTTCGTTGATATTGCTTGGGGTAGCCTGGTAACCGCAACGGTATCCGGCCTCATTTATAAGCTAGCAGAGTGGGCAAACTAAAGCGGCATGCCCCGTTTCAGATGGGCTGACTAGCCCAGCCCCTGCTTCGCTCATAAAGAACAAATAGCACGCCCCATATTACGATCGAGGCATAAGCCCAAATCCACGCATGGGGTGAGCTTCTTGATCCACTCATATCCAGGACCAAACCAAAAATGGCTGGGCCAAGTAAACCGCCTCCAAATCCCATGAGGGAATGCAGCCCCATTGCGGCACCTTTAATGTCTGCTCGGGCACTAATCACTAAACCAGCAGTAAGCGTTGCCGAATCGGCCATGATAAAAATGGCATGCGCCACAGCCAGCATGACGATCAGCCACCAACTTTGACCAGTTGAAGCTGCAAGAGATATTCCGAGCACTGCACTAATCAGCATCACTATACAGACCCATTTTTGGCGTCCAATACGTAGCGCAATCTCATTTCCCAAAATAGATGCGGGGACCGCAAAGAAATTGACGATACCTGCTAGGGTGGTAGCTGCAATAAGAAAGTTGTGTCCCGCATAAGTTGCACAAAAACCAAAAAAGGCTACCAACCAACTACGCGAGGCAAAGAGCTCTAAAGTGTGTGCGGTATAACCCAAAATAAATCCTGCAGCATTGCGATCTTGTAAAACCAACTTCCACTTCGCCAGAGGAAAAATATCCTGTAGTCGCAAATGAATAGGCCCGTGCCACTGAGCAGATGCTAAGGGCGGAATACAAAAGAACACAATCGCAATTGCAGCGAGTGGCGCTAGGGCAATCCATGCAAACACCGCATGCCAACCATAGACCGAATTAATCCAACCAGAGCACAAATAAGAAAGTCCAGTGCCAATTCCAAAAAAAGCGGTATAGAAGGCAATATGTCGCGTGAGTTCACCGCCCTGAATACGATCGGATAGAATTTTTAAACCCGGCATATAGGTCGCGGCGAGTCCTGCCCCATTTAAGGCCATCCAAAAGAGTGCAGTAAAAAAATCGTGAGCGAAGAAAGCCATACCGAACAAGCCGCAACTCGCCAATACACCGCCACAGAAATACACCTTACGCGCATCGATGCGATCTGTCAGTGCAGTAGCAAGAGGCACAGCTAGCATATAGCCAAAGAAAAAGGCACTTGCAATCAAGCCGGATTGCAGATTAGTGAGATGCCACTCCTCTTGTAAGGGGGTGAGGACTACTGCGTAGCAAGCAAAACCAAGTAAAGCGCAGACCTGCGCTAAGAGCATAAAGGGGGTGTAGGCTACAGAACTGATGCGCACAAAAAATGAACTATTTTTACTGTTGTGCCTGCTGGGGAGAATCCTGGAACCCATTTGAACGATAGGTCAACACTAAAGTATCACGATGGCCATGAGCAGCCAGCGGCTGAATCGGAGTTGATTCATGAATCATTTTTTCATCATTCATTAACAATAGGGACCAGGGCTGCGATAAAGTAAAACGGAGGCCAGCAGATCCATTGGCATCAAAGATACGGGTTTCACCGCCCTTGATACCCACTCGATTCAATAAGAACACCGCGACAAAATCTACCCCATCGCGATGCGCACCTTCAGGTGTTGGGCGACCAATTCCATCCGTTGTATCAATCCGAAATTGGTGCGCCTCTACAAACCAAGTTTTAACTGGCTTCAAACTACTTAAGGCCTTTGCAATCCCTAGCAAAATTGACTGCCATGCAACAGACTTCGCCAAATCGGCTTCAATAGGCTCAAACCATCGTTCAATCCCACCATGCAGTGCGTTATAAGTAACTGACTGCCAGTGAGCGCGATGTGGCACCATCTCCAACTGCTCATTAGTGATTTGATAACTGGCATGACGGCGATAGCGATAGCGACCACCATCCTTTAAATAAGGATCTCTGGGCATCTCATCCCAGAAGTGATTGAGGGTATTGAGCTCAATCGTGCCCACATGACATAACTCAGACACCGTTTCAGCGGAGATCACGGCATATCCATTCATTTTGAGCGACTGGACAATCTCCTGGCGTGGAGTTAGTAAGGGAGCTAATGTCATTGCCCTATTTTAGGCTAATGCGCTAATGAAGGTTGCTTGTAACCGCTAAAATGGGGGCTACCATCATGAAGCCAGCCCACCCTCTTCTCGATTTTCTGCGCCAAGACCAACGATCTCCTTTGCTCTTATGGGTACTAACCTATCTCATTGCAATTGCCAGTGCAGCAATCGCCCAGCTTCTTCATACTCCGCTGCCCTGGATGCTGGGACCTCTCTTTGTTTTAGCCTTACTCGGCTCACTTGGGCTTCCTTTACAAGCACCACCACTTGGCAGAAGTATGGGGCAGTGGTCTTTGGGGATTGCGATTGGGCTTTATTTTTCGCCAAGTGCAGTTGCCAATATTGGACATGACCTCCCTTTTATTGCGATAGCCTGTGTGGTCTCAACGATCTTATTAGCCTTTGGCACGTGGATGTTATGGCGCTTCTTCCATATTCCACTTAGAACCGCTTTCTTTGCCTCTGCCCTAGGTGGGGCATCTGAGATGACGGTGCTGGCAGAGCGTCATGAGCAAAGAGCAGACTTGGTTGCGGCCGCACACTCTCTTAGATTGCTGTTGATCCTAGCAATTATTCCTGGGGTCTTTCAGATTTATGGAGTACCTGGCAATCTCGATTTTCAATCTCTCCACTTGCCAATCTCATACTCTGGCATGGGTTTACTCTTACTCTGCTCCTCAATTGGTATTGCCGGCTTTCATTTTCTGAGGCTACCCAATGCATTTCTCTTGGGCCCACTAGCCGTCAGTGCCATCCTCACTGCATGTGGAGTTGAGTGGACCACTTGGCCAAAAGCACTTTCCAATGCAGGACAGCTTTTAATTGGGGTTGGTCTAGGTATACGATTTACTCGAGAGTTTGTTATTCATGCAAAAAAATTAGCTATCGGTGTCACCATTTACACCCTGCTTGCCTGCATCATTAGCGTACTCTTTTCATTGGCAATTGCTGGCCCATCAGGGCTGGATATTGAATCACTGATTCTGAGCACTGTTCCTGGTGGCATGTCAGAAATGGGGATTACCGCGAAGAACTTTCACCTTAACGTCCCCGCTGTTGCAGTCTTTCACGTTCTGCGTATGGCTTTTGTGATTCTCTCCGCAGAATTATTTTTTCATCAAGTCCTAGGTCGTCTTGAGCGAAAATTTGACCTGCATATTGATTATCCAAGATAAGATTATCCTTCAATATTCTCATCAGAAAGCATGTTATGAGCCAAACTCACAATAAAGTTGCACTAGTCACAGGTGCAGGTGCTGGCATCGGCAAAGCTGCGGCTAAAGCACTGCTTCAGGGCGGGTATCGGGTAGTGCTGGCGGGGCGGAATCTCGCTAAGCTTGAGAAAGCGATGATCGATATTGGTGGTAGTGCAGAAAACTGTTTGGCTGTTACTTGCGATGTTGGTAAGCCAGAACAAGTCAAGAATTTATTTAAAGCAGTCAAGGAATGTTTTGGGAGGATTGACTTACTTTTCAATAACGCGGGCATAGGAGCACCAGCGATTCCCATGGAAGATCTCAGTTACGAGCAATGGATGAATGTGCTGAATGCCAACCTGTCAGGGGCCTTTTTGTGCTCCCAAGAGGCCATCCGAATGATGAAGACTCAGTCTCCACAAGGCGGCAGAATTATTAACAACGGCTCGATCTCTGCTCATGCACCCCGCCCACTATCAGCCCCCTATACCGCAACCAAACATGCGATCACAGGTCTAACTAAAACCATTGCCTTAGACGGTCGTCCCTTCAATATCGCTTGCGGACAAATTGATATCGGCAATGCCGCAACCGAAATGACGGAGCCGATGGCTGCGGGCATTTTACAAGCAGATCAATCGGTTAAGGCTGAGCCAAGAATGGATGTAGATCACGTAGGTCAAGCAGTGCTGCATATGGCGCAGCTACCGCTTGAGAGCAATATTTTGTCGATGACCATTATGGCTACCAACATGCCTTTTGTTGGCAGAGGCTAGTAAAAGAAATTACTGCTGGATCCGATCAACAGCGAGGCGAATATTGCTGGAGCCGACTTTCACAGTCTGCTGACTGGAGAGCAGGTCGCCTGATTCGGCTTTAGCCATGCCTGTTTTAGAAATACGCACTTCAACAGTGACCTCAGACTGTTGAGAAATGAGTGCGGCAGGATTCATCGCCAACGAATCATCTAAGGTAAATCCCACTGGGAAAGCGCTCACTGCTGTCTTGAGAACAGCTACCGGCATTCTTTCACCAGGCTTGCGAGCAATAACCATGAGTAGCTCATCCGGCTTGATCCGCGAGGCCAACTCTGGTGTGATTGTGATGACTCCGCTAACCCCCTTGCCAACAACAGCCCGCGGGACTGGTAGATGTCCTTTAGCCCGCGCCTCTGCAATCGAACTCAAGACTGCACGCGCCTCCTCAGACTGAGGTGGTAACTGTTTAACGATCTTCTCCCAGTTCAGCACTGCAAGCTCAAATTGATTTGTGCTGAATGCATCGCTACCAGCCAACCATAAGGCCAATAGATTATTGGGGTCGAGTTTAAGAGCCTGCGCAATGAGTTGATGGGGTTTACCAGCAAAGTTACCGTTGGCGTTGGTAGCCAAGAGATCGGCATAGTCAGCCAATAGTTCAGCTTGATTATCGATATAGGAGCCAGCACGCTCATACGCTTTGAGCGCATCGGCATTTCGACCCATCACCCGATAGGATCGAGCCAACATAGCCCAGCCCTTGAGGTTAGTAGGATCTTTCTCCATCTTGGCAGCAAATTCACTAACCATTTTTTCAACATCAGCTTGTGAGGCTGGATGCTTAGCATGCTCCTCTGCCACCTTGAGAGCATCGCCTTGATAAAAATAGATAGCCGATGAGAGCAGAAAGATCGACAGACAAACAAAAGCAATGGTTTTCTTAATTGATCCAAAACTCGCTTGATCGTCTATTTCTTGGGTGTCTTGAAACAAACGTTGACGTAATTCAGCATGCGCCATCGCATAGCTTGTAGCATCCACCTCACCAGCTTGACGCTCTATTTCGAGTTTATCAAGCTCCTCTCGATAGATTGCTGCATTCATTTGGCGACGGGAAGTATTGGCTGCCTGCTTTCTGAAAAACAGCGGGCGCAAGAGCAAGCCAAGGCTGAGCAATAAAATACAGAGCGCCGCAATCAAAAAAAATATCATGGACGGGCATCCTTTTTGAATTCGGTTTCCACTGTGTTTAAGAGTGCATCAAGACGATGATTTTCTTCATCCGAAAGCATCTTGCTATCCATACTGGTATTTCGCTGACGTAAATACATTAGCAAGCCGATGATCCCAATCAACAGAATCGTAAAAGGTCCGAGCCAAAGCAACCAGGTAGTTGGCTTGACTGGGGGGCGATAGAGTACAAAGTCGCCATAACGATCAACCATATACTGTCTAATCTCCGCATCACTCTTGCCAGCCTTAATCATGCTGCGAATCTGCGCACGCAAGTCATTGGCCAAGTCAGAACGAGATCCCGCCAAGGATTCATTTTGACAAACCAGGCAGCGCATTTCTTCTGAGATGCTAATCAGTCTTTGCTCTACAGCAGGATCTTCTGCCAAAGGGACGGCTTCATTTGCCATTAATCCATGACAAGCAAACATCAGCAGCAAAATTGCAATGAGGGACTTCATAATTGATTGAGCTCTGCAATCAAAGGAGCAATCTTCTCTTTCAGAATTTCTGGCGTAATCGGCCCTATATTTTTATACCGAATTACGCCGGTCTTATCGATGATATAAGTCTCAGGCACCCCATACACACCATAATCAATGCCAACCCGTCCATTGCCATCAAAAGCACTCAGAGTATAAGGATTACCCTCCCGCGATAACATGGTCATGGCATCTGCTCTTTGGTCCTTGTAATCAAGGCCAATGATCGGCAAAGTTTTTGTCTTACTAAATTCTATTAAGAGGGGATGTTCTTCGCGACATGCTACACACCAAGAAGCCCAGACATTGAGCATCCATACCTTTCCCTTCATACTCTCCGGAGAGAACATTTTTTGAGGATCAGCCAGCTGCCCAATCTCAAAATTGGGTGCAGGTTTGCTAATGAGTGGAGATGGTACTTCATGGGGATCGCGATTCAGTCCAATCGCCAAAAAAGCCACCAGCAAAATAAACAGAATCAAGGGGACTAATAATCTAGGCTTCATGCGTCACCCTCAACTTTGAACGATATCGCTTATCCGATATTGCAATCAATCCGCCCAACGCCATGAGCAAGCAACCGCCCCAAATCCAATCTACGAATGGCTTGTAATAGACCCTGACTGCCCAAGATTGGTCTGGAAGCGCTTCGCCAAGAGATACATAAATATCGCGAGTTAAACCAGCATTAATGGCGGCTTCGGTCATCGGCATCGTCGATGAAAAATAATTCCGTTTCTCAGGATAAAGTGTGGTTTCCAGTTGACCCTTACGGCTCACTTCGAAAGTTCCACGAGTGGCTTTGTAATTTGGTCCTGCCACTGCACCAATGCCCTTCATCTGAATTTGATAAGCGCCTACTGTCACCGTATCACCTGAAGACATCTTGACGTCCCGCTCTTCTTGATACGCGCCAACCATGGTGACACCAATCACGAAGATCGCAATCCCTAGGTGGGCAAACTGCATGCCAATAAAAGAGCGTGTGGGCTTCCCAGTTTTGAATTGGCGCATCACTTGCTGAATACCAGAGCCAATGATCCAAAAGGCCAGGAGAAAGCCCAAGCTGGCCAGCCATGTGAATTCACCCATGATGGTTGGAATGAGAGCCGCTGCAATTACAGCCAGCAAAGCGGCAATCCAAAGACGCTGAATCACCGCGAGCAAATGCGTATTTTTCCAATTCGTCCATGGGCCAATGCCCATCAATACGAGCAAAGGAATCATGATGGGCACAAATACGGCATTAAAGTATGGAGGCCCCACAGAAATCTTGCCGAGGTTTAAAGCATCAATCAAGAGGGGATAGAGTGTCCCCAATAAAACAGAAGCTGCAGCAGCGACTAAGAAGACATTTCCGAGCAAAATCATGGTCTCACGCGCAGTCAGAGTAAATTGCGCACCCGTTGCGCGTTTTGGGGCCCGGATTGCATACAGAGTCAAAGATGAGCCCACCACCAGCGATAACAGAATCAGAATAAAAATGCCGCGCCTGGGATCCGTTGCAAATGCATGTACTGAAGTGAGTACACCCGAGCGCACTAAAAAAGTTCCCAGTAGGGATAAAGAAAAAGCTGTAATAGCCAGCAGCACAGTCCAACTCTTAAATACGCCCCGCTTTTCAGTCACTGCTAAAGAATGCAGTAAAGCCGTGCCGACTAGCCATGGAATGAAAGAGGCATTTTCAACGGGATCCCAGAACCACCAACCGCCCCAACCGAGTTCGTAATATGCCCACCAAGACCCCAACGCAATACCCAGAGTCAGAAAAATCCAAGCAGCTGTGGTCCAAGGACGCGACCAACGCGCCCAAGCAGCATCTAAACGATTGGAGAGTAAGGAAGCAATTGCAAAGGCAAAGGCAACTGAGAAGCCTACGTAGCCCATATAAAGCATGGGTGGATGGAAGACTAAGCCAGGATCTTGCAATAAAGGATTGAGAGAGCGGCCTTCTTGTGCAGCAGGTAACAATCTTTCAAAAGGATTGGAAGTAGCGATGACAAACAAGAGTAATCCACTGGATACCAGACCAAGCACCCCAATGACCCGTGCAACCATAAACTCATCAAGCGCGTCGGAAAGTTGCGCAACCAGAAAGGTCCAGGTACTCAGCAATAGAAGCCACAACAACAGTGAACCTTCATGCCCACCCCAAACTGCTCCGAAGCGATAGACTGTTGGTAATTGGGTATTCGAGTGCTCAGCAACATAGAGCACTGAAAAGTCATTGACATAAAAACTCCATGCCAAACTCCCGAACGCAAAAGCCAACAACAAGAAAACCGTCTGTGCTGCTGGCTTTGCTAAAACTAACCACTCTCGTCGACCCTGATAAGCTCCCAGCAATGGCAATACTCCTTGGACCAAGGCGATACAGAAAGCCAGAATCAAAGCATAGTGCCCTAGCTCAGGAATCATTTCTGCACTTCCTGTTTTTGCGCCTGCTCTAGTGCATGTTTTGCTTCTGGTGGCATATAGTTTTCATCATGCTTGGCGAGCACTTCACTAGCCACAAATTCACCATTCTGATTTAAGCGCCCTTGCACAACAGCGCCCTTACCCTCTTTAAACAGATCCGGAAGAATACCGGTATAACTCACTGGGATATCTTTAACCAAGTCAGTCACCACAAAGTGAACGGTGATGCCATCGCGCCTTAATGAACCACTTTTCACTAAGCCGCCAATCCGAAAGGTCTG
The DNA here is from genome assembly GCF_018687555.1 of Polynucleobacter sp. MWH-P3-07-1. Taxonomy (NCBI): domain Bacteria; kingdom Pseudomonadati; phylum Pseudomonadota; class Betaproteobacteria; order Burkholderiales; family Burkholderiaceae; genus Polynucleobacter; species Polynucleobacter sp. MWH-P3-07-1. The sequence continues at coordinate 1,284,770 of NZ_CP061296.1, forward strand.
CGATTGAGGTGCTTTGCCATTAGCCACTTCACTTGGCGTGACATAAAGAGCAATATTGCTATTGAGCGCATTGAGAATCAGTAGAGCTGCAACTCCAATGACGATCAGTGCTCCAATAATCAATAAGGCTCGCTTATGACGCGGCTTCATATTATTTTGCAGGCTCACTGTCGACTCTCTTGATGATATTGATCGGCGAGTAATGCTTGTCTGAGTCTGCGTAAAGTAGTCTTACGTTGTGAACGTACGATGAGTACCTCTATACAAAAAGCAATTGCACAGAGTCCAAAACTACTCCAAACATAGAGTGCATAACCGCCCATCGCTAGAAACTCACTGACACTATTCCACATTAGCCCTTAACCTCTTTCAAGTTCTGAACCCAATCTGCATGGGACTCTCGCTCCAAGATGATGACCCGCACTCGCATCAGCGTCATGGCGATTGCATACATCCAGAAACATAGGGCCATGAGTAACATTCCCCACAGCATAGTGTGAGCCATCGAAGGGGATTTTGTCATCGAGACTGAAGCGCCTTGATGTAAGGTATTCCACCACTTCACCGAGAAATAAATAATCGGTACGTTGACAACGCCCACCAATGCAAGAATTGCTCCCGCTTTATCAGCACGACGTACTTGATCGATCGAAGCCTGCAAAGCAATAAAGCCAAGATATAAAAAGAAAAGAATCAGCTCAGAAGTTAGACGAGCATCCCAAACCCACCATGCTCCCCACATTGGCTTGCCCCAAAATGCACCGGTCCACAAGGACAGAAAAGCCATGACCGCTCCAATTGGCGCGATGGCTTGCGCCATCATGGCTGAAAGTCGGGTATTGAAAACTAAACCAATGCCAGCCCATGCTGCCATGACGATGTATAGAAACATCGACATCCAAGATGCCGGGACATGGACAAAGATAATACGATAACCCTGACCCTGTACTGCATCTATTGGTGCAACAAAAAAACTCACCCACAGGCCAGCCAAACCAAATGCAATCGATAAAATCCAGAAAAAAGGAATTAGTCTGCCAGCCACAGGATAAAAAGTACTGGGGCTGGCAAGCCTAAACCAATTGAGCCAGGAAGTGTCAGTCAGATCGTTCATTCAGATTATTCAATCGCAATTCTAAGGGCAGCAGCACTAACCCAAGGAGCAAATGCTAAAGCTAAAATCAATAAGGCGCCGAGAAGTGAAAAATGCCCAGCGACATCAAGCCCAACACTTTTGGCATATACCGCACCAGCTCCAAAAATAAGCACCGGGACATAAAGAGGTAAAACGAGCAGACTCATCAGCGCCCCGCCTCCCCGCAGCCCCAAAGTCAATGCAGCACCAATTGACCCAATTAAGGAAAGCACTGGGGTGCCCAATAATAGGGTCAGCAATAGGGTTTCTAAAGAGGCATTGTCTAGATCAAACTGCAAGCCAATCATGGGCGCCAATATCAACAGTGGCAATCCACAAACTAGCCAGTGAGCCGTGATCTTTCCCAAAACCAGTACGACGAATGAGCGGGGCGATAAAGCCAATTGCTCTAAAGTTCCATCAAGATAGTCACTCGCAAAAAGCCTTTGAAGGCCTAGTAAGGTAGCCAATAAGGCCGATACCCAAATCACCCCTGGTGCGATTTTGCGCAGCAAAGCCGTATCCGCTCCAATACCAAGGGGAAACAAGCTAGTCACAATCACAAAGAAAAATAAGGCGGTCAGCACCTCACTCTTGCGGCGCATGACTAACAACAAATCCCGATGAACCATCACGAAGAAAGCATTCATAGTTGCAAAGCCCTTGATCCAGTAATGCTGATCTCTTGGTGACCAGTGAAGATGGTCATTCCACCTTGAGATAGATGCCGCTCAATCAGCTGAACCAATAATTGCACTCCTTGAAAATCAAGCGCATTAAAAGGCTCGTCTAATATCCATAGAGGTGCTCTGCGCATGGCAATCCGCGCTAGTACTATCCGCTTTTTTTGACCTGCTGATAAATAATGCACTGGTAGATCTTCCCGCTCCCGCAAGCCAAACTGCCACAAGCATTGCAAAGCAGTCTCGTGACTCAAATCGACTTTAGCGAGCGCCGCATACATCATCAGATTTTCCAAGGCACTCAAATCTTCTTTTAAGGCATCACGATGGCCCAGAAAGCAAAGTCCCTGATGGAAATTATCTAGATTGTTTTTGATATTCGCTGCATTCCAGATCACTTCGCCCTGCTCTGGCTGCGCAAGTCCCACCAATAATCGGAGGAGGCTAGTTTTACCAACGCCGTTCTCACCTTTCACATGCAAACAATCGCCTGAACTTAGAGCAAAACTCAGATTGGCAAAAAGTGTTTGCTCACCTCGAACACAGCTCAGATCCTTCGCTTGCAAGCTCTGGGAAGTAAAAGGGGGGTGAGAAATATAAGCTGTCATAGAACAATGGCTTGAAACAAAATTTTCAGAATATTGTCTTTTATTTCAAGTATTTAAAGAATTATAGACGCAAGCCCTAGATATGAAAAAACCACCCGTAGGTGGTTTTTAAGCTTGAGCTAGCCAGACTTATTCAGCCTTTACAGCCTCAATCGCAATCGCGATGGTAACTTCGTCGCCAACATTCGGAACGTACTTGGCCATATTGAAATCACTACGCTTTACTTTGGTCTCAGCATTTGCGCCGCAGACATCTTTACCAGACATCGGGTGCTTTTTGCACTCAAAATGGGTAATCGCCAAGGTAACTGGCTTGCTTACGCCCTTCAAAGTCAAAACGCCCTTCAATGCACTAGGTTTATCCCCTTTAAACACCATCTGGTCAGCTTGGAAAGTTGCGGTTGGGAACTGAGTAGTTGATAAAAAATCTTCACTCTGGATGTGCCCATTAAATACATTGGAACCAGTATCGACTGACTTGGTATCAATCGTAATATCAGCGCTTCCTTTTTTAGCAGCCTGATCAATTGTGACTGTACCGGTGACAGTATTGAAACGGCTAGTCTGAATCGAGAAACCGAGGTGGTTATAAGAGAACTGAGCGAATGTATGGTTTGGCTCAGCAGTATAAGTAGCTGGAGCAGCAAACGCTGTCACTGTTAAACCGAGAGTCGCCACAAGGGCAACGAGTAATTTAGATTTCATTGATTTCTCCGTGATTAAAAAATACTACTAATTAGAATTTAAGACTAAATGGACTTTAACGGGCACCTCATTAGCAACCGCAGAGGTATCTGCCCAATTTCCCGCTCCTAAACCATAATCCAGTCTAAGCAGCTGAAATGACGAATCAAAGACGATTTTTTTGCCCTGCACCTGGTAGCTTGCCGACATCGTCAAAGGCATTGCCTTGCCCTTAATTGTCAACTTACCGGCAATCTCCAGTCGGTTATTGCCTAAGTTTTTAACTGAATCGCTCACAAAATTAGCGCTTGGAAAACTTTTGGTATTAAACCAATCCTTACCTCGAGCCTCTTCTTGCAAATCATCCCCACCTGCATTAAAGCTAGCAATCTCAATGACTAAATTGGCTTTGGCTTTTTCTGCTTGCTCGGGATTGAAATCCACCTTGCCAGAAAACCTACTAAAGCCGCCATTGAGGTTTGAGCCCATCAACTTCGTTGTAAAGGTAATCTTACTTTTGGCTACATCGATAGAATGAAATTCAGTTGCCTGAGCGGGCAATATAAAACCACATAAGAATAATGTTGTACTGAATACTGCAAAACCAGTAAAAAACTTTTTCATGCAGCATCCCTCTTGTTCGATGACTTACAGAATGACATTCGAGTAATTAGGCCATCCTTATCAATAAACTGATGCTTCAAAGCAGCCAGCACATGAAGGGCAACCAAAATCATCAAGCCATCAGCTAAAAAGGCATGCAAATCTTCTAGCTGCTCGGCTAGAGCCTTATCTTTTGACACGAGATCTGGCAATTCAAATAGGCCAAAGTAGTTCACTGTATAGCCGTGAGCAGAACTCATTAACCAACCGACTACGGGAATAGTAAACATCAAAATATACAGAGCCCAATGTGTGAAGACCATGGTGCGCTCTTGCCACTTAGGCATCACGATATGGAGTTCAGGTGCTGGATGGGTCAGGCGCCAAACGATGCGCAATAAGACTAAAAATAAGATCGTGATTCCAATCCACTTATGCCAACTAAAACTCACAATTCGATCCGGCCCCAAAGGCAAATCTACAGCAAGCGTTCCGATAGTCCAGACCACAACAATTAAAATTGCCATGACCCAGTGAATCAGAATGGCGGGAGTGGTGTAGCGTTCGCGTTCCATGCTGATTTACTCCTTTGGCTTACTACTTTGCGGCGCTTTCTTGGGCAATGAAGCCAAAGTAGAGGCATCATTTAATTGCTGGTCGACTAAATAAAGTGTGCCACCGTAATTCGCTTGCAAATCATAGCCAGATAACCCGACGGTATAAAATGTAATATCGGGATTAAAGGAGCGAATTGTGCCGCCCGAACCTGCAGAGAAATTAGCAGCGATATCAATGCCGCCTTTCTGGCCATCTATGGAAGTCAGCAAAAACTCATCAATTGATCCAGGGGTTTTAAAGAAGGCGATTTGATATTGATCTTGATAGCCCGCACCGACGCCCTCACCAGTTTTTAGGGCATTCATGAAGATCGGCTCTTTGCGACGTTTATCAAAGAGCACTCCCTGTCCTCTTGCGACTACAACCAAAACTACATTGATATTGGTAGTGCTGAATACCGCGTATCCAGCAGATTTAGCGGCGAGATCTTTTACCTTAGGGTTCTGCTTAATCAGCGCATCTAAGCCAGTTTGCGCCATCTTCAATCTGGCCTCGCGCATTTGATTAATCTGCGCTGGCGTTAGAGGCTCTCCATTATTACCAGTAGACTGGCAGCCCGCCAGCAACATCGATAAAACCAATAAGAACGTTGTCAGTTTTTTCATAAACCTAATCATTGCATCAATACATTAATAAACCCTAGGGACGAGTTTAGCAGTGCGTCTTTGATACTCTGCGTACTCAGGGTAAACCTGCCCCATCCAATACTCTTCCTGCCTAGACTTCACCTCAAAGAAAATCATCACAGCAATGAACTCAACCAGGGTCAATACAGCTTGAGTATGCAAAAACCAAGCTAAAGCCATCAAAATCACCCCCAAGTAGATGGGATGGCGCACATAGGCATATAAGCCAGTTTGAATAAGTTCACCATGTTCTACTGGCATAGGCAAAGGTGTCAGATTCCGCTTGAGCTGTATGGCAGCAACAATAGCAATCAGAACACCTAGCGGAAAGAGGATCAAAGCAATCATCTTTAAGATCTCGCTTACGATCTGAGAAAGCGAGAGGATGCCCCACCAGTCTGTAGGCCCCAGAAAAAGTATCCCCAAAAGACCAGCTTGGATCAAAACGTAAGTAACGCCATTTTGGAATAATTTTTTAATACTCATGAAGCTCTCTCAATCTAAAAACAAAAAAGCCCCACTGGATTGCGAGGCTTTTTTATATTGACAAACTCTCTAGTGCCTAAGGGATCATGATGATGGCACCAGACACTTTTCTTCCTTCTGCAGCTCGGTGCGCATCAGCTGCTTGCTCAAGCGAAAACTGAGCGCCAATTTGAACTTTGACCGCGCCACTCTGAATTGCGTCAAAGACATCTTTTGCATTTTCTTGAAGCAAGGCAGCTGTCGCATTGTGAGGAAAGACGGATGGTCTAGTTAAAAACAGACAGCCCTTCTTGTTCAAAATCTCCGGGTTGATATCTGGTGCAGGACCAGAAGCAGCACCAAAGAGCGCCACCGTTCCAAAAGGCGCAGTGCAATCTAAAGATCCCAGGAAGGTAGTCTTGGCAACAGAGTCATAAACGACATTAGCCTTACGACCACCAGTTGCCTTAATCACCTCCTCTACCCAATTCGGCTTGGAGTAGTCCACAACAGCATCGCAGCCCGCTGCCTTTGCTGCGGCAAACTTCGCTTCTGAGCCAACGGTGCCCACTACAAAAGCTCCTAAAGCCTTAGCCCAGCCTGCCAAAATCTGCCCAACACCACCGGCAGCAGCATGAACTAATACGACATCACCTGCTTTGACTTTATACGTTTTCTTTACCAAGTACTGCGCTGTCATTGCCTTGAAAAATACTGCAGCGGCCACTTCATCAGAAACCCCCTCAGGGATATGAACTAATTTTTCAGCAGAGACATTACGTAAGCTTGTATATGCACCAATGCCAGCATTAATGTACATCACGCGATCGCCAACTTTGAAACCATTCACACCTTGACCAAGTGCTTCTACTACACCAGCAGCCTCATGACCCAAACCTGTTGGCAGCTCTAAAGGGTACATACCCGAGCGCTGATAAATATCGATGAAATTAAAGCCAACCGCGGTCTGACGAATTTGTACTTCACCTGCTGCGGGAGCGGGAAGCTCCTTGTCAATCAATTCAATCACTTCAGCACCACCATGCTTTGCAAGACTAACCATTCGAGCTGTTGCCACACGTCACCTCATTATTATTTTGTTAAGTAAACATCATAGCGTAAGACTTTCGCCTTACTGTGCCAAGTCAAATACCAAGACCTCAGCATTGCGTCCATTGCTCAGTTGAATTTCATGCTCTTGAGCAAGATAAGCTGCATCACCACTTTGAAGCGCTTTGCCATTGACGGTGAGTTCGCCCTTAACTAAGTGAACATAGGCCTTACGGGATGGATCTATTGTCAAGCTAGCCGACTCAGCTCCATCAAATAAGCCAGCATATAACTTGGCATCGGCATGAATCACAACTGAATCTTTTTCTCCATTGGTCGAGGCTACTAAACGCAATTTGCCGCGCTTTTCTATCTCTGGAACCGTTTTTTGCTCATAGCCTGGAGGGATGCCTTTTACATTTGGCTCAATCCAAATCTGCAGGAGATGGGTTTGCTTACCTTCAGCATGGTTGAACTCACTATGCACTACCCCGGTACCGGCACTCATTCTTTGCACATCGCCAGGAGGGATTCCTTTGATATTGCCCATGCTATCTTTGTGAGCCAATTCCCCTTCAACGACATAACTAATAATTTCCATGTCGCGATGGCCATGATCGCCAAAACCACGTCCAGCCTCAATCCAGTCCTCATTAATGACTCTTAAATTACCCCAACCCATAAATTGAGGATCGTAATAGTTAGCAAAAGAGAAGGAGTGGAAGCTTTTTAACCAGCCGTGGTCTGCATAACCCCGTTCAGCCGATTTACGAATATTGATCATTTGGTTAACCTTAAAACATGTTATTTCAGTGAACAACTATCCTACACCAAGGACCAAAATCTGGCTGAGGCCTGATTAGCCTTGTTTTAAATGCTCCTTCGACTCCCCAGCATCATCGGATTGTCATAATTGAATGGGAAACTTTGACCATATTCGATTCCACAACCGATCGGGAGTGATGAGATGCTCTACCAAATTATTCCTCTTGAAATGGGCTCCATCGTTGAGCGCGAGATTTATCGCAAATCCAATATGGAGATCAAATGTGGCCTAGTCTGGAAGCTGGGATCCGTCATTACTCCCCATAAGCCTACTTTCCTCAAAACCTATAACCCTGCTATTGGTATTTGTCTTGAGGATCTCAAGGGTGCAGAAATCAGCGATACCTATAACGGTGAAAAAGTGATCTATTTTTCGGAAACCGTTCCTGAGGATCTGCAAGAAGAATTAACCGATATTTTTTATGGTATCTCCCGCAAATACTCCGGTCCGCATCAAGCTGTTTTTGAGGACCTGGATTGGTCTCTTGAAAAAGTAGAATCCTTCATCTTTGGACAGTTGGAAGTAAAAGAATTAAAAGAAGAGGATTTGGCTGCCTATAAATAAGCAGTAGTAATTGGTTTTCTAAATCCAGTAGTCGTGCTATCGTCTTCTCGATGCACTCCCTTTAGCCAATTTCGATACTAATATGACTCGCTACTTTGTTTGGAACGCCTCGGTCTTTCTTAGCATTCTGTTTGCTTATTTACTGTTAGCCGACCGTCAGACTCCCGTCATTTGGTATGGCCTCATTCTATTTTCCAGTCTCAGCATCATCGGGGCCCTCGATCAGATCCAGAAAAAACATGCCATTCTCCGCAACTATCCCGTCATAGGGCATTTGCGATTTTGGCTCGAATTCATCCGGCCTGAAATTCGACAGTACTTTGTCGAGTCGGATAGCGAAAAACTTCCCTTCTCTCGCAATCAACGGGCATTGGTTTATCAGCGCTCTAAAAATTTATCCGATCAACGTCCATTTGGCACAATCGATGATGTCTACAAACCCGGCTATGAATGGCTGAATTATTCCAACGCGCCAATTACCGATGAGCTTCCAGATGACATCAGAATAGAGGTTGGGCAGCAAAGTTGCTCTCAGCCCTATTCCATTTCGTTATTTAATATTTCAGCGATGAGTTTTGGCTCTCTCTCAGCCAATGCAGTGCTAGCTCTAAACAAAGGCGCCAAACTTGGTGGCTTTGCACAAGATACCGGTGAGGGCTCAGTCTCTCCGTATCATAAGGTCTACGACGGCGATCTCATCTGGGAAATTGGCTCAGGCTACTTTGGCTGTCGTCAAGCAGATGGTCACTTCGATATTGAGAAGTTCACTCAAGTTGCGACCGACCCCCAAATCAAAATGATTGAGATCAAGTTATCTCAAGGCGCTAAACCAGGGCACGGCGGCATTTTGCCTGCAGCCAAAATTACTCCAGAGATCGCTCTTACGCGGGATGTGCCGATGGGAGTCGATTGCGTTTCACCAAGCAGGCATACGGCTTTTAATACCCCAGTCCAGATGTTGGAGTTTTTCTCTTTGTTACGTGAAAAATCCGGCGGTAAGCCAGTAGGCTTCAAGCTCTGCATTGGTAAACCCGAAGATTGGTTTGCCATTCTGAAGGCCATGATCGATACTCAATTAACACCAGACTTTATCGTAGTAGACGGTAGCGAAGGTGGGACAGGCGCCGCTCCTGTCGAGTTTATTGATCATATTGGCATGCCAATGCGCGATAGCTTGCGCCTCATCCATGAAACTCTCATCGGCGCTAATTTACGTTCACGCATCAAGCTTGGCGCTGCAGGCAAAATCATTTCCGCTTTTGATATCGTGCGCGCCTGTGCGATCGGTGCAGATTGGTGTAACTCAGCACGCGGCTTTATGTTTGCGATTGGTTGCATTCAGTCACGCACCTGCAATACGGATATGTGCCCCACTGGAGTCGCAACTCAAAACGCCCAAAGACAAAAAGCACTGGATCCTGTTGATAAAGGAACCCGGGTTTACCAATTCCATAAAAATACAATGCATGCCCTTAAAGAAATTCTGGCTGCGGCAGCTATTCGACATCCCTCAGAGTTAAAGCCAGATCACATCATGCGCAGGGATGAAAATGGAATTACTCAACCCTTCTCAAAACATTTACTTCACATAGCAGCAGGATCTTTATTGCAGAATGATCCAAGCAATGCATTTACAGGTGAGTATGCTTATCTGATCAACGCTTGGAATGCGGCGAATGCGAAGAACTGGTAGGCGACTTAACGCTTGTAGAAGCTAAGGGTTACCTCACCCAGGTAAATACCAAACTTGCTCATTTGGGCTTTATTGAGCATCACTTTGGGCGTCACTAAATACATCCAGTCATTGAACTGGACCTTGTAAACATCTTTATCTACTGGCAGCGCTAAGGTATAGGTCCAATTGAGGGCATTGCCCGCAGACTCACCAATAGCCTCACCGACCACATCATCTGCCTTGCCAATATATTTACCTGGCGCTATCTCAGTTAACTTCCAAATTCGCTTTTGCTTTGTCCCGTCAGAGTATTCAAAGCTTTCATCAAGAGTGCCCACCTTTTTCCCGTCGATCACCTCCCAATGGCATTGCATGAGAACGGTGAAACGCTTAACAACCTCCCCGCTACGATCAGTAAATATTCCGTAAGCATCCAGTGTGCCGTTAAAGTATTCAGATAAATCGAGCGTCGGCTTCTGACTGGCATAGTCAGTCACCTTAGGGCTCGCACAAGCTGACAAGAAACCAATCAGGCAGATGGCTAATAGTCGGTAGAAGATTTTCATGGTGCGCAAGGCTCGCTAAATAAAGGGGACAGACAATTCTGTCCCAGTAAGGTTTTACGTAATTTGGGTGAGCTGGTTTTATCGGAAAACCAAACTCCAAAAAAGGCTTTGGAGAAATCCTCACCTGAAACTTGAGCTAAGGGCTTTTGATTTAACAGAAAAGTAGTGCCTTGCTTTGGGACATAAACTGCAGTCAACATCGTGCCGGGCTCTACATTTGGAAAAATTTTTGCCAACTCTTTGCCCCACAAATCCGCTTGCTTCTCAGGAACCCCGGTCTTGATCATTTCATCCGCGGTTCGACTGGCCAACGTATCCCGAGAAATGGAACGTTGATAGCGAATCTCTAGAGCAAACTCACTTGCATTGGGAGTGGCACTTCGATAGAGCGTGGCATCATAAATTGGCAAGCCCCAATACGTCAATCGACCAGTGCTCTGAACCTTGGCTTGATTAAGCAACTTATCCATATATAGAGCTTCATCAGCGTAGCCAGATCCAATTGCAGCCAAGAGCAACACGGCAGCACAAGAGGCTTTGAAAAACACTTTCATGCAATCATCTTATTGCAAAAGGGTGTACGACGTATTACAGCCTGCCTATAGGGTTTCTAAGACCTCTGATAAGGATTTGCCTTCGTAATTCGGCTTCTCGCCAATCTCTTCAAATGGATGGCCAAGGCGATTGACCCAAAAGACATCATAACCAAACCATTTGGCAGCAAGAGCATCCCAAGCGTTGCTAGATACAAATAAGACTTCATTTTTCTGGACCGGAAAAGCTTGTAATAACAACTCGTAAGCTTGCGGCGCAGTTTTAAATAAGCGCACTTCTTCAACCGTCACTACTTGATCCAGGTAAGGCTTGAGGCCGTTACTCTCAACCACCGTTGCCAGCATCTCGCGGCTCCCATTCGACAGAATCGCTGTTGCAATGCCCTTTTCCTTGATGGCCTTGAGCACACTTAGGCTATCCGCAAATCCAGTGAGCTTGGCATACTGATCCATCAAGCGTTTCTCATTTGCAGCAGATAGCTCAAGATCCATTCGCTTGCAGACGTAACGCAGAGAGCGAATCGTCAATTCCCAAAATGGAATGTAGTGTTTGCTTCCACTAGGATTGGGATCACTCATTGTGACTAAACGGGTGTACTCAATTTGGCGATCACGCCACATCAAGGCAAGTGCTACTCCATTTCCTGGGAATAACTCTTCTGCCAAAGCCCCCATGGAATAGACATCAAACAAGGTGCCATAGGCATCGAAAGCAATGAGTTTGTACATGAATATGAATGATTCCAGTTTTTTAATTTCGGCTAAGCATTTTTGTGTAAACGATTACGGACAGCTAGTAAGGCCAATAAAGAAATGGTTGCTGCAGTCGAGAGGTAGTAGCCCACAAACTCTAGGCCGTAGTTTGTCGCCAACCAAGTAGCGATATAAGGCGCTAATGAGGCGCCCAAGATACCAGCTAGCGTAAATGACAGTGATGAACCGGTATAACGTACAGTAGTCGGAAACAACTGGCCTAGAGCAGTGCCGAGTGGGCCGTAAGTAAAGCCCATCAACAACAAACCCATTGCCAAGAATATGACGGTAGTCAGCCAACTGCCTGAAGTAAAGAGCGGTGCGAACACGAGACCAAATACGAAGGCTGCCAGCATCGTCACAATGAGTACCTTGCCGCAACCAAATTTGTCAGATAACACCCCAGAGACCGGCACCCCAATTGCGAAGAACAGCACTCCAATCATTTGCGCAATTAGAAAACTCGAGCGAGGGTAATGCAGAACAGAAGTGCCCCAGCTCAAGGTAAATACTGTCATCAAATAAAAGACGGCGAAGGTTGTAATTGATAGCAAAGTTGCCCAAAACAAAGTAGCAGTATGTTTTGTGAGGACTTCCATCATCGGCATTTGCACGCGTTGATTTTTTTGAATCGCCTCCAAAAATGCAGGGGTCTCTTCAATCTTCAAACGCACATACAAGCCGACAAATACCAAGACCGCACTGGCGAGAAAGGGAATACGCCAGCCAAAATCAAAGAACTGTTCATCTGTTAAGTTTTTACTCAGAATCAGGAAAGTTCCACTCGACAATAAGAAACCAATTGGCGCCCCCATTTGCGGGAACATGCCATACCAAGCTCGCTTACCTGCGGGTGCATTCTCTGTAGCTAGCAATACCGCGCCACCCCATTCACCCCCTAAGCCCAAGCCCTGGCCGAAGCGAAACAGTGCCAATAAAATCGGGGCCAAAATGCCAATCGAGGCATAAGTAGGCAATAAACCAATCGCCACAGTAGAAGGACCCATCGTCATCAGTGCAGCTACTAAGGTAGCTTTACGCCCAATCCGATCGCCAAAGTGTCCAAATAAAGCGGCGCCGATGGGGCGTGCAAAGAAAGCCAGTGCAAAGGTGGCCAAGGACTGAAGCACAGCCGTGTTTGCATCACTTGATGGAAAGAACAGCTTTGGGAAAACTAAAACAGCTGCTGTGGCATAAATGTAAAAGTCAAAAAACTCAATCGTGGTGCCAATTAAGCTAGCCGTTAATACGCGTGTTGCTGAATTTTTTTGGCTCATGCTTGTCTCCTATTTTTATTTTTTATTGCTAGCCTCATAGGCCAATCGTCTGCAAAATCATAGCATTGGGATAAAACGTAGATTGCGATCGAACCCCCTCCAAAACCCGTAATCGGTAGACCTTTAGGAATTCAGAACCATTATTTTGGAGTACATTACAAGAAATCAGTGTGAGTTAAATACCCATCAAAATGAACCAAACCTCATCTATAACCCCTCTGCGGAATTTCATTACGAGCATGACTCGCTTGGTTGAGAAAACTCAAGATGAAACGCTCTTGCTGGCAGAAAGTAAGCAACTTCTCGCAAACCTGATTCAAAGTGAGTCCTGGTTACCTGAGTTTTGTACTGTGCCCCACCCGGAGTTCTATCAGCAATACTTGCTGCATGCTGATCCACTCGAGCGGTTTTCAGTGGTGAGTTTTGTGTGGGGTCCGGGACAAAAAACGCCGATTCATGATCACTGCACCTGGGGCTTAATTGGCATGCTCAGGGGCGCAGAAAAGGGACAGCGTTACCAATTCGATAGCGCTGGGAAGCTAGTAGCAGCTGGGCCAGAGACGACCCTCAAACCAGGCGATATTGATGCTGTAAGCCCACATATTGGCGACATTCATGTTGTGAGCAATGCATTTGATGACCAAACCTCCATCAGCATCCATGTGTATGGAGGCAATATTGGCGCCATCCATCGACACGTCTACCAAGCAGAAACCGGGGAGATCAAGCACTTTGTCTCTGGATACTCATCGCCCCAGACCCCCAATTTGTGGGATCGCTCAGCCGAAGTCAGAGCTCAAATTCACCAATAAACCTGCAAAAACAGGAAGTTAGACACAATTTTTTCTGATTGCTGTCATGCAATATTCATGAAAAGGGCTCATAATAGCTAGGTATTAACCCTAATACGCTAATAAAGGAGCCTTAAATGACACAATTATTGAGTCTCTGGAATGAGGTTTTTGCCCATAAAAGCAAGACCGCAAATCTTGAGCAATTTATTAACAGCCACAACCCCGCTTCTGAGCATGAGGTTGAAGTATTAACACGTGATTATTTATTTCACTACAGCACTGTACGGGGGCTCTAATCATGAAATCATTCAGTTCATTTTTACAAGATCTAGTGGCCTCTTACAAAGCCGCCAAAGAATGGCAAGAAAAAAATCTGCGCTCTGTGCTTGTCTAAAAGAGCAGTTCAGATTCTCTTAGCAGATTCTTGAGAGATAAAAAATACCAACCTCTAGGTTGGTATTTTTATTTGTACCATGCAGAATTAAATGATTTAGTAGTAGCTCAGCGGCTCTGTTTTTCCCCAAAAGATTTTGTAGGAATAGATGGTGTAGCCAATGATGGTTGGCAGCACAACAATGGCACCCCAAAATATCATCCATAAAGAATCTGTTGCAGAGGCCGCTTCCCAGATGGTCATTTTGCCGACGACAATATATGGGAACATACTGTAAGCAATTCCCAAGAAGGCCAACACAAAAATGGCGACGCTCAGCGCAAATGGAAGCCAGACAGGCGCAGGTTTATCTCTTTGCATTTTTACTAAATTCAAATCAATCAATACAAAACAGGCCAGTGATAACACAGGGAATGGCAATAAGAAAAAGATATTCGGGAATGTAAACCACTTTGCTGCAATCTCAGCACTAAAGAATGGAGTCGCTATAGAGATAATGCCCACTCCCAGGGCTGTTAACCACAGGCATTTTCTGGCCCAAGCCACAGCCTTACGCTGAAGCCCTCCGGAGGTTTTCATAATCAACCAGCCCGCGCCCAGCAATGCATAGCCAGCAGGCAAGCACAATGCCACAATGAATGCGAATAACCAACCCAAACCCCCGGAGTCAAAGCCGATCACCTCTCTACCAACCATCACGCCTTGTGATGCTGCCGCTAAGAAGCTGCCAAAAAAGAATAGAAAATTCCAGACGGCTTTTTGACTAAGGTGCGCCTTTGCCCGAAAGTCAAAAGAAACGCCGCGCAAAATCAGTCCAGCAAGCATGATGCCAACGGGTAAATAGAGTTCGGTCAAAATAATGCCATGCGCCATTGGGAAGGCGATCAAGAGCACGCCAACGCCCAGGACTAACCAAGTTTCATTTGCATCCCAAAATGGGCCAATTGAGGAAATCATGATGTCTTTTTCTTCATCTGTTGCTTGATTAAGCAAAATGCCAACACCTAAGTCATAACCGTCGAGGACAACATAGGCCACCATGGCAATACCCATTGCCACCAAAAAGAAAAGGGGTAACCAGCCTGCAGGTTCTAGTAGATTGGGAATCATATTTTTCTTAAGCTCCGATAGGACGGTTAACTAAGTTTGGCCTTGCGTCATCAGCAGCCTTTGCGGGTCCAGTCTGACGGGCTAAATAGAACACCACCCAGATATAAGAAAGGATCAGACCAAGATATAAGGCTAGATACATCACCAAGGTTCCTAAAATCATATTGGTTGGTAGTTTCGTTACTGCGTCAGCCGTTTTGAGAACCCCCGTGACTAAGAATGGTTGTCTACCCACCTCTGTCACATACCAACCGGCTACGACACCTACCCATCCAGAGAAACTCATGACGCTGAGGGTCTTTAAAAGCCATTTTGGCAATTCTTGTTTTTTTCTAACAAGGTAGAAACCCACAAAGGCCGTGAGCAGCATGAGCATTCCAATTCCAACCATGATCCGGAATGCAAAGAAGACAGGCTTAACCGGAGGATGCGTATCAGGGAATGCGTCTAAGCCCTGGACTTCACCATCCCAAGAGTGCGTCAGATACAAAGAAGCCAGTTTTGGCACAGCCACTTCATACTTATTTGCCTTGGCAGCTTCATCAGGAATGGCAAACAAAACCGCATCGGCACCTCTGGTGGTTTGCCAAATACCTTCCATTGCTGCTACCTTGGCAGGCTGATATTCCAGAGTATTTAAGCCATGCATATCACCCAAGACAATTTGCAAGGGGGCCAGCACCACCGCAACTGTCATGGATAGCTTAATCAATGCCCGGCTACCAGCAAGATTGATGCCTCGCAAGTATCGATAGGCAGAGATACCAGCAATTAAAAAAGTGACCGTCAAGAATGAAGCCGTCATCATATGGAAGAGTCGATACGGCATGGAAGGATTGAACACAATCTCAAGCCAATTGGTCGCATGCGCTTGACCATTAATCATTTCAAAACCTTGTGGGGTCTGCATCCAGGAATCTAAAACGATGATCCAGAATGCGGACAACGAGGTTCCAAAGGCAACCAGAAAGGTGGCAACCGTATGGGCTCTTTGTGAAACCCGTTTAGCCCCGAAGAGCATGATTCCCAAGAAAGTGGCTTCAAGAAAAAAGGCTGATAACACTTCATAGCCTAATAAGGGTCCAGCGATATTACCCACCGTTTGCATATAGCCTGGCCAATTAGTGCCAAACTGGAAGCTCATGGTAATGCCGCTCACAACACCCAAGGCAAAGGTTAAGGCAAATATTTTGACCCAGAACTGGTAAGCCTCACTCCATTCGATCTGACCGGTCCTATTAAATTGAATCTTGAAATACAACAAAGCCCAAGCTAATGCAATGGAGATGGTTGGAAAAAGAATATGAAAAGTAATGTTGGCAGCAAACTGAATTCTGCTCAAAATAAGTGCATCAAGCATCGTATTACCCCTTATTTTTATCTTGTCCTTTCATTATGCTCTTCGGACTTGGGCAAAACAATTGCTTGATCAGATTACTCAACTACCCTTTTTCTGAAAGGGAAATGCCTTCTAGCGAGATCTGGCGCGGTATTCCTTAGCTGCCACTTTTTGAGCGATCACCTTCTCGCGGAAATTAGCAACTAAGGTTTTTTGATGGGCGCTTCTATGGGTCTTGAGCCAATACAAAACTCCGAGCAGTGCAAACCAGATTGGCAGCACATAAAGTGCAACCCGGGTGTCCTCGCTTAGAGTGAGGGCATAGAGCACAATCGCAAAAAAAATAAATGCAACGTAAGGCATGACTTTACTCAGGGGCATTTTGTACTCAGACTCATCATGAGCTTGAGGCAGTCGTCTGCAGTAGGCTAGATAAGCAAGCAAGATCATCGACCAAATAAAGATAAAAATAATTGCAGCCACGCTACTGACAATCTCAAATGCACTCATCATCGACTGGGTGGTTGTGAGTAGTACCGTCGCAGACAGGATTAAGCCAGTTCCCAAAAAAATACCGCCAGATGGAATCTTGAAGGCAGACAGCTTGCCGAACACAGCTGGAGCATGATGCTGCTTAGCGAGACCATATAGCATCCGTGATGTTGCATAGATGCCGCTATTGCTTGATGAAGTTGCAGAGCTAATCACTACCAAGTTCACTAGCGATGCAGCACTGGCCATGCCAATCAAAGAGAACATGCCAACAAATGGGCTCTCATTGGGAGAAATGTCAGTCCAAGGCGTAACCATCATTAATACGATGATTGTGCCAACATAAAAAATCATGATCCGCATCGGGATTTTGTGAATCGCATCGGGCAGCATTACTTTTGGATTTTTGGTTTCAGCCATCATGGTTCCAATAATTTCCATGCCGGCAAAAGCAAAGATAGTCATCTGTAGCCCAGCAAGCAGGCCTGAAACGCCGTGCGGCATAAAGCCACCATAAGACCATAGATTACTTACCTTGGCATGAACACCGCCAGGAGATACAAATCCAGTCACGCACAGATAAAGACCCAAAACAATTAAGCCTACGATTGCGACGACCTTAATGATGGCCATCCAAAATTCCAACTCACCGAAGGCCTTAACAGTCAACAAATTTAGAGTTAATAACAACAGAATCAATCCAACAGCAGAAATCCAATTAGGCAGATCAGGAAACCAAAATGAAATATACCCAGTGATTGCAATAATTTCGGCAATCGCTGCGACAATCCAAACAAACCAATAAGACCAACCCACAAAAAATCCTGCTGTAGGTCCTAAGATGTCTTCTGAAAAGTCTACAAAAGATTTGTAGCTTAGGTTATGCAGCAATAATTCGCCCATAGCCCGCATAACGAAATACAAAATCAGTCCGGTAATCGCATAGATAAAGATGATTCCGGGTCCGGCCAAAGAAATTGTTTTACCTGAGCCCATAAATAGCCCTGTACCAATACAGCCGCCGATGGCGATCATTTCAATATGGCGTTGGTTCAGACCACGCTCTAGCTCACTACTCTTTTCCATATGAGAGGACTTCCGTTAGGTATTGGCAATAAAAAGACTATATCAAAGATGACTTTAGCTGCAGAGCCATGCTCCTATCTAAATCAGCAAATGCCCAGTCTTTACAAAGATCGTGCAGCCTTCCTTACTAAAGGGCTGGTGGAGGCTCATATGAGGGCTTCTAATCCATGAGCCAGCTGGATAGCGTCCGTGCTCATCCTCGAACACGCCATCAATTACAAAGATTTCTTCACCACCAAAATGCTTGTGTGGATTGAAGTAGGTTTGCGGCGCCCAGCGCACTAAAGTTGATCCGCTGCCTTGCCGCATCAGCGGCATTACCTGAAGACCGGGAACCATACCTTGATACCAAGCTGATGTTTTTGTATCAATCATTTCTCGCTCCACTTGATCCGGACCAAGATGTCGGAGTTTGACAAATAGAGTGCACCCGAACTCACTAAATGGTGCATGGGAAGAGCCCGGTGGATTCATGATGTATGTGCCCGCAGAGTAATTGCCAATCTCATCGCTAAATACACCATCTAAAACAAATATCTCCTCACCAAACTCGTGAGTATGGGTTGAAAACTTCGATCCTGGTTGATAGCGAACAATGGAAGTTGCTTTTGCTACCTCATCACCCATCCGATCCAGCATACGCCTCTCCACTCCCAACTCGGGACTTGAGATCCACGGTAAGTCATGGTGATTTATCACTACTCTCTGACTGTAATCAGCATTAATATTCATGTAGTCATTTCAGATAGTTAAAAACTTGACAAAGCATAGCAAGCAAAATGAATGTGTGCCCAAAAGACAAAACCCTCACCATTGCTGATGAGGGTTTGCGTTTCTGGTGGGCCCACCAGGACTTGAACCTGGGACCAAAGGATTATGAGAGCAGAAGCCCATGATAGAACCATATAAACAGGGGCTCTGCAGGTGGTCAGTGTCGGTGTGTAAGCAAATGTGTAAGCAAATTCACTCATTTACTAGAAGAGCTAGCTCACTCTTTAGTTTTCAAAACCAAAGGATTTTTGGAGCAACCATCTAGCACTTCGTTGCTCCAAACTCCTTCACATTACACTTCGCCCTTTTCTTTTTGCTCCCTTCCCTCCAAAATCTTTGCCATACCTGGCGTCATGCTATCCCAACGCTCTTTGCGGGCCTCCATTGCCTTATCATGTAGCTTACTAACAAGTTCCTCTGCATTTTCTAAAGCACCAAGTTGATTACCAATTAACTGAATTGCACGATCATGAAATGCAGGATCGGCAGGAATATTGGCAATAACATAACGCATACCTTTACGCTTTATACATGCGTAATATTCAAAAGAAACATCTTTACGCTTGCTGAAATCTGTTGGAGATTCAAACACAGCAAAAGGTAACTCCTCGCGTGATAGACAATACTTCCAACCTAGGTCATATTTAAATTGCTCAGACTCTTCCTGCTTGGCTTTCGTTGCTGGATCAACACCTAAAGAGCGTATGTTTTCTACTCCACCGCATTCTTGAACATAGTCCGTAAATTGCTCTACTGAGATTTGATTAGAGACAGCAGATTCAATCGCCCGGGCATAGACGTGAGCTGTTTTACGATCTGCGCGGGTGATATATCGAACTAATACCGCAGTATCTGAGCTGTTTGATTGGACGCGAATCTTATAGCTATGAACTAGCTTGTGCTTCATATCACTGATCAAATCCTTTTTATCAGGGGCAGCATCAAGCTGTTGATATAAAGTGAAAATCTTTGCAAGTAAATCATATAAAGCTAAACGTCCGCCAACAATATAGTTGGCATTAAATTGCTCATGCTCTTTTGCCAAATCATCAGCTTGGCTAATTAAGCTTTTGGTGATGACTGGCAGAGTACTTTTCTTAGTATTTTCTAATCTAATAATTTCTTTTTTCATTTTTTCCTTGCTCTAACTACACAGGCGTTACAACCTGTAACGCCTGCATGTCTTTTTATTAGTGAAATATAACTTTAGATAAATCTAAAAATTTCATTCCCAATTTTTCAGATGCATTTTTTCTCGCAATTTGTACTTTCTCATTACGCATGCACCAATTAAATTTCTTTTCGGCAACTTCTTCTATTGCATTAAAAGTCTTTAAATCAGCAATATCTAGATCAATGCCCTGCTTAACTTTATGCATTGCTTTATAAAAGGCCTCAATGCTACCTGCGCCTAACTTATCGGTTATATATGCACCAAACTTATGTGCTGCAGTTTTTTCTTGATTTAAATTGATCATCATCTGTAAATGAATAACTAAACCATCCCTATCAATAAATTGCATTCCATACTTTTTACATGCTTTAAGTCTAGCCTTGGTTACAGCCGAATCTTTTAAACACATGCCATGCTTTTCATAAGTCAGCGCATCAATCTTATCTAGCACCTTCAAGTCATCTCTACTCAAAGTAGCTTTATTCAATACCTTTCCAATAGCACGCGAATATATGTGTAATTCGGACTTCTCTAAAGAGCGAGTAATTGTTGTATTCACATCTAATAAGTTTTGCCCACTGAACCTATCAATTACGTTGTTTAGTTTTACTTTTTCTTGAATAAATTGCATTTTTAATACTCCTAATAAACATAGCGAAATTGCTATGTAAGTAGGATATGATTTATTACTTTTATTAAAAATTAACTTATATATAGATCTTTATTTTGGTAATATTTAATTATGACAAATCGACAAAAATTACCCCGCTTTGAGTCTCAAGAAAGCCATTGGGAAGAAAGTGGCTTATTCGCTGCTAGTGACTGGCGTTATGACGCTTTAATTGATTACTTAAAACTCAGCCCCAGCTATCAGCTAGTTTGCGAATGGGCTAGGAAAGGTAAAAAAGCACTTCCGGCCAATGCTCCCAAAGACTGGCAGCAAATAGTTAAGACTTATGAAGATTTTGGGGATGTATGGCGTATTCCAGAAAGTCGCTGGTGGGACAGTCGCGGGAAAGCGCTATTTGGTATTAAAGCAGCCAAAGCTCAAACATTCGCCGTTGGATATTCTGATGAAGCCACTCTTATTAATAGCAGCACAGCCACTCAATCACGGAACACATGGCAAGACATGGGCAAGCCAGAGTGCTTGGTACTAGCTATACCAACCAATCAAACTAAACAAATGGCCCTAAAGCAAATTAATGCCATAGTTCGTGCTGGTAATTTTGTATGCACTAAACCAAAGTTAATTAGACCGAAATATGAGCTAATACGCTCTAAGTTACGCGAGCCTACTATTAAGCTAGGCACTATTGCACTAAAGATGTACCAAAATGGTTACCCGCTTTGGCTTATTGGCACTAGACTTGAACTATCTCCTGCCCACCACATTAAATTAGATGATAAGGGAAATCCTGATCCCGGCGAACTCAATCTAGCTGATAAAAAAATACGTCTACAAATCCTAGCGAGTAAATTGGTAGCTAAAGCAGAGCTGATTGCTGAAAATGCCGCACGTGGGCTCTACCCTACTGACGCTCCTTGTAGGTATGCCATGAAGTTTAAATCTGCAACCCGCAAAGTAGGCAGGCCCAGTAAATCTAAATAAGCTCTACAGCTCTTCGCTTCATATCATCGTTCACATCAATATAAGCCTGCGTAGTGCTGATATTCTTATGACCTGCCAAGCTCATTAATACTCTCACCCCAATACCTTTACTTGCCAAGTTCGTAATAAAGCTTCTACGTCCACTGTGACTCGTGGCTCCTTCTATTTGGCATTGCCTATAGATGCCATTCATATGCTGAGTTAATGTATTAGCAGTAAAGCCTCTACGTGGAAACTTCTGGGTTGGAAAAAAGGCCCACTGGGGATCTCTGGTTTTTAGAGTATCTGCATAACCCTGTAATTCAACCCTCAACTTCTCATTCACAAATACAGTGCGAGCTATCGCACCTTTAGTCTGCTCAGCACTCAAGCGAATCTCGCTTTTCACCATCAAATTGGCGTCTAAAACGTCGCACATGCGTAGCGCAGCAACTTCACCCACTCTAAGTCCAGCCCAGTGGGTTAGCAGCAATATCGCCCTATTACGCTGGGCATGTTTAGATAGTTTTACGTAATCAAGTACTCGCTCTAATTCTTCAGCTTTAAATGTCTTTGCTTGTGCCATATAGCTAGCTCCTAAAAGTAATATTTACTTAGCTATAAGCATATTTTCTGATGTATGGAATGGACAACCGAGAGTGTCAAAATGCCACAGAGTATGTGATCTCTAAGTTTTCAATGACTTACAGGCTGAACTACAGGAAAGCTAGATTTCCTGTAGTTTTTTAAATTATGGAATCTTTATGGAAAACTATGGTGCAAATGACTAAGGGATATTTGCCAACATTGGAAATGGCTGATGATCTGTCATACCACTTACATGCTCCATCCAAACTATCAATTTTTGTGAATCAGATAACTTACTATATGTATCAATTCCATCATAAACCTCATAATCTGTATAGCCAGGATCCTCAAAAGATCTTATGGCCCCATCATTTCCATTGCGAATTTCACGGAATATGATCTGGTACAAAAATTTATCGGAACCCATATCTCGATCTATCTTTCCGAAAAGGTCATCTAATTTGGCATGAAAGATTAAGTCTGCAACTTTATCAAAATCTTTTTGATCGCTAATAGTTTTAAGCCAGTAATAGACCTCTAATCTTGTCATCTTATACACATAGTATGAAAAATCATTCCGATACAAACCCTCCAAGAGTTTTTCTTGTGTTTTTAAAGCGCGATTAGACTCTGATGTTCCTACTTGAATTTTTGATTTTTTACTTGTCGCCATGATTACCTTTTTATAGAAGGTGAACTGCGTTCACCCGTTCTTCGCTCGCGCTCATCACATTTATTCCGTTCTATATTACATAATAATCATGATTGGATCTATTGATTTATTGACAAGATTGGTTGATAGATTCTTTAGTCAAACGACGGCTATAGCACTAGGAAAGTACTATAGCCGCCGCTTCGTGTAGATTGGTCTGATGAGTTCCTCAGCAACACGACTCTAAAAGAATTTATTGGAGACAGATGTATTAAAACTCCAAACCCTAAATAACAGGGAATTCTGCGGCCTACTTGTAGTGCATAACCTTTAGAGCATTTATGCCAAGTGCGGGCTCATTAGCCGACGTATTACAACCCGCGTTTTTGCCGTTTAAGGTGAGCTAACCTTATTACCCCTGTTTTTGCCTATGTAATTGCCTGCGTATCTTTTTATATAAATTGAGTACTTGGTACATGCGCTTTTGCGTAGCATTACTATTAAATGCCTGTATTAGTTCAGTTTGCTCTGACGTTAATAAATCCACACAATCAATCAATAACTGCTTACTAGCTGCCTTCGCCCTTATGTAATCAATCTCCAAATCTGGGCTAAAGAAAGTGCTTGGGTTATACCCATTAGCCTTAAGCCAAGCATCTCTTAGCTTGATGTCTTTGATAGTCTGATAACTTTGCATACAGTTATTTATTAATACCAATGATCGCCCGCTGATCTTTTATTTCTTCATGGATTTCAATGGCTTATATGGCTTATTTTGTGGCCTTTTTCGGTAGGAATTTAAATACTCTGAAGTTACTGTAATAGCTATACAAACACTCCAGGAGCAAGAGATGACAGCGCTTAGCAGCTTACAGCTAGTTAATAGTAAGAAGTCTTTAAAGGTTAGCCCAATCGTTCATAGACGCAATAAGTTGGTAGCCAAAATTCATGAGCAATTAGAGCTGTGTGAAGCAAAAATGAATGGGCAACTATATGCACCTAAAAAGCTACGTACATATATTAATAAACAAACTGGTGAGCGTATGACTGTGGAAGCTGTTAAACGGATTAAGGAATGGCACTGGACTACGCCCGATGGACTCATTCATTTGTCTGTCAAATACGGATCCAAAGTATTGCCCTTATCAGCAGATGGTAGCAATGCCATTGTTTGCGCTAACAAGGATGCACTAGTGCAAGCTCTTAAGACATTAAAGGTTGCTGTGCTAGATGGGGAATTAGATACAGCTATTGCTGAAGCTAGCAGCTACACAAAATCTGGCTTTATCAAATGACCTTACTAATTTTCCTGGCGCTATTGGCAGAGCTCAATGAATACCTTTAATCAGATTACTTCATCACCTAACTCATAGTACTAAATATATGAATAGGAGAACATCGTGCGCATATATGAAATTACCAACCCAGAAGATCAACTGGCTTTACTGAAAATGATCATCGATAACACTTGGGCGGCCATTAGCAGAGAACAACAAACCAAAAAACCACTAGTCAAAGCTACTCCAGCGACTCCCCTTAAAAAAGGTGTAAAGCCTAAGGCTATTCCAAAGCCCAAAAAAGCTCCTTATGCTGCGACTCCAAAACCCTTAGCAAAACCTAATCCGGTATATCAAACTCCAACACAAATACATCATCAACAACTCAAAACTAAGCAAGGCTATGCACAGGAGGTTGAAGGGACTTTTAATAAGGATGCCGTAAAAATGCCTAAGTCATTGCAGCCCCTGCCAGGTAATATCATCAGCCCTATTGGTGGTGTTGATCCTGACTTTGAGAAGAAGATGCAGGACGCCCGAAATCAAGGCGAGCAAAACCGCGCTAACGGGTCACTACCGCTGTCAAATTAATCAGATTAATTTTCCTACTCATCAGGCAAACAGGCTATGCGAACCGCAATACTGATACTTTCTAAGCGTTACTTTAAGTAACGCTCATAATTACACCTATAACTACCAATCCTAATTACCCATGTCCAAAACCATTATTTTCGATACCGAAGCTACAGGTATTAAAGAACCCGTACTCATAGAAGCTGCTTGGGTTGAACTGGAGTCCTTATACCCATTCTCAATCACTAACCCCTTTGTCCAGCGTTATAACCCTGGTAAACCTATTGCCTTAGGCGCACTAGCTACCCATCACATCATGGATGAGGAATTGGTTAATTGCCCACCAGCTGCTAGCTTTACCCTGCCTGGACACGTGGACTACATGATTGGGCATAACGTGGACTTTGACTGGGAAGTAATTGGTAAACCTGATGTCAAACGTATCTGTACACTGGCACTTGCTCGCAAACTATGGCCAGACTTAGATAACCATAATCAAAGCGCATTGATGTACTACTTAGAGCGCGATACAGCACGAGAGCAATTACGTAATGCTCACTCTGCTATTGCCGATGTGGGTATATGCGCCGTGATCCTAGATCACATTTGCCAAGAGCTAGGGGTAAAGACTATTGAAGATTTATATGCTGAATCTGAAAAGGCTAGAACCCCAACAACCATGCCATTTGGTAAACATAAGGGCGTGTTGTTATCAGATGTTCCCAGCGACTATAAACAGTGGCTACTGACTCAAGGGGATATTGATCCGTATTTGAGAAAAGCTTTGGAGGTTTAAATTAGCCAACAATGCCATCATTTGAATAAGGCTCGGGAATTATTAAATCTGGTATTGGCTCACCTAATGTTACAAGCCTCGGGGTGTGAAGATCATTCAAATCAAAAAATGAGTTTAGTAATCTAAAGCAATTAATTACCGAATGATGCGTTTGTATAGGTTCAATTTCTGGATGGGATATATTCCGGGTGCCAGAATATATCATTGAATAAATGTCGTATAGCCAGTTTGATACAAGTTCAGAATTACCCCCCAACGAACCAACCAATGCTTCTGGTGCAAAAAAATTACTAGCGCCCTTTAGAATTTCCGAGGCGAGAGAAGTATCGCCATTCAATAAAGCCTCTTTACTCGCTTTTCCTACCCAATCCACAACTTTCAAATCATCCTCTTGACCCCAAAGCCAACTCCTACTCATATATTCACCGAAGATTTAGACGTACTCATATAGAACTTAAAAATTTCTTCATCCAGAGTTAATTGCTTAAGCTGGACTTTATTCAACAATTCAATCAACTCAGCTCTTCCTATTAGCTTTACTCCAAGAGTGTTGGCCTGCTGAATTGCAGTTGCATTAAATTTCTTATTAGTAATTGCAGCCTTCTGGAATATTACGCCCGGATGCCTTGCCTGATAAGCCGGACTTCCAGCGGTAACTTCTTTGACTGCATCCCACCCTAGCTCATCTTGCGTGCTGTGTTTACACTGACCAATCATACCTTTGCCATCGATACCAATAACAACAATATCAATGCCGCCATCACCTCTTTGTTTTTGGGTAATGTAGGCTTTATTTGGATAGGCGCCAAATAGTAGCTGACAAAATACCTCAAATGTAGCCCCATCCAGAGTATCGACACGGTTTATATCAACCAACTTATCTGCATCAACTTTAATTCCACCAGGGCCACTATCTGGCATTAATGTTCCGGATGGTATATCAGAACCCACCCCATCTAACATATCCCCAGCAAGATCCATCTTTAAAGTCATTAATCGATCTAACTTAGCGTCAAAGGTCACAAAGTCTTCAGCTGTGATAGTTGGGCAATAAACATATACATCCTTAGTCTGCCCAATACGATATGCCCTATCTGTTGCTTGGCCTTCTTTAGCCGGATTCCACGTTCTCGTGAAATGGATCACATGATTGGCTGAAACTATGTTTACTCCAAAGCCAACAGCCAATGGAGAGAGAATGATTACGCCAAAACCGTCGCGTGATTGGAACGCATCAATTAAATCCTGTCGATCATCAATATCTCCATTAATGATCTGCGCTGAAAAATCAAAGCGTTTACGTATAAACAGAACTAATGATCTTTGAATTTCCTTGATATCTGTAAATATGATCACTTTCTCTTGCTTTTGTGCAATCATTTCCAGCGTACTCAATAACCACTTCAATTTAGGAGCATTATTTAAATGAGTGTCGACCCCATTTGTATCTATAGCAAAAGTGGTCTTTGGGAGACAATAGGGTTCGGAACACAAAGCTCTTACAAAATGGAGAACTGCAAAAGAAATATTTGACCTTCTTCTTGCATCCTTTTCTTGAGCTGCTGCTGCAATTTGACGCAATCCCTGCGCATATAAATTTCTCTGATGATTTGAAATGGGAACAGATAACCTTTTCCTAAGAGCTCCATCAAACTCATATTCATCATTTGAAACTAATATCTTCTGAGGCAACTCATCAGCAATATCACTCTTCATTCTTCTTAAAATCTGAGGGCTAACTATTGCACGCAGATTTTCGATTACTTCTGCCGCCTTTTCATCGCCGGCTTCCTTAGCCTCAATCGGTTTTCTATATGTTCTACCGAATTCATCTAGAGCCCCAAGCAATCCAGGCTGTATAAAGTCAAACAAGCACCATAAATCTGCCAAACTGTTTTCTACAGGCGTTCCTGTGCAAGCAATTCTAAATTTAGCCTTCTGTTTTTTAGCCGCTGTTGTAGATTGTGCATTTGGCGTTTTAATTTTTTGAGCTTCATCACAAATCATGAACGTAAATTCTTGTCTAGCTAAACTAAACTCATAATCTCGTACAGTTTCATATGTAGTTAAGACCACCTTCGCAGAACCTAACCAATTTGGCGTTAATAGGTTTGCAATCTTCTTATCAAGTAATGACTGATCAATAAATTGCTTGGGCTGTCTTCTAGCACTTAACCCATCAGCATGAAGCAGCAATATCTCTGGAAAATTATTAAAAAAGTTCTTAGCTTCATTCTTCCAGTTTTGCATTAATACTGGAGGCGCAACAATTAATGAAGGCGGCGCCTCTGGATTGCGCTCATAAAACCAAGAAAGCAATGATAGAAGTTGTAATGTCTTTCCAAGCCCCATATCGTCAGCCAACAATGCACCTCGACAATATTCCGGAGCTTTTGAATACAAGTACTGCATCCAAGCTAATCCATCTAACTGATGTTTTTTTAACTTAATTTCACTCTTCAGATCAGTAGGTAGTTGAGGCGAAAAGCCTTCTGGCACTTTAAGTATTGCCGCACGCATTTCCTCTGCCGCAGTTTCACTATAGTCAAGCTGTGTAATATTTACTTTCACCAAGAGCGTCTCTTTGCGACCTTTTCCTGGCGGGTTTGGACTTGGTGGAGTCGGGCCAGGTGGAGTCGGGCCTGGCGGGGTTGGACCTGGTGGAGTCGGGCCAGGTGGAGTCGGGCCAGGTGGAGTTGGGCCTGGCGGAGTTGGGCCAGGCGGCAGAGGATCACCCCCTGAACCAATAATCCCAAGCAAAACCTTTAGCTCTTTTACTAAATCAATAGCTTCAGG
The DNA here is from genome assembly GCF_018687555.1 of Polynucleobacter sp. MWH-P3-07-1. Classification (NCBI taxonomy): domain Bacteria; kingdom Pseudomonadati; phylum Pseudomonadota; class Betaproteobacteria; order Burkholderiales; family Burkholderiaceae; genus Polynucleobacter; species Polynucleobacter sp. MWH-P3-07-1. The sequence continues at coordinate 1,312,890 of NZ_CP061296.1, forward strand.
TATTGAAAGAGGAATTGGTAATCGGGGATCGGCAACTTTGTCGACACCTGCTGCCTTTGCCTGCTCAATCTTAGCCTCAAATTCCGTTACCCATATTTCATCAACAGCTATAAAAACAGGTGCTGAGCCTGGAGTTAATGAAACACCGAGAAGCGGTGGCGCCCAAGAAGAGTCATCTCCACCCTCTTTTTTTATGTAAGCTGAGTAGATGGGTTTTGCAACTCCAATACCATCAATTCGCCCACCATAATTATCGAGAGCATAAATGTCGTTAAAGTCTATGAAATTTTTTACCTGATCTTTCCAAACATTGAACCAAACCTTAGCGCTATCCAATGTCTGATAAAGATCACCATCAACATCAATTACAAAATTACGCCAAGTAAAAAATTGACGCTCTTCCGAGAGAGCCGATTCAATTTCTTGTATTAATAAGTTAAGCTCATGGGCAGTTGAAATAATTGATCTATCGGCCTTCGCCATCCCATCTTCAAGATTCTGATATATGGTTGCAGTAACACTTACAATGGTTCCTTTTTGTATGTCAGGAAAAAGCGTAATTCGAGTAGAGTAAATTCCAGCTTCTTCCTTAGCTTCTTGTATCTGCTTCTCATCTAAAACTTTGGAGGCAGCTTCACCAAGATAAGCGAAGGGATTTCTAAGAAATGCTTCGGCCTTACTACCAGCAACCTTACGTCCATCAAATTGTGTTTTGATGACTGTAAGAACATCTCTAATCGCCTCAGGAAAGATAACTCTTGTTTTACCTGTTGCGGTTGGAAAATCACTATGTTCAGGGATGAATTTAAATGCATCAAACTGACCCATCCAATTATCAGGCGCTCCATCAAAATAGGGTTCGATTGTTACAACGCTAGTACCCAAGGCTTGCGCTCTGATATAACGCATCTTTAGCAGACTTGGGACCAAAACAATAGTTGAGAATAGGTATGGTGAAAGCTCCGCTTTTGCCAACAAGGCTAGTTTACGTGCTTCACCCCACAATATTTCATTATCAGATTGTGAGCGTGACTGGTCTTCAAATCCTTGATGGCGAGTAATAAAATCTATCAACTCCCAAGACTCTTTTGTTTGAAGTGAGTATGTTGAACCATCAACAAATGCGCCCCCAAGGCACTTTCTAAGCCTGATGCTACGACCTGAGGCTTCACGCCAACCATCAATTCGTAACCTGAAGAATTTATCCGCCACCGTTCCTACCTCACCAAGAACTGGAGATGATTTATCTATTTGTGGAAGTGATAACAAATATATGGAATCTTCGTGATCAATATCTGCTTCTAAGGCATAAAGATGAGCCCAAGAAATAACTACATCAGAACCATTGAGTATTGCAATCCCGTCGGAGACAAGCTGCGCTAAGTAGATTAACTGCTGACTACCCTTAGCAGGATCAGTTGCAATATCCATCAGTTCGCTAGGTGTACTTAGGGCATTGTGTGCACCAGTAGAATATGAAACAGCATCATAAAAAAAACTAGGCTGAATTAAATTTTGAGAAGCAGGACTATTGCTCATCCCATCGAAAACATTTTTAACTTCAGGATGTGATTTAAAAAGTCTACTAAGAAAGTTCATTAGAAATATTTGTCAATTGAAAATGTGATTGTTCCTGAGCTCACTTTACCAGCTCGGACATCATCAAAGATGCCAAATGCAGGCAACTGATAGGTTCTAGCTTTATATTGCCATCCCTCTCTGTGCACAATGTCAGGACCTTTGGCGCTACCAGTGTAATAACGCTCTTTTAAACCTTTTGAGCTTGTAGATGCATCAAGACTGACCGCATTTACATTAAATTTATTTTCCCCTTTTTGATAGATGTAGCATCCACCATGAGGATTGAACTCAACAATTAAATGTCCGCTGATTTCCATAATGAATGCATCTAGCGATGACTCACCTTTAGCGCCCATTAGATTGGCGTATGACTCGACATCATTTTTAAAGTGCTCTTTTAACTCTGGATGTGCCGTCAAATATCTGCGCATATCCTCACCCAACACAAGTCGGGTGAAGGTTATTTGATTTATATACTGCATCCAAAAATCAAGTCTTCCATGTGGATCCGGAACACCTCGGCGCTTGAGCAGTTCAAAGAATAGTCTGAGATTGGCTTCTTGCACCCACGTCAATACCATGCGCCATGTGGGATCCGATACATGGATCCATTTTGAAGCTCCAGTATTCCGCAGCTTGGGGCTTTTCCAAGTCTCTAAAGCAAATTCTTTAAGTTCCCTGTGAACCCGTATATCTGAGGATGCCCTATACCTATCCAACAAGGCGCGCAAACCATTATCCAAATAGGATGGGTGTCGCCTCAACAAGGAAATAATTAGGGGTATAGATTCTTTAAACTTGGCATCAGATTGAGATAAAGAAGCTTTCAAGCAGGACTTAAAGAATTCCTCCCAAAACCAGCTTGCATCCGGAATATGCAACTCTTGTTTAATTTGCTTAACCCGAACCTCGCTACCAGCAAGCCACTCAGCACCATAAATCTCACATGGCGACTCTCCAAGTAAATGTTGGTTTGCCTCAATACTTTTCATCCAATTAGTTGAAAAGGTTGCATTCTTTTTTACATAAGGCCAAGTTTTAGCCAAGAAATTACGTATAGCCCGTTGGGAATTAAAAAAAGTATCACCCTCGTAATTTATCTTTTGTGCTTGAAAGTAAGATTGAAAAACTCCAAACCAAAAGATTCCATCAATCTTGTCATTCTCAAACTCAGTTGTATAACGATCGAAGAGAGTCCTTAGCTTTACACCATCTGAGGCAACAGATATTCCACCTAATTCAGAAATGGGTTTTGTAAGAACAAATGAAATTATTTCGTACTCACCTACATCACCACTTAAGGAGCCATCAAGAAAACTGCGTGCCGCTGCATAAGCAACTTCATCCTTTGGCTTTAGAATAAAAGTAAATTCATCTGTTATTTTTTTATGAATCTTGGATAGCTTAGGATAGCTCTCACCACGATCACTTTTCAACTCAAATTGAAAAGTATTATTTAAATCAGCAAGAGAATTTTTTAGTAGGTTTGCGAAGGACATACACCAAAATCTTTCCCCGATAAATCTATTGTTGACTCTTGTTGTCTCTTTTTATCGTCGCCTAATTGCCAGAATTCTAGCTTCAATTCCGCCCGTCTACTTTCTTCATCGCTTCTTTTTTGCGAATTGAAGGAGAACCCACCAACCAAGAAAAGTCTCTTCACTTGATTTTTTTCATCAAGAGATAAGCCACCTGAACCATCGGGGTCATTCTTTGCAAGCTCACAAACGACCTCCCTACTTCTTTTTAAAGAAAGATCAAGATTAGTCATATAGTTACCCGTTTTACTTGTGTATCCCTCAACAATTACACGTCGAAAATAATCTTGACACTGATTTTCTTTAACTGTTTTTAATACGGCCGGGATATATTGTCGTAAAAATTTTGAAGCCTCTGGACTAATTTCATTGGACTTTTCCTGGAATTTAACAATGGAACCCAGATCAATCCTTATTGCATCCCCTTTGTTGTATTCGATCTGGGCTTTTCCAGGAAATTCTTGATTTGCATTCTTCTGAAGTTTTTTAGCGCAGTCCGAGATTGATTGCTCCCTCTTGGCGGCAGCCTCGTATTCCGGAAGATATTTGGTCTTAATCATAATAATGTTGGCAGCCATGACCACTAAAAAAAGGGTCATACAAGCAGTCATCAGATCTGAATACGAAATCCAAAAAGGCTTTTCACCCTCATCCTTATATGACTTCTTAGAAGATCTTTGATTAAACATTATTCAGACTTCTTGAGCTTGGCAACCGACATCAACATTGACTGCACAGCACCCTCTAAGGCACTTAATGAGCCAGTGAGTAAGGTATCTGATGAAACTTTTAGCGCCTCAACCTGGGCAACCATTTCTTGTCCAAACTGCTGGAATGAGCCTTTGAGCACAGAATTAACTTGATTTAAATAATCAGTGCTTTGTTTTTCAGCGGCCTGCAATGAACCCAAAATTCTTTCTAAGTCAGAAAGCATTTGAGTACTTAGACCAGCCTCTTTTTTAGCATTTTCTACAAGGGTCTGCAGCTGTAGTACATAACCCTGAACAGATTCACGAGACTCATCATACTTCTCAAATGCCGTTCTTACCGATGAAGAAGCCATCTGAAGTGTGGAGGCTGTTTGCTCCAATTGATCCGTTACTACACGGCTCTTATCAAACACACCACCTATACTATCTCCAGCCTTAGAAAATCTATCCGCCGCATCTCGCATCACAAGCGCACCGTCATTCATTCCTGAAATAGCGCCAGTTGCAGCATTCTGAATAGCTCTGATATTTTCTTCGGTCTTAAAGGCTGCGTTCTTTACGTCAGTCATTAACTGAACAACATTATCAGTTAATCCGCTATAAAGACCTTCTGTTTCTTCCACCAAACGATCTGCCCGCGCTTTATCGGCAATAGCTTGATTTTCCCTTTCGGCAGAAATTACAGAAATTGACTTTTCAAGCTCGGATAGAATATTTTGCATAGTCTCATCCATCGCCTGCTTAGTTTGATTTTGCTGCTCCAAAATTAAATTACGCAATTCCTCTACAAAACTTCGTAGCTGTTGATTCATCTGCTCTTGTGCAAGAGCAGCCTTGGACATTGACTCTTCCATCTTGGCTGACATTTCAGATGTAGCTTTTTGACCAGCACCTGAAATATCCGTAATTAATCGAGTCATTGCCTCCTGAACCATGGTCATCGAATCCGATGATTTCTGAATTGCAGTATTGATATTTTGAATTTGAGATCCAAAGGTCTCATCAATTTTTGCCATGAATGCGCTTAGCAAGTTCTCTAGCATACCGGTAACAGCGCCGCCCTGCTCTCCTGAAGCTCTGGCCACTACATCCATTAAATCCTTCATCGGAGCATCGAGGCTCTCTTTAATAGCGCCCGATACTTGCGATGAGAAGTTTTGTGCCGATTGAAGTTGAGCATTTATTTGCTTATCCGCTACCTCGTGCATTAACTGCTTTAAATCATCAATCAATGCATCTTTAAGACTTGCTGTATTGGCTGAACTTTTTTCAGATGCGCTAACCAATCTATATAGATATTCCTCGCCAACACCTTTAGAAAATAAATCATCAATTCGGTTATTAACTGTTTCTAGTAAGCGGTAGCATTTATTTAATGTTGTCTTCTCAAAATAGGTAATCCCAATTGCAGCAAAGATTGCTAAGCCTGATCCAATAAATGCTGATGTAACCTCTTGAAGTAATAAACCTAAGGTCTCGGGACTGTCTGCATCAAATAGATGCAGCCCCCAAACTAATCCACTAAACGTTCCAACAATACCAATTCCAGTCAAAATGCCAGGCAAATGCCTATAAAAATCAGCTTCAATTTGTGTATCTACCACTGATTCTTTGGAGAAGTAAACTTCAGAAGTCGATGTTGCACGCATGGAGATTGGTTCACCATCCGGCGTGCGAACTAGATGCAAGGTATCCTCATATTCGGCCCATAAATGCTTAAACGGCTCTTCCGAAAAGATGGGATTCAAATTAGATATTTCTAATATTTGAATATTCTCCTTCTTATATTTCAGCAACCCATCTGCTATCTTTATCAGTTCCAATTGAAGTTTTTTTGCTGGCCGTAGATATTGGGCAATGAATTGAAATAAGAGATAGCCAATAATCCCTACAACTGGCGCCAAAATTAGCCAATTTAAATGTACTAAAAAACTCATTTTTTACTTCTTTCTTTTGTATTTGTATCCAGCATACACAGTTACACCCTATATATTTCTATTTTATATAGGTAATTTATATAAGGGGGCTCAATATGTGAGCTTCGTCCTAGACATACTGCATTCCTCTGCATAAAACATCGCGAGGAAATTATGACAGCACAAGTTTCAGAAAGGCTGATTTACGGCGGTAAGGAGATTCCCTTATTCACCAACCCCTTGTCGCTTTATCTTCGTCAAACTGGAATTTCCTTTCAATCCCCACACACTGCGAATTGGCGTGGTTATGTTGGCACCTGGGAAATTCTGGAGCATGAAGGTGTTGAGCGTCTCTATTTGGTAGCTTTGTCTGCCCACAAGACCTATGAAGAGATTATTGGGCTATCTGATGTTTTTCCTGGTTGCGATAAGGTCTTTGCACACTGGTTCACAGGCGAATTGCGCTGTCCTCAAGGCGCCCAGCTTAAATACCGTCATATGGGATACGGCAGTATCTATGAATATGACCTCTTGATGGACTTTAAACAAGGTGTACTGGTTAATAAGCACGCCCGGCATAATCAGGTGCCTGAAGAAGAGCCGATTGATCCAGCAAAGATTCCATCTTTTCTGAGGAAACAACAATGATGGACTCTCTATTGTCATGGAGGCCTGAGACCTGGTTTGAGTATCTACTTCTTTATATCACCCCAGGTGCTTTAATTATTATCTACTTGCTTGTCTCAACATGGCTTGAAAAGCCCTCTGACTTTGCCAAAGGTCTCATGAAGATAATGGGTAAAGAAGAAAAACTACTGGATAGACTAAAAGAGGCCGGTGTATATGGCATTGCCTTGATATGCGTCTTAGTTGGCTGGCCAGGATTTATGATTTGGTTTATTAAAGAGAAGCGCAATAATGCTGTTCAACAAAAGTTCTATGATGCTCCTGACTTTAATTGCCTACCTGAACACCTAGTAGCAATAGTCAATCCAGTTGATGCAGAGATTGCCAGTTACATCATTGACCCTCTAGCAAGCGTACCTGCACTACCCTTTGGGCATCTAAATAAAGGCTGGGTAAATTTTCTGACTGATATGAATGATGATCGCGATGAAATGTGGGCTTTTTATGTGTCCAAGGGTAGTAAATGCGGGAAGCACCGCTTTGCTGCTACAAGTGATCTCAGAGGGTATGCCAGGGTTCGCGATGGGCAGGTCTTAGGAGAATTTATTACTGAATCTAATTAGCTCATGATTTGAGCTTTAGCCCTGCTTTAATTAATTCATTAGATGTTTGATTTGTTTTGGTGATCGCCGGGATCAGGTATGAGTGCCCTAAGATCAAAGGACTGCCTTTTATTCATTAGCCCTTCTCATGAGAAAACCATACCAGCATGTGCATTCTGCTATACCCATTTCGTTGGGGCCTCCTTCAGGGTGCGAGCAAGCTGACAGCCGGGAAAGACCGGCTGTTTTTCTATTCGTTAATTACAACTCTACCGATCAAATCCCCCATCACCATACCCCCTTCACGGTAGATGGCGATGCAGCGATTAAGGCGTACTGACTTTACAAGCTCGTCATCATCTTCACATAAGTGAACTTCTTTTTGACAGTCATTACAAAAGTGCACCTTGTCATCATCCGTTGGGGTTAACTCATCCCACTTTGCTGTGCACTTAAATGCAAAGACACAGTTGCGAATCGTGTAATCATCATCTTCTGGCATTTGAATCATTTATTTCTCTCCTTATTTAGAGCTTCTTTTGTTACTCATAAAAAATCTGCCCACGCATATCTTTAATGAAGACTTGATAGAAGTCTTTCCAGTTCTGCAGCTCTTCTGGCTGGCAGACTGCTCCCGGTCTTTGAATGGCTAGCTTTCTAATAACAAAGATATTGTTCTTGACTTCGTTATAGGTGGCTTCATATTCAATGCCGGCTTTTTTGTAGCTTACATTAGGTGGAATACGCGTTACCTTGGTGTTGCTAGGAAATCTGATCTGGTATGACTCTCCTACCATTCTGGTGGAACAGATATATGGAACTGTAAATTTCTCAGGCGGCCTATCACTGGCAATGGCAGCCAACTCTCCAGGCGCTAAGCCAATAGGCACTGTCATTGCGCCTGGTCCTGGCACATTTGCAATGGCGTCTAAGGTGAACTCAGTGTCAGTTGTAAAGGGTTTATCAAGGTCATAGACATAGCTAGTGGTGATCTTGCCTTCACCTGTTTGCCTAAATTTAGCTAACTGGTTTTTTACTAGCTTTTCTGAGTAGGATGTTTCAGCACCCTCATATTTATAACGAGCACTGATTGCTGCACTTCCAAAATACATAGTGTGTGCCTTACCGGTAATCCGCCCATCTTTCTCAATCTGCATAAAGATACCAGTAGCCATCTCGCTATCTTCTTTCTTAGGCTTGGGTGTGCGCCCTACCTTTGCTAATTTAGTGAGTAGTACAGGCTTATCCATCTCATCCGAGGGCAACGTGCCGTAGCTCGCCATCTCATCGGTCGAGTCTAGATATAGATTCCAGGCTGGGATATAGGTGATGACATGATTAAAAGGCCCGAAGACTGGGTATTTAGGGAGTACATAAGCATTACCTGAGTTAATTAATGCGCTGGTTGCTTCGATGCCCTTGGCTGCTAATAAAGTGATTAAGAGTGCGTTGTGATCTTTGCAGTCACCATAGCGATTTTTCAGCACGCTATTGGCATCGTGTGGCACGATTCCACCATCAGAAAGGTAGATAGCTACATAACGAATATTTCTGGCTACCCAGTGATAGATCGCCTTGGCCTGTTCTTTTTTTAGGTCGAGTTTTGGATCATTTTGAACCTTCTTCTCTAGCCCTTTAGTTATCTCATCAGCTTGTTTCTGAATCTCTGGGGTGATGATGAATTTACCTTTAATGCGCTCTTCATATGCCTTGGCAAAAGCCTCTTGACTTGGGAAGCTGGAAATATAAATATGGGGAGCATAGTCGTTACTAGAGACCTGATATGGTTCTTTTTTCTTCATCTTGAGGTTTTCATATGTGTAGCTCACATAACGTACGCCACCAACCACTTCATCTCTCGTTTGTTTAACGTCTTTAATATCGGTATACAGCTTTAAATCTTCCGGATAACTGAGGTTGTACTCATAAGACCTCACCTCCACATTAGGCGAGAAGATCAGCCTGGTATAGAAATAACCTGGCAATAGTGGCTTGTAGGTCGTGAGCTTCGTCTTGTAATAGGTTTTAGATCCCGGTGTTACCTTTGGAAAGATGATGATCTTGTGTTTTTGATCGGAGAACATAGCTGCGCCTGAGCTATTGTCATCCTCTACTGTGCGTATTGCATTGGCGGCTACCGGAATTTTTTCTCCCTTAGGGGTGATTGTGTAGGCATCAAGCACTTCCAGCTTAGATAGCGTGGAGTTATATGGCAAGTCGGCTTGTGACTCAGAGTCAACGACTAACTGCGATTTCACCAAGGTAGTGAGTTCATCAATCTCGACAACCGTACCATCGGCCTGAATAGTTTCTGTGATGATGGCTCTTTCAACAGCAGAAAGTGATTCGAGCTCACCTCTGCCTGCGCTGGTTATGCCAACATTGGCGAGCAATAAGAATCCCATAAGGACTGCCGCAAGACTACTAATTGATTGAATTGCAAATTTCATAAGATCCTTAGCGCCTTACATACGATTGTATGTAGACTTTTCGTTTATTTACTTCGCTGGTGAAAATAATTCCTGCGCTGTCATGGATCATCGCCAACGGTTCTTGTAGAAGTGTTTTTTCTGGCATGTAGGGATTACCATTTCCATCCCTGAGCCTGAACTTAGGTAAACCTAAGATCTTTGAGGCATCAACATAGGCAGCAACAGCCAAAGGCCTAGAGAGGGGTACGACTGACTTTCCGGTTGGAGAAACCTGCAGAGGCATGAAGGTAACGAATACAAGGGTGCTTAACATGGGCTCTTTATGAAATTTGTTAGGTATTTCATTTTCTTGAGCCACTAGCTCATTGGGTGAGCCTTATTGCTTTTAATCTAACTCCATCAAGACTTATTTGGAGGTCAACATGAAATATCTAATCACTCTATTTTTAATAGCCCAAGCCGCTCTAATGGCACGGGGAGCATCAGCTCAGGCTATTTATGGACCCACCGGGAATTACCTTGGCTATAGTCAAACAGCGCCAAGCGGTGTCACTAATGTTTACAACGTCACTGGTCAGAACGTTCAGTCTTTTCAAACCGATAACGGGCAGACCAATTTTTATAGCCCTCAGGGTGCTTATCAAGGGACTTCAACTACACCTGTTTATGCAGCGCCAAATACTTCGATCAATACGCCGCGCCAAGCACCTCAGGCGCCTTCTGTGAAAGGTTGGTAAAAAATGAAAAGGCTAGTCATTACTGCGATGTTAATTAGCATCGCCATTCCTGTTTTTGCACGCACCGATGGCGGCGGCAAGAAGAGCTCGCAAAAATATAACAATCCAAGTGGGCATGAGAATTGATACTACTGCTGGAAAGATCTGAGCACTAACTACACACCGTCCCGCCACAAATATGCCAAAAAATCTTAGGAGATCTAAATGAAGCGATTACTTGTTATAGGTGCCCTTCTAATTTCTAGCGTCAGTCAAGCCCAAATAACTAGCTGGGATAACTCACCTTTAAATTACAACAACAGCCCTCTTAACTACAACAACTCACCCTTGAATTACAACAATTCCCCATTGAATTATCAAAACAGCCCCCTTAACTACAACTCAACCAATGGGGTTTATGACAATAATGGAAATCGAATTGGATATGAAACTCAGTCGCCCACTGGCGTCACCAATGTCTTCGATAACAATGGCAACAGGATTGGGTACTCACCTAGCAAAAGACAATGAGTACATACGAATATGAACTAATCAAAATGGAGCCCGTATCATCAGACATTGATACGGTGGAAAATATCCTTAATGAAAAGGGTGGTGAGGGGTTTCGTTTTGTGGCGGTACAAAAGTTTTGGACACAAGATGACTATGGACAACCGATTCAGAGGAATTTCATAGTGCTTGAGAAAAAAGATGAGGAAGAACTATAAGAGTGCATAAGGAAAAGCTAATCTTTTTAGATTTTGATGGAGTTTTACATCCAACTCACTTTGCGGGTGAATCTCCATTCTCACGCGCAGCTCTTTTAGAGGAATCTTTTAACTTGCTATCACCCAAGATTGTGATTTCATCTAGCTGGCGCTTTACCGATAATCTTGAAAAACTACAAAAGACCTTACCTACTTTTATTTCATCCCTCATTATTGGTGCCACTGGAGCAGCAGTAATTGGCAAACATCCGCGCTTCACGGAAATTCAGAATTACTTACAGAGTTACGGATCAGCAGATTGGAGAGCGCTTGATGATTCTTATTGGGAATTTCCAAATCCTTGTACCAGACTAATCCGCTGCAATCCTAATACCGGTATTGCTGATAGACAAATACTGGAACTCAACCAATGGCTCATTCAGGGTTAGGACTACAAAGCCATTGGCTCTAAGTCCGGCTCCGGCTCATAGTCTTCAAACTCAAAGCGCAATTGTCCAGATAAAGGAGTTAAGCAGCGCAAGAATCGATCAGGTACCAAGCCCACCCTTTCATGGCGCAATTCCCCTTTTTTAGGTAGGTGATAACAGATAGCATGACCTTGAGCTAGGACTTTGACGCGCCAAACTGGAATTACTCCCCAATCAATATCCGGCCAGTGCATTAAGCCCATAGGCTCAATCACCTTCACAATGATTCCCTTATTAATTGAAAATTTACTATCGGTAATCATGGCAATGCTTCCTAACTCGCAACGCAAATGAATATGACCATTCCTAGACATTGCTTTCGCTTTCCACAAAATCTAGTTCATGAAAATTTATTTGCAGCTGCTCTGAGTCTATAAACTTATCATTAAGGTATCCGCTAGGCGGGGTTAAGCGTCTAAGATAAGTGTCAGGAACCGGACCAGATGTAAATGGTTTAAATTCTTCGCCTTCATATTGGTAGTACAAAAAGCTGCCTTCACTGGCTATCTCTACATTCCAGGTATAAACCAGCTCCTCATGATTTGCCCATTCCTCAAATCCAACGGCTGAAACTATCTTCACGATATTGCCTAGATTTTTTGGATAACTACAATTCACGGTAATTGCTAAGTCACCAACTGAACAATTAAGTTTTCTCATCTTCTTCCCCTGTACTGCGCGCGCACCCTTTCACGCTCAACAAAAAATAGGTGCTCAATAAGTGGTTTGCCACAAACCATAAAAAGACCCAATAAAAAGATAGCAATCAACTTGGGGGTGTAATAACCCTGCTCAAAGTTGTAGCAACTCAAAAATATCAGTAAGAACCCTAAAAGCTTCATTTGGAGCACCTCCCTCTGGACATATATACGAAGAATAAAGTGCCAGTAGCTCATTAAATGAGCTATAAAGAACTTATAGTTCTTAAATGCAATTAATCCGGGAGGCTAAATGGAAGGTGAGATCTTCGTCATACCCAAATGGCAGGCGCATAACGTAGTCAATTTTGAGCAACTCGTAAAACTAGATAGTGGCGGAGGAAAAGTTTTAAATTTTGCATCCTGCGCATTAATAAACACTATGCCTATGGTCGGTATCACCGAAATAACAGAGGAAACAAAGCGAGACCTATGGGTAAGAATCGCAATATTTCATGCCATGAATGGAAGTTTATTTTATTTTGAGCAGGAAGATAAAAAAACACCTGTATTTTTAACTCAACAGGATATTGATAGACATATAGGACTTAGCACCGAAGGTGCTAATTATTCATTTGTAGAATTTATTGACAGATGGGTAGCAAATAGAAATATTGAAGACGAAACCTCTTCAGCTAGGTGTGCAAACAACTTTAGGTCGATGCTAGATATCTGCCTTGCTAACAAAGCATAATTCGTACGGGAAATAAAAAATATGAGCGATATTGAACGTTTACACCGCATTAAGTACATGATTCAGGATCGAAAATGCGTCCCTATCGAAAGCTTCTTAGATGAGCTTGAAATCTCCAAAGCCACCTTTAAGCGTGATCTTGAATACCTACGTAGTCGACTTAAAGCATCAATCATTTATGACCGCTTTGAAGGAGGCTATAAATTTGAATTCCCAGACCAAGTTAACAAGATTGAAATGCCGGGTTTATGGTTCTCCGAAAAAGAAGCTACTGCTCTGGTCTTAATGCAGCACTTACTGTCATCTTTAGATCAAGGTGGATTAATTGGTCCTCATATTGAACCCTTAACCACAATCATCGATGGTATTTTGGGTCAAAGTGAAACTTCCGCTAAAGAATTACGTAAGCGCATCAAAGTATTGGGCATGGGTTCACGTAAGAACTCGATTGATAACTTCTCTGAAATTGGCGCCGCCCTACTGAAGCGCAATCGTCTTGCGATCAAATACTATGCCAAGGGCAAGAATGAAGAAACTGAGCGTGAGATTTCTCCGCAACGACTCATTTTCTATCGCGAGAATTGGTATCTCGATGCCTATTGTCATATGCGCGAAGGCCTACGCAGCTTTGCTGTAGACGGCATCCGCAGTGCAGTACCGACTAACAAGAAAGCGCAAGAAATCTCCGATAAAGAGTGCCAAGAACACTTTGCCGAGAGCTACGGCATCTTCTCTGGCAAGGCTACACAAAGAGCAAAACTTCGTTTTACACCAGAACACGCTCGTTGGGTCTCGGGAGAAAACTGGCACGGCCAGCAAGTAGGCTCTTTTGATAAAGAGGGTTACTTCAATCTTGAGTTTGATTACAACCAAGATCCCGAGCTTGTGATGGACATCATGAAACATGGCTCTGGGGTTGAGGTGATTAGTCCTACTAGCCTTAAGAACAAAGTAAGAGCCGAATTAGAAAAAGCATTTAAGGCTTATCAATAATTATTGTTGCTTTAGTTTTTTATTGCACGCATCACAGTAATACTTGCCATCCTTTTCCCAGGCTTTAATACCAAGCTTCTTGGTACACCAGTAGCAATACAGATTGGTTGAAGGTATAAATTTACTTTCTGCCAAATCCGGCATACTTTGGATCAATTCCGGCTGACCAAGATTGACCTCAATGGCTTTAGGCTTTAACTGCGTAAGCATCCATCTCCAAGCTTTTGGGATAAGCTGGTAATGAAAGATCGCATAGCTTGAGGCCAACCCTAGCAATATGAGAACCACAGTTAGTGGATTTTGACTCATCCACTCTAAGACAGCTAGCGCTGCCATATAGGCAATGTAAAGGCCTAATATTGCCAATAGATATGGCCAAATCGCCGCTAGAATCAAAATTGAAATAATGGTTCCAATAATTGATCCGCCACCAGAGCTATTGCTATCGTCGTAATCACCCATGAGCTCTCCTGGGAAGCTGAGTACTCCAGTCATAGGCCAGATCGATAAAGATATTAGCTTCTTGAGATAAGTATTGGGGTGCAGGAAAAATTCCAACCCTCCCAAGATCCAATCGATCTGCGTCCCAACAGGTCTGAATTGTTTTGTTAGCCGAGACATCACCACCTGAGTGATGGCGTAGTGCATAACAAAGCTCATCCAATTGCTTTGAGCGAAGTTGATAGAAGTCCCCGTGAATGCCATGCGCAAATTCTGCAGCACGTTCGCCATGTTTTGGATCTCTACCATCATCTAAGCGACAACTATCATGCAAGAATCCAAAGAGCTCGACGACTAGTAAGTCTGCTTTGCGTAATTGCCCGATATTTTTACCGTGGTGAAGCACCCTAGCCCAATGGTTTGCGCCATGAATACCTTGCCAATCGAGCTTGAACTCAGACTTGATCAGAGCAATCAGACCTGAGCGGTCATAGTCTTTACTCATGAATAGAGTTTTTCTAAGCCAGAGGCTGCTAACTTAAACATCCGATCCATTTCTGTTCCTGCAGATATGGCTGTGCCATCTGGGGTGGCGAGCGGCCAAGGCTGATTAAGATCCCAATATTGAGGAAATAACCAATGCTCTAACTCCACCTCAGAAATCGTCATGAGCCACTTCACATCCGGGTAAGAGCCACGAAGTAAGGCCAGCATATGGGCTTGCGAAAGACCCAAGGTCCACTCGTGCAATTCTTGGTTAGTAGGCTCTCCAATGGGATGCTGCAACTTCAGACTCACAAATCCGTGCTCATTCGTTACCCATAGAAATGCATTCTGCTCATATCGATCTGCTAAGACCCTTGCATCGTCTAGATGTATACCTAAAGTGAGCATGCTTAGCTCATGAGGCCATTGGTCATCCTTATCTCGTCCTATTCCCGGAAATATTTTGGGGCACATTGGCAAAGCATCAGCCCACATCTTTTTTTGCCGCGCCTCATTCTCTTGAGTATCTAAGGGTTGGCTATAGGGATTAAAGGCAGTCAGAAAAGCTGCTGTTGTTATCTCCCACTCCGTCATCAACTCTGCCAATTGACTAGAAGCCTGGTTCACTTGCAGGGCGATTTCTCGATCACCAAGATGAACCACATAGACCGCTTCGCGATAGGCCTTAATTAAATTTGGAGAAATTGTTCTGATCTCTAATTCGTCCATTTATTTCCCCAATTCAAAAATATTGATCGGTGCTGCTGGTTTAGTTGGCCAGTGATAGCCAATTCCTAGCTCTTTTGCCTTTCGGATGCGGTGGTGCAACTTCAATGCGGAAGAAAAATAATAGAGGCGAGGGTTACTTATAACGCGCTCATACTCATATTGCTCTGCCTGCACTGTCAAATCATCTACCCGATAAAAATATTTACCTTCATGTTCAATCGCTTCGGCAAAGTAATTGTTTTCATCTTTGACAAACACAATCGGAATATAACGATCTCTAAAGACGTCTAGTAGTTTCTTCCACTTACTGTCGTTAAATTGATGTAAGCCAATTTTTAATTGCGTAATCTTCATTGCACTCTCCTGTTTAGCCAATTTGACAAATGTCTGGGCTTGGCAATTCGGTTTAAATCCGCCCTCCTACTTTTTTACCTCTACCGCTGATTCGCTTAGTGGATAACAGCCTCCACTACTTCAGGCTTTCCCTCGGGGTTCTTTTTTTGACTTGAAACCAAGAACTCTTTAGTCTCTAGTGCTACGGTGAGATAAGCGTCAGTTGCGATACGAAACGCATCTTGACCATCCTCTTTGCTAAAGATATAGGTCAGGCTATAGATGAGGTTGTCCGCATCCTCGCCGTCAACAGTGACGGTATTACCTACATCGTTATCTACAACCCGCAATCCTCTTGTGAAATCTGGCTTCTCACCATCAACCCAGCTCATATCGAGGCGATCAATATCAAACCTCAAGCTTCGGAATAAGTTATTGATGGAAAAACGAGCACCATTTAAATATGTGTAATCACGCATAAGACCTCCAATATCAATTGATTAATCTCTACAATTCCATTATCAAGATTGGCAGGTTCAAATAATGAGCTAGTGGTCAGTTTTTGAGCCACTTGTCCAACAAAAAACCCACCAAATGGTGGGTTTGTCGCTTTTGATTACCTTTTACCTTGCTTGGTATTGGGTCTCATCTTTTTAGCACCTTACTAGCGTTAGCAGGTTGCTGTGGCGACAAAGCCATCTCTTGATGTTTGTTTGATTATAAAGACCTTGCAGTCATTTGTAAATAAGTTCTAGGAGCCATGGGCTCAAAATTGGCTTAACCATTGCTCAAGCATAGAGACATCAGCAATGCCTTTTGAAATTAGCAGCTGTGAAATATCTATGGCGGATATTATTAACAGCGGATGTCCATCCTCAATAATTTCTTTATAAGCCTGGAGAGATACAAATGATGTAGTAATAAAAATACCAAATTGCCTATGTCTTAGACGTGAAATTAATCGCGAGGTTTCCTTAACGCCACAACTCGATGTCAACTTATAACACTTAGCTTCAAGAGCAAACTCTACATCTGTGTAAGCCTGACCTACACCTATTCTATAAACTCCGATAGCATCTCTACCGCCGTCTCTCCATGGCCTTGTGTTATCACAAGAGATAATATTTTTATCCATCATTTGTGCAATTACCGAAGCACACTTCTCAAATGAATACTCGCCATCCTTATGTTTAGAAAAGTAATCTTTGATTAACTCTATATACTTTTTCTCTTGTGACGTTTGTGGCAATTGTTGCTCAGGGGTTCGATAACTAACAGTCGGCGGCGCTAATAACGGAAGGTACTTGCCAGTATTGAGCCACTTTAAATAGGTGTCCGGGGCATTTCTTGTAGCACTACCGTTTTGGAGTTCGCTTATCCAGCCCCTTTTAATAACCGACTCATTCAAAATGGTAAAAATTGCGCGATAGTTTTGAAACCTATTGCCATCTACTGATTTCCATATAGCCACTAGATCATCAGTTTGTAAGATATTTGCAGCACCAGGAACAGCCAGGCCACGGAAAACTACAGAGCGACCAGCACCTCCGACCTTTGTAAATATAAAAAATGGAGGAACTTTATCTCTTTGTAATGAGTGCAAGTTATCAAAAGAATTTTTTAATATTAAATTTCCTTTTTTGCTAGTGTCATGCAGCTCATGCCCAGCTTTTTTGTTGTCTCCAAAATAAATGAACTGTCCTCTTTCAGAATTCAATTCATCTGGCCACTCATTGTTTGACATTTCGGAATATAGGACGCAGTACTTAAGGTCTCCTAGAGTGCCTTTTTGACGAAATCCACCCTGATTTCCACATCCCATTAATTTAGAAATTGGATCGTCACCAGCATTGCCGGAATTGCCACCTTCATAGATAGCGTCAATAACTAAATCTGCATTTTCAAGTTCGTCAAATTTGAATAGTTTGGCTGTCATATATTTCAAATTGTGTAATTTTAGTAATTAATATACCTCTTCTGTCTATGCATGGGTTACCATTCTTTTGGGCATTATTAATTTTGGAGAATTTCATGGCATATGTCAGCTTTATCAAGGATGAAGATTTTAAGAAAATCATAGGTGAAATTCTTGTCATTGCTGCCCAATCAAAAAAGAAGGCTGATACTAAATTTAATAGAAATGTCATTGATCCATTTTCTGTATTGATTGAAATCGGTGGGTTTGATATTGACTTTGATACATGGGTTATCAGCGAAAAGACTCGGCAAGCTCAAAAGTCCCTATCTAACCATGTGGGCTTATTGCATCAAAAATTACTAGGCTCCATAGAGGGCTGGACTGATCTTGGCGTAGGACAGTTAATTGATGTTGTAAATCCTCAGAAAAAAATAATTGCGGAAATCAAAAACAAACACAACACCATCAAGGGTGCAGACAAAATCGGACTATATAAAGAATTAGATAATTTAGTGATGATGAAAGGTCACCAATATAAGGACTTTACCGCCTACTATGTTGAGATAGTCCCAAAAAAAGCTGATAGATATAATATTTGCTTCACCCCATCCGATAAGAGCAAGGGAAATAAATGCTCTCCAAATGAAAAAGTAAGGCAAATCGACGGCGCCAGCTTTTATGCTTTAGTCACTGGCATTGATGATGCCCTAGAGCAAATATTCCGCGCGTTACCTCAAGTAATAAAAGATTGCAAAGCTGATGCAAAAATGATTGGGGCTGAAAAGGCGACTGAATTTTTTAAATCAGCTTATGTTCCAAAACCACTAAAGACTTCTCGTCGTACGAGTTCGAAAGCATCGCAATAATAGCTCTTCCAATATGGTAGCCAAGATTTACTGGCACCGCATTTCCTATTTGCTTATACTGCGACGCTGTTGATCCAGAAAATGCCCATTCATCAGGAAACGACTGAATACGGGCATACTCCCGAACATTTAATGGTCTCGTTTCACCAGGGTGACATCTCTCGGTTTGCTTTTGCGCAGGATTACAAGTCAGTGTCAACGATGGCTCATCCCAAGATAGCCTCCTAGCCATACCGGTTTTTCCGCCCCCCAAATAGAAGCTCGCTCCCATGTATTTTTTCTGCAAAGGTAATGGTAGGTCACGCCAATATCCTCCAGGCGGGATCAATTCCATAATTTTCTTTTTTTCGGGTGTATATTTTTGACCTTCAGCTTTTGGAGCACCTTTTAATGCCTCACGTATGCCAACCGTATAGTTCTGTTCTTTGGGAAAGGCAATAGCACGTTTTAGATCTTTTCTAACGCCCAAAATAACTAAACGTTCTCTCTTTTGAGCTACATCAAAATACTGAGCACGCAAAATTTTGTAGGAAACATCGTACCCAAGCTCATCAAGGACATTGAGCATAGTCTCGAGAGTACGCCCGTTATCATGACGCTCGAGCCCCTTTACATTCTCTCCAAGTATTACTTTGGGCTTTATTTCTTTAACCGCTCTAGCGTATTCAAAGAATAAAGTCCCTCTTGTATCCTCAAAGCCCATTCTCTTACCAGCATAACTAAATGCTTGACAAGGAAACCCTCCAGCAACTACATCCGCTTTGATCTTTTTAAAATCTACATTAGCAATATCATCATCAACTACATTCCACTTTGGACGATTCGTCCTCAGTGTCTCGACTGCTTTTTTATCTATCTCAACCAACAAATTGCAATCTAGCCCAGCATTTTCCATTCCTAGCGCTAAACCACCAGCACCAGCAAATAATTCAACAACAGAAAATGGGGATTTTTTCTTCGCCTTTAATACTTTGTAGCCAACATCCCCGCTACCACCATTTTTGGCAATCAGCCTATCCAACTCTTTTTTATCAAAATATCTATGGCCATTTGCCGCCCTATGCGCCTTGATTAACCCCTTCTTTTCCCAGCGCCGGATTGTGTCAAGCGATACGGCCAACTTCTCGCTTGCATCAGAGATAGAGATATGTGTAGCTGAATTCATTTAACTGGTAACCTTTGCCTATGCATTGGTTACCATAATACATTCTTTTTAACATTTTTCAAAATTGAAAGATAAGACAATCCCACCAGCATTAGTAGCGTTAAACCATTGAAGTTATTGATAAATTCCATTTAAGATTCCAAATTAAAGTTATTGAGATCTTAGAATAAGTAACTTAAAGCTCACACAATGAGCTTTAAGTTATATTGGGAAATTATTAGCTCTTAACCCTCCGATTTCTTTGCTCAAACTCTATAGCTTCTTGTAGCAAAGCTCGTTGCTTATCTGCCTCCTGTTTGGCCAATCTATCGCGCTCAATAAGTTTCTTGCCCGTGATGACCTGTTGGTCATTTAGCAAAGAATCTAACGTAGGCTTACTCTTCCCAGGGGAATCTTTCACGAGTCATTTCTTCCATGATTTCACGCTTGCTAAGAGCGGCCTTCCTTTGACTATTGGTACCGTACCTTTTCCAGCGCTCAGTATCAGCCTTAATTAGCTCTTGCTCTTTCTTGGCGTCTTCCTCCAGCGAGGTTAGCTTCTGAGGATTCATTTTTCCTACAGGTTCAAGATTATCGATGCTCATTTTAATATTCTAAGCGTTACTTAAAGTAACGCTTATAACTAGCCTACGCTGCCCGCCGCTCTTGTTCAGCCCGCTTCTTACTTGGATAGTTATCCGCAGCCTTACTATCAGCCTCAATGAGCTTTCTAGTATTAGCGCCGCGCAATTGCTCAATAGCCTGTATTACCTGTAAGTGACTATAGTGCCGCTCTATCATTAATACGCTAGTACCCATCTGCTTGGCTAAGGTATGAATAGGCACCATATCGTGAGTAAGTGCTAAGGTGGCATAGGTATGGCGTAGGCTATAGAACACCCGCTTTTGATTAGTCTTGGGATCAATAAGTAACCCATGGTCTGCTAAAAAACCATCAAACATGTGATTAAGCACATCACTTAAATCCCTGCCTTCTTTGGTTCTAAAGATGTAGTCGTCATTAGTAGGTTTAATGAGTTCAGCCAATGGATCTTTAGTTGAGCTAGCAACCCCATAGTTTCGCAAGGCAATGCGCTCTAAAACTCTAATACTGGGTAAGCGTCCAATTATCTGTCTTTGTCCTGTTTTGCCTTTAACTGTCATTTCGCAGCTACGGTTAAGGCTGTGCACTTCAATAACTTCGCCTTCTTCATCGATTTGGTCTGTTACAGTACTAATGGGGTTCATCATGAAACGAATTTGCTTCCATTTCATATCTAAGAGCTCAATGCCTGGTCTTGCGCCGGTATCCACCAGCATCTCCACATAATCTCGCAGGATTTCTCGGCGTTCACGAACATCTTTAGTTCTGCCTGAGTCTATGTATGGGCCTAGAAGTTTTAATAAAGCTCTAAGCTCATGAAGCTCAAATGCTGGGCGACGCACACTCTCTTTAGTCTTGCCATCTAGCTTAGGACGATTGCTCTCAGTTAAATAACCCCGAACGATGGCTTCATCAAAAACTCTATTAAATGCAGCATTTTGGGTTTTACGATTACTGTTAGACATTGCCAAGCCATACCTAGCTTCACGATCATCGTAGTACTGCTGCAGGGCGTCGTAGTCAATATTGGTAATGAGTCTTTGCCCAAGAGTGGAGATGAAATTTTCATTAATAATACGGATGTAGTCTTTGTAGATTGATTTACCTAGGCCGCCTTTTAAATCCCGCTCCATGCGATCAATAGCCAACATAGCAATATCTTTAAAGCGCTTGGTCACTACTGGGATGCCAGAGCGTTTACGAATCTCTGCTTCCACTAAAAGCTCTTTGGCTTTATTGACCGCCAAGTCAAGCTGGGTTTCTTTGGTAGTTGCTCGTATCCACTTGTTATCTACCTTATAGCGGCATTGCCATACGGCACTATGCTCGCGTTGATAGAGGGTTAGGTTACGGTGTATGAGTTGATGTGTACTTTCTTTTTTAATTGCCATACACATACTTTAGCTTCTGACCACCAGCTAGGACAACCTAATTGGAGGAATTACTGGGGGCAATTTAGCCAAAATAAAGAGTGGCTATGAGTGGTGATTCATGGGGGAGTTTTTGAAGTATTGCGCGGGGATGAGCGTTACTTTAAGTAACGTTTAATGACCCAGTTTCATTTCAATCAAAAAGTATCTAGCTAACTCTTGGTTAAGCTGTCGAACCCAATCTACAACATCTTTACCATTTTGATATAAATCCGTAAATCGAGCATCGTTATACGTTTTTTGGTAATGAAATACACCATTTCGGTACCTTCTAAGCAACTCAAGATTATCGGATTTAAGTAACTCATTAATTTGATCATCCTTTAACTTAAGCTCTCTCCATCCATCTGCAACTAAATACATAGTTGCGTACCAATATCCCATGTACATAAATGCATCCATACCATTGCTGCCATCTTGCGTTACAGAATATTTGAGCGTTTCATCAAAATTTTGGCGCATCTTATTTGCCCAGATGAAGTATCGATGTAAGGAAAGAAGCTTTTCTTTTGAAGCTAGAGTCATAAAAATACCATTCCGAACTATAAAGATTGATCGCTGATTTTTTTCTGGTCTCTTATGTGCTGAGCTAGTCTAAACATTGAGACCATATTGAGAGGTGCTAATAATGAATATAAATCATTGGCTAAATCATATAACTCAGCAGAATCAGCTTTTCTTTCCGGCATTCCTGGCCTAGCTGGTTTTAATATATCCACCGACCCGGGAACTGCATAGATTCTTCCGTGAATAATTTCATTCCTCTTCTCCATGAGATTTTTTACGTAATCTAAATATTGATCAAATCCTTGAAATTGACCTCCAAGCAAATTTTTTTCTTTAAGCCAGTCTTTAATAAACTTAATTTGCTTGCTAACTTGCTGTTTGAGAATGTTGTCATCAGCAGTTGAATCGCTTGCTAGGATGACTTTTATAACCTCCTCAATTGCCTCTTCTACGTAAGCTGCATACACTGCCACATATCCGACACCATGGATTAAGTCACCATCATTTTTAACTGGCATGTTTAAATCCTTAAATATGTAGTTAGATTCTAGATCTCAAAAGACAAAAACCCCCATCATTACTGATGGGGGTTTGCTTTTCTGGTGGGCCCACCAGGACTTGAACCTGGGACCAAAGGATTCCGGTTTGTGTAGCTTTCACTACTCCCTGGACTATGCCTTCATCATATCGATTGCTCGACTTAGATGGGTGCCGTCTAGTCTCTACACGTTCAAAGTATTTCTACTAAGCTTCGCTCGGCGTTAGCTTGTGCAGCTTTTGGCTACATTTAGCTTTCTCCGAATTTGACACCATCCCTTATGCAGTTTCCACGCATAAGGCACAACTTTCGCTATGAGTCCTCTGCTCTAACCAACTGAGCTATGGGCCCTAAATCGTTACTTTTACTACACACCTTACTGCTGGTGTTTACCACTGCAAAACCACACTAAAACCGCATTTACTACACACCTCGGTTTTTGCTTCGGTGTGTAAGCGGTGTGTAAGCAATTTTGACCACCTAATTCACCACTAACCTCTTGAATCTATTGAGGTCTTTGTTACAAGACCCCTTGGGCTTCTTTCTTATGAGTCCTCTGCTCTAACCAACTGAGCTATGGGCTCGTAAATGCTTCGATCAATCTTCCTCTAGGAAAGTTTTGAGCTTGTCACTACGACTTGGATGACGCATTTTACGGAGTGCTTTTGCTTCGATCTGACGTATACGCTCTCGGGTGACATCGAATTGCTTGCCCACTTCTTCAAGGGTGTGATCTGTACTCATCTCCACACCAAAGCGCATACGCAATACTTTTGCTTCGCGAGGTGTGAGTGAGTCCAAGACATCCTTAACGACATCGCGCATGGAGTCATGCAAAGCTGCCTCTGCTGGCGCCAAGGTATTCGAGTCTTCAATAAAGTCACCCAAATGAGAGTCTTCATCGTCACCAATTGGAGTCTCCATAGAGATAGGCTCTTTAGCGATCTTCATGATCTTGCGAATCTTATCTTCCGGAATCTCCATCTTGAGCGCTAAGGTTGCCGCATCCGGCTCATGACCAGTCTCTTGCAAGATCTGACGGCTGATGCGGTTCATCTTATTGATAGTCTCAATCATATGGACTGGGATACGAATCGTGCGGGCTTGGTCAGCAATAGAGCGAGTAATAGCTTGACGGATCCACCAAGTTGCATAAGTGGAGAACTTATAACCACGACGGTATTCAAACTTATCTACCGCCTTCATCAAACCAATATTGCCTTCTTGGATCAAATCCAAGAACTGCAATCCGCGATTAGTGTATTTCTTGGCAATAGAGATCACCAAACGCAAGTTCGCCACGGTCATTTCACGCTTCGCTTCACGGGCACGCTTCTCGCCAGCGATCATCTGCTTGTTGACTTCTTTCAACTCAAGAAGTGGCAGAACCACACGAGTCTGAATATCAATCAGCTTCTGTTGCAACTCTTGAATCGCTGGAACGTTACGCTCCAAGAGAGCTGAGTAAGGCTTATTTTCTTTGAGTAATTTAGCGGTCCAGCCCAAGTTCATTGACATCTTAGGGAACTCTTTTAAGACTTCACCGCGGTTTACGCCGACTTTATCGACCAACAGACTCACAATACCGCGCTCGAGTTTCCAGACCTGGTCTACTTGCGAGCGCATGGTGTCGCATAACTTCTCAACACTTTTTGCAGTCAAGCGGAAACCTAACAACTCATTGCGAATGTTTTCTTGAGCCTTAAGGTAAGCAGGGCAGTTATAGCCATCTTTGTCAAAAGCTCTGCGCATTTTGTCAGCTTGAACACGAACTACTGCAAATTTTTCGAGCGAGATTTGCTTGAGCTCTTCGAGCTGCTTCGCATTCGCTGTAGCAGCACCTCCGCCACCACCGCCCTCTTCGCCTTCACCGCCCTCTTCGCCTTCTTCAGCATCAGGATCAATCTCAGGCTCTTCAGGTCCCAACTTAATATCTTCAGCATTAGGATCAACCAAACCATCCACAAACTGATCAATTTCCATTTCACCAGAAGCAATCTTGGCAGCGTTATCCAAGATCTCAGCAATAGTTACTGGGCAGGCAGACAAAGCCATCACCATGTCTTTTAAGCCAGCCTCAATCTTTTTGGCAATGACAATCTCACCCTCACGCGTCAAGAGATCAACTGTACCCATTTCACGCATGTACATGCGCACGGGATCGGTAGTACGGCCAAACTCAGAATCCACTGTGGATAAAGCGGCCTCGGCTTCTTCCTCTGCCTCTTCTTCTGAGGTGGCTGCAGCAGTGTTCTCACTTAGGAGCAATGTTTCTGCATCAGGCGCTTGCTCGTAAACAGTAATGCCAATGTCATTCAATAAACCAATCAAAGTCTCTAATGCATCCGCATCAGACAACTCATCTGACATTACGTCATTCATCTCACCATGGGTTAAGTAACCCTTAGATTTACCCATCTTGATCAATGTCTTCAAGCGGGCACGACGGAGTTCTTGTTGCTCTTCAGAACCCAACTGCTGCGCAGCGAATTCTTTTAAGAGGGCTTTTTCTTTTGCTTTGCGCTCACGGGCTTTTTGGCGATCGGTCAGAACAACCTCACCACTCTCAACTGGCGCAACTTCAGCTTTTGGCTTACGGCCGCGTGTTTTCTTTTCCTCGACTACCTCAACTACGGGCAACAACGCTTCTTTTGCTTTTTTACCCTTAGCAACTGGCTCTGGCTTTGCGACAACCTTGGCGACTTTGGCCGGTACTACCTTAGCGACTTTCGCAGGCGCTTTTACTGCCGCCTTAGCGACAGGCTTAGCAGCTGGCTTTGCGGTAGGCTTAGCTACTGGCTTTGCGGCCACCTTCTTAGCGACTGGCTTCGCTTTAACTGCGACTTTCTTGGCAACCGGTTTCTTAGCGACTGGCTTCGCTTTGACTGCGACTTTCTTGGCAACCGGTTTCTTAGCTACTGGCTTCGCTTTGACTGCGACTTTCTTGGCAACCGGTTTCTTGACTGCTACTTTTGCTGGTACTTTTTTCGCAGCAGGTTTTTTAGCAACGGCTTTAACGGCGGGTTTTTTTGTCTTGGTAGTTGGCATTTGTTAGTACTTACTTACATTACTGGTGATTGATATCGACTGATTAAGTACAGCCCCGTTTGTCACTTGCCCCAAATTTCATCAAAATAATGCGCAAGTGACTGAATTAAATCGGTTTTTTCTGGGAATAGAGGATTATAGTCGATTACGATATTTTTCCCCTGCTTCATCAGCAAAATAAGGGGATATTTTCAGAAAAATCTAGGGGGAATTCTGTAAATTCTTATGAGAATTTCAGTTTTTCACCCAATTCACGATATCGGGCCCGGTCTTGGTCGCTTGCCGAACCATCAGACAGCTTTTTGGTGATTTCATTCATCTCTTTTTTGAGCTGATTGGCCTGAAGCTTTTTAAAGGCGCCCTCAAGGTCTGCGCTAGCACCAGCCAGATCTAAATCGGATTCCATGACCCTTTTGCGTAATACCTCGTAAAGAGGTGCCAATTCACTCTGCGCTAATTGTTCTTGAAACATTGCAAAAGCCCCGGCACCCACTTCACCAGCTCCGCCATGTTCACCGGGGATGAGCTCCACACTGTCACATTGGATCAAAAGGTCTTGCATCATACTCTTGGCATTGGGTGATCGCTGCTCTGCTGCTTCAATTGCCATACTGCGCTGATTTGAATTCAATGCTTTACCTAAATGCGGAAACTGCAAAACCACTCGCAAAATTTGTTCGGCCAAATCCATGGGTGCTTGTGGCGGAGGAATATTCTGCGCCATTCTTTTAGAAGCGCCTTTACCTGCTTGCCATGGCCCGCCTTGAGTGCGATTAGGGAAATTGCCTTGCTCAGTGCGTGGCTGCATTCTGGGCTGAGCTGATGGCGCCGCAGGCATAACAGTCAAGCCACAGAAGGCCTCTAACTCAGCTGGCGAGGAGTTCGTCCTAATGGCCAACTCTCTCAAGATTTGTGTACGCAAGGCAATTGGCGGCATTGATAGCAGCAATGGCTTGGCGGCATGATGCGTTTGCGCCCTACCTTCAGGAGTGGTGAGATCGTGGTCTGCGCTCGCTACCCTAAAGAAAAAGGTTGAAAGTGATACTGCTTCCTTAATGACTTTCTCAAATGCAGGCGCACCATAAGCACGCACATAACTATCGGGGTCATGCTCCGTTGGCAAAAATAAGAAACGAATCTCTTTGTCATCCGACATCAAGGGCAAACAAGCCTCTAGAGCTCTTTGCGCAGCGCGCTGACCTGCGGAGTCGCCATCAAAAGAAAACACAATCCGATCTGTTTGACGCAACAACATGCGCACGTGGTTTGCGGTACATGCTGTACCTAGTGTGGCTACCGCATTCGGAAAGCCTAACTGTGCGAGCGCCACCACATCCATATACCCCTCACAGACCAACACATACTCTTGTGCACGAATGGCCTGGCGGGCCTCAAACAAACCATAGAGTGTGTTGCCCTTTGAAAATAATGGCGTCTCTGGAGAGTTGAGGTACTTAGGCTCGCCTTGATCGAGAATGCGTCCACCAAATCCAATCACTTGACCTTTGGGATTGCGAATCGGGAACATGATGCGATCTCGAAAACGGTCGTAGCGACGCACCGTTTGATTACCTTCACTTGCCTCACTCTGAATCAACAAGCCACCCTCCAATAAAGTCTTGGCAACCTCATCATTACTGTAGGGTCCGAAGACTGCCTCTAAGCCCTGCCAACCATCGGGTGCGTAACCTAAGGAGTAACGCTTGGCAATCTCGCCCGTCAAACCTCGGCCTTTGAGATAGTCAATGGCACGTGGGGCATTCTTGAGTTGAGCACGATACCAATCCGCTGCAGAACTCATGACCTCACTTAAGGCCATGGCCTGCTGTTGGCGAGCGACATCCTGAACAGTACGCTCTTCACGCGGAACAGTAAGTCCAGCAGAACGCGCTAAGTCTTCAATCGCATCAACGTAACCCAGGCCAGAGTACTCCATCAGGAAGCTGATTGCAGAACCGTGGGCTCCACAGCCAAAGCAGTGATAAAACTGCTTATTCGGTGAAACAGAAAATGATGGAGATTTCTCTTGATGAAAGGGACACAAACCTTGATAGTTTGCGCCAGCCTTTTTGAGCTTTACATGCTGCCCAACCACATCAATGATGTCAACCCGATTTAATAGATCAGCAATGAAAGATTGAGGGATGAGCGCCATGAAACTTATTTTGCGAGAGCAGCCTTAACCAAGCCAGAGACTTTGCCCATATCCGCTTTACCTGCCAACTGGGGTTTCAGAATTCCAATGACTTTACCCATATCCTGCGGACCAGATGCACCGCTAGCACTAACGGCGGCCGATACTGCGGCAGCAATCTCAGCATCCGATAATTGCTCAGGAAGATAATCCTGCAAAATCACCATCTCTGACTGCTCTACCGCTACGAGATCATCACGCCCTGCTTTTGCAAATTGCTCAATCGAATCTTTGCGCTGCTTGATCAGTTTTTCAACAATCGCTAAAACACCAGCGTCATCCACCACCACACGCTCATCTACTTCACGCTGTTTGATGGCTGCTAATAGCAAGCGGATGGTTCCAAGTCGTGTCACTTCTTTGGCACGCATTGCGGTTTTCATATCTTCAGTGATTTGGTCTTTGAGGCTCATAAATAAATCCGTTTAATGGAAATGAATTCTTATCGTAAATGCTCTGGTATTAAAAAAGCAAAAACCCGCTGCGAATCACCGTCAGCGGGTTCAAAGCCTCTCGGTGAGGAGAGCTTTAATATTCTGAAAAGCTACTTAGTAGAGCTTCTTAGGCAACATTTGGCTGCGAATACGCTTGTAATGGCGTTTTGCAGCAGCAGCTTTTTTGCGCTTGCGCTCAGCTGTTGGCTTCTCGTAAAACTCGCGCGCGCGCAAGTCGGTCAAGAGGCCGTTTTTCTCAATGGTGCGTTTGAAACGGCGTAAAGCTACTTCAAAGGGCTCGTTTTCGCGTAGGCGGACTGTAGTCATACTGGTTTAACTCGTTTATGCTCGAAAAATATCGAAATTTAACTGAATCACGGATTCTAGCACGACCAGGCCAAAAATGATTGTTTTAGGAGTAGAAAGTTCTTGTGACGAGACAGGGGTGGCTTTATACAACACCAAGCCCTGGGAAAGGGGTCTACCCGCCTCACAAGGGGTTTTGGGGCAAGGATTGCACTCCCAGATTGCCATGCACCGAGATTATGGGGGTGTTGTCCCAGAATTGGCCTCACGCGACCATATCCGCCGGGTTTTACCCCTTTTAGAACAAAGCCTTACGGAGGCAAGTCTGAAGCTGAGCGATATTGATGCGATCGCCTATACCCAAGGCCCAGGTTTAGCGGGCGCCCTCCTAGTCGGCACTGCTTTTGCCAAATCTTTAGCTCAAGGACTCAATATTCCCTCAATAGGGGTCCATCATCTTGAGGGCCATCTGCTTTCCCCGCTCTTAGGCCCATCTGCACCCCATTTCCCTTTTGTCGCCCTACTGGTTTCAGGAGGACACACCCAACTCATGTTGGTCAAAGATATTGGCCAATACGAACTCCTTGGCGAAACGGTTGATGATGCCGCTGGCGAAGCTTTTGATAAAACCGCCAAACTCTTAGGCCTGGATTACCCCGGGGGAGCCGCTCTTTCTGCACTTGCCGAAAAAGGGCAAACAGGTCGCTTTGATTTACCTAGGCCTATGATGCATTCAGGAGACTTCGACTTTTCATTTTCAGGACTCAAAACTGCAGTCTTAAATCAAGTCAAACAGTTCGAAGCAAAGAACATCGCTAACGCTGATGAAGTTATGCAATTTCATGCGGATCTTGCGCGGGGTTTTGTTGAGGCCTTGGTTGCCGTTCTGCTTCGCAAGTCTGAAAAAGCAATTCAGCAGACAGGCTGCAAAGACCTGGTTCTCGCTGGCGGCGTTGCTGCAAACAAGCAACTCAGATTCGCGCTGAACGCAAGTGCTAGTAAACATGGCTTTGCAGTTCACTATCCCCCACTTGCACTATGTACGGATAACGGGGTCATGATTGCATTTGCAGGAGCGTTGCGCATGCTACAAAAAAATAATGCCGCGACTCAATCGGGATCGTTTGATGTCAAGCCCCGCTGGGACTTAGTGGATTCTTAGTGAGTTACTTCGTCAAACTAATTTTGGCGTAGGCACTGTGATTGTGAATCGATTCAAAGTTTTCAGCCTCAACTACCAAAGATTGAATACGTTGATCTTCTTGTAAGCGGCCAGCCACATCACGGACCAAGTCTTCTACAAACTTCGGATTACTGTAAGAGTGCTCAGTAACCCACTTTTCATCAGGGCGTTTGAGCAAACCCCACAACTCACTAGAGGCTTCGCTCTCTGCAGCAGAAACTAAATCTTCCACAGTCATTTGTGTTTGAGGATCAAGCGCCACTGACATGGTGACGTGTGAACGTTGGTTGTGCGCACCAAATTCAGAAATCTCTTTTGAGCAAGGGCACAAGCTCATGACAGGAACAACTGCCCGTAAATGCAGCTGCGTTTCTAGAGTGCCATTGGCATTTTGACGAGCATGGGCTGTCCATGTAACTTCATAGTCCATCAAGCTTTCAACGCCAGATACCGGTGCAGACTTCTTAACAAAGTGAGTGTACGTAAATTGCACTTGGCCTTCAGTCGCATTTAACAGAGGCAACATCTCCTGCACTAAATTCACCGCAGTTGTGCTATCCACTGCTGCCTCTTGCTTTTGCAAGAGTGCAATGAAGCGTGACATATGCGTACCTTTGATGTGTGCAGGTAAAGCGACATTCATTTCAAATGTAGCAACCGATGGAAAGCTACCGGCTTTACTACGCACAGTTAAGGGATGACGCACTCCACGAATCCCAACTTGCTCGATAGCTAAGGCCCGTTCATCCCGAGTCGACTGCACATCGGGCATGCTTTGGGTCTTTAAAAAGGCTGCGCTTAAATCATTCATGGGTATATTTTCGGATAAAACCGAATTATTTGCCGATCACTGCCGGATTAACAGGCAGGATCACCGGAAATCGCTCCTGAATCGACTTCAAAATCCCTTCGGCATTTAAACCGCAGCCGGCCATCAGTAGCTTGTAATCACCATGCTCAATAAAGCTGTCAGGTAAGCCCAATTGAAGAAGGGGTTTATTGATAGCCATTGCAGCCAGCGCTTCTAAGCAAGCACTGCCCGCTCCACCCTGAATCACGCCGTCTTCAATCGTCACAAAGTAATCATGGTCCTGGGCCAAAGTCTTTAACAACTCGACATCGAGCGGTTTAACAAAGCGCATATTTGCTACTGAAGCGTTGAGTTGTTCAGCCACTTCCAGGGCGGGATAGAGCAAAGTACCAAAAGCCAAGATCGCAATACGCTTACCGGATACCGCAGAAGATCTTCGGCGAAGCTCTGCTTTACCAAATGGAACAGTACGCAATTCTTTTGAAGGGATTGAACCAATACCTGCGCCTCGTGGATAACGAACAGCACTAGGATGATTCTGGTGATAAGCCGTTGTCAGCAGATCTCGACACTCAGCTTCATCGCTTGGCGTCATGATCAACATGTTTGGAATACACCGCAAGAAAGCGATATCGTATGAGCCAGCATGGGTTGCGCCATCCGCCCCAACTAGGCCAGCGCGATCGAGAGCAAACAGAATCGGTAGATCCTGGATCGCCACATCATGAATCAATTGATCGTAGGCACGCTGTAAAAAGGTCGAGTAGATCGCAACTACAGGCTTCATGCCTTCGCAAGCCATGCCAGCCGCAAACGTGACCGCATGTTGTTCGGCAATGCCAACATCGTAATAACGATTTGGAAACTGTTTCTCAAACTCTACTAAACCAGAGCCCTCACGCATTGCTGGCGTAATGCCAATCAGCAAGGGATCGGCGTTTGCCATATCACATAGCCACTCACCAAAGACCTGGGTAAACGTTTTGTTAGAAGGAGCTGCAGGCTTTTTAACGCCCTCATCCGGATTAAATTTACTGGGGCCGTGATACAGGACTGGGTCCGCTTCGGCCAATTCATAGCCCTGACCTTTGCGAGTAACCACATGCAAGAACTGGGGGCCACGCCCTTCTATCGCCAGGCGTCTTACGTTCTGCAACATGGGCACCAAGGCATCGAGATCATGTCCGTCGATGGGGCCAAAATAATTAAAGCCAAATTCTTGGAAGATGGTTGAAGGTGAGACCATACCCTTGGCATGATCTTCAAGACGCTTAGCAAACTCCCGTAGCGGAGGGGCAATAGAAAGCACACTATCGATCCCTTTTTTAGTGGCTGAATAAATATTGCCACTCAGCAATCTTGCCAGGTGACGATTCAAAGCACCCACTGCTGGTGAGATCGACATATCGTTGTCATTCAGAATCACAACAAGTGGTAGATCGTCATAGACACCTGCATTATTCATTGCCTCAAAGGCCATGCCGCCAGTCATCGCGCTATCACCAATGACTGCAACTGCTACGTGACGCTCGCCAAGGGTTTGAAAAGCACGGGCCATACCCATTGCTGCAGAAATACTCGTAGATGAATGACCGGTACCAAAGGCATCGTATTCACTTTCAGAGCGGCGCGGAAAACCTGCCAAGCCATCGAGTTGACGCAAGGTGTTCATTTGCTCACGACGTCCCGTCAATATCTTATGGGGATAACTTTGATGCCCTACGTCCCAAACGATTCGATCAGCCGGTGTATCAAATACATAATGAAGCGCAATCGACAGCTCAACAGTGCCCAAATTAGAGGAAAGATGCCCGCCTGTCTTAGAAACTGAGTCTAGGATAAATTGACGTAACTCATCTGCCAGCTCAGGCAAGTCTTCGCGAGAGAGCTTTTTTAAGTCTGCGGGAGTGTGAATAGAATCTAAAGTCATTGAGTCAAATAATAGGTGATGGTTCTTTACTTGCCGCGATTCACCATCAAAAGCGCCAACTCTTTTAATGCTTGCGCCTTACTGCCAAAACTAGCCAAACTCGCAATTGCCTCGACCTGAAGCTCTTGAGCCTGCTTACGGGCATAGTCTAAACCCATCAAGCTGACATAGGTTGGTTTGTCCTGGGCAGCGTCTTTTCCAGCAGTTTTTCCTAGGGTTTGACTATCGCCGGTGACATCCAAGACATCATCGATGATCTGAAAAGCCAGACCCAACTTTTGCGAGTAATTACGCAAGTGCATCATTTGAGCCTGATCGAGATGGGATGCGATAGCGCCCATCTCAACTGCACACGACAATAACGCACCGGTTTTCATGGCGTGCATTTGCTGCAAACCCGATAAGTCCAATTGCTTACCCACATTCTCTAAATCAATCGCCTGACCGCCAGCCATTCCTCGAGAGCCAGATGCTGCAGCAAGTGCACTGATCATCGACAGACGAATCTCAGCTGAACAATTAGCATGAGCCAAGATTTCAAAAGCCCGTGTTTGTAAAGCATCGCCAACCAAGAGTGCAGTCGCTTCATCAAATGCTTTATGCACAGTGGGTCGTCCGCGCCGTAAATCATCGTCGTCCATGCAAGGCATATCATCATGTACTAGTGAATAGGCATGAATACATTCAATGGCGGTAGCAGCCGCATCCAAAGTTTCAGGATTAGCATCGCCCAATTCGCCGGCGGCATAAACCAACAGTGGCCGCATGCGTTTACCCCCACCTTGAGCCGCATAACGCATTGCTTGATGCAAGCGCGTGGGGATCGAGGTTTGCGCATCGAGCAAACTTTCTAGAGCTTGCTCGCTCCTGTGCGTATGACTCGCAAGCCATTCAGTAAATGAAATTAATTCGCTCATGGTGAACTACCTAGAGTGCAATCTAAGCTTCGAAGACTCTCACCTGTTGCTCAACTTGCGCCAAGACAGCCTGGCAATGTTTAAGCAAGGCTGCGCCCCGTTGGTAGGCCAATAAAGTTTCTTCCAGAGAAAACTTGCCTGATTCCATGTCAGAAATCAGCTTCTCAAGCTCTTTAACGGCTTGCTCGTAGCGCAAATTCGGATCAATTTGAACCTCTAGGCCAGCGCCTGAGTTCTCGGGTTTTTTAGATGCCATATGCTGACTTTCTCTGGATTTCCATGCGAATAGCCCTACATATTAAAGCGATATGGGGTCTAGATGGGTATAATCACCCCCTTCCTTTCCAATATCGATACGTCGATGGTTGGATTGGTTATTCCGCTTAGCTTCGGCTGACGTTTTCGGGGGTGGGGAGAATGACTAATCTGGCTACCGTGCAGAAACTTGCACCGTCCAATCTACAACTGCCGGTTTCGGCATATTTTGACGTTGATTTATACCAACGTGAAATTGAACTGCTTTTTAAGCAGGGGCCGAGTTATGTCGGTCACGAACTCATGGTTCCTGAAAAAGGCTCCTATCGCACAATTGCTGCCGAAAACGAGGGGCGCATACTGGTGCGCAATGAATCTGGTGTCGAATTACTTTCCAACGTTTGCCGTCATCGTCAGGCGCTGATGCTCAATGGCAGCGGCCAAGTTGATAACATTGTTTGCCCCTTGCATCGCTGGACTTATGATTTACATGGCGAGCTCTTGGGCGCACCTCACTTTGAAGATAAACCTTGTCTTAACTTAGGCAAGTCTCCCCTGCAAAACTGGCAAGGGCTTCTGTTTGAAGGTCCACGGGATGTTTGCAAAGACCTAGCGAATCTCGGCGTTGCTGATGATCTCAAGTTTGATGGCTATGTCTTAGACCATGTTGAAGTGCATGACTGCAACTACAACTGGAAGACCTTTATTGAGGTTTATCTTGAGGACTACCATGTGGTTCCTTTTCATCCAGGCTTAGGTAAGTTCGTTTCTTGCGAAGACTTACATTGGGAATTTGGTGATTGGCATAGCGTTCAAACTGTAGGTATTCATAAGAATCTGGAAAAACCAGGCTCTGCTACTTATCAGCAATGGCATGACGCCGTCTTACGTCAATTCAATGGGAAGACACCGCGCCATGGCGCAATTTGGTTAACCTATTACCCTAATGTCATGGTTGAGTGGTATCCAGGCGTCCTCTGCGTTTCTACCCTGCACCCTATGGGCCCTAATAAAACTCGCAATATTGTCGAATTTTATTATCCGGAAGAAATTGCCTTGTTCGAACGTGAGTTTGTTGAAGCTGAGCGCGCTGCTTACATGGAAACCTGCGTTGAAGATGATGAGATCGCAGAGCGGATGGATGCGGGTCGCGCAGCCCTGCTGGCGAGGGGTATCAATCAGGTTGGCCCTTACCAAAGCCCAATGGAGGATGGCATGCAGCACTTTCATGAGTGGTATAGACGGGTGATGCAGCTCTCTGACATCTAATAATGCTTTAATCAGAAAACCCTCTTTAAGACAGGCTTCCCACATGAATCCACTGATTACCGCTAACCAGCTAGAAGAAATCATTAAT
The DNA here is from genome assembly GCF_018687555.1 of Polynucleobacter sp. MWH-P3-07-1. Taxonomy (NCBI): domain Bacteria; kingdom Pseudomonadati; phylum Pseudomonadota; class Betaproteobacteria; order Burkholderiales; family Burkholderiaceae; genus Polynucleobacter; species Polynucleobacter sp. MWH-P3-07-1. The sequence goes on from NZ_CP061296.1 coordinate 1,348,023, forward strand.
AGCGGCGAAGATGTGTTGATCTGTGACTGTCGTTTTGATTTAGCCAATCCATCAGCGGGCAAGACAGCCTATTTAGAAAATCATATTCCTGGCGCTCTTTACGTTGATCTCGATCAGGATTTATCGGGCAGCAAAACCGGTAAAAATGGTAGACACCCCCTACCCTCACCAGAAGATTGGGCTGAAACTAAAACACGTCTAGGGATGGACAACAACACTTTGGTTGTTGCTTACGACAATCAAGGCTCCATCTTTGCTAGCCGTCTGTGGTGGATGCTCAAAGCTACAGGCCATGCTAACGTGCGCGTACTAGATGGTGGACTTGATACTTGGAGCGGTCCGATTGGCAAAACTCCGCGCCAACCTACTGCTAGCGCCCATCCTATCGATGCCATGCCTTATGTTGGGCTAGCATTACTGGAAGAGGTGCTTACAAATCTTCAAACTCATCAAAAGAAAATTGTTGATGCCAGAGCAAGCGATCGGTTTCATGGTGAGAATGAAACGCTGGATCCCGTTGGTGGCCATATTCCAGGGGCCCTCAATCATTGCTATAAAGAAAATCTCTCTGGAAAACTCTTCAAATCGCCTGAACAGCTCTACCAAGATTATGTGGACTTACTTGGCACCACTAAAGCAGCAGAAGTGATTCATCAATGTGGATCTGGCGTGACCGCTTGCCATAATTTACTAGCGATGGAAGTTGCCGGCTTAAGGGGTGCGCGCTTATATGCGGGCAGCTGGAGCGAATGGTGTGCTGATCCCAGTCGCCCTGTAGGGCGTTGATTTAAGCGCTATGACGCTTGCGATAAGAGCAGTACAAAACCTACTCCACAAGCAATCAATATAGTTTGGCGCAATGACTCAGCCCAATGTGGTCGACGATGCATTTGTGGAATGAGATCGCTCACTGCAATATAGATAAAACTACTCGAAGCAATCACCAGTAAGTAGGGCATCATCGCATGGGCTTTTTCTAGAAAGAAGTAAGCCAAAACACCACCGATCACAGCTGATAAACCACAGAGCAAGTTATATAGGAGCGCCCGACTTTTTGAAAATCCCGCATTCAGCAACACCATGAAGTCGCCAATCTCTTGGGGAATTTCGTGAGCAATGATGGCAATCGCAGTGAAGAAGCCCACTTCATAATTGGCCATAAAAGCAGCGGCAATCAAAACACCATCGACAAAATTATGCAGGCCATCACCAACCAATATCATCCACCCGCTTCTACCTGCGACTTCAGCATCATGGCCATGATGGTGCTCATGGCCATCACCCTCATGATGATGACTATGTCTTAGCAAAGCAATTTTTTCTAATAAGAAAAATCCCAACAGGCCAGCCAATAAAGTTCCGAACAAAATTTGCGGCTTGGTATTAGGGAAGCTAAATGCTTCTGGTAAAGAATGCAATAAGGCCGTTGCCAACAAAATGCCGACTGAAACGCTCACCATATTGTCGACCATCTTGGAAAGCAAGCCCAAGGAGAAGCTGGCTGCAATTAAGACACTCACCAATCCCGCAAGAATGGTAACTAACAGAATGTTTTGAAGAATTGACACCGGTTAAATAACTCCGTTTTTCTTGAACCAGGCTAAGCACTTGCTCCAGCCATCTTTGGCGGGACCTTCACGATAGGAATCTCGATAGTCTGCATGAAAGGCGTGCGGAGTATCAGGATAGACCACGATCATAGAATCTCTCGCTGCAGGATTAGTGGGTGCTGCTTTTGCCAATGCTGCCCGCATTTGCTCAACACTCTCTAGAGAAATGCCGGTATCCGCTCCGCCATAGAGGCCGAGGACAGGGGCATGTAATTGAGCAGCAATGTCTACGGGATGCAAAGGATTACCTGGAGTTTTGTCACCAATTAAACGTCCATACCAAGCTACCCCGGCCCTCACTTGCGGCAAGGTCGCAGCTAACCAGGTGATACGACCACCCCAGCAGAATCCAGTAACGCCAACCCGTTTTAGGTCACCGCCATTTTTGCCAGCCCAATTCATGGTGGCCTTGAGATCACCAATCACCTGATCATCAGGTGTTTTAGAAATGACGTTAGTAAAAATCTCGGCAATGCTGCCATAGTTATTCGGATCTCCAGCGCGCATAAAGAAATCTGGTGCAATGGCAAGATAGCCAAGCTTTGCGAAGCGTCTGGCAACATCAGCAATGTGCTCATGCACACCAAAGATTTCACTTACTACAATAATGACAGGTAAAGATGTTTTAGCATTCTGTGGACGTGCTACGTAGATGGGCAGCTGATAGTCGCCCATCTGAATATTCTGCTCGCCAGCCTCAAGACCGACAAAATCGGTTTTGATTGCAGCAGCCATCACTGGCATAGATGCTGGGGCAAAGCCAACCCCCATCACTCCTGCAGTCAGTGCAGAAGTTTTTAAGAAAGCTCTTCGATTTAAGGGCATATTTGATTTCATTAATGTGCTTCCTCCCAGTTATCACCAACCCCAATACTAACCACTAATGGGACTTTAAGTTGCGCAACCTGACACATCAACTCAGGCAATTTCGCTTGTAAGATTTCAATCTCGTCCAAGGGAACATCAAACACCAATTCATCATGGACCTGCAAGAGCATCTTAGTCTTCAATTGCTCCTTCTCTAACCAATCTTCTACTGCAATCATTGCCAGCTTAATTAAATCTGCCGCAGTACCTTGCATAGGCGCATTAATTGCGGCTCGTTCAGCACCTTGTCTGCGCGGACCATTAGACTTAATCTCAGGCAACCACAAGCGTCTCCCAAAAACGGTTTCAACATAACCCCTATCGCGAGCCTCTAGACGGGTTCTCTCCATGTATTGGGCAACGCCAGGGTAACGCTCAAAATACTTGGCAATGTAATTCTGAGCTGCCCCTCTTTCAATGCCCAGATTTCCCGCTAGACCAAATGCGCTCATGCCATAAATCAAGCCGAAGTTGATCACCTTGGCATAACGTCGCTGCTCCGAGCTTACCTCCGCCAAGGGGATCCCAAAGATCTCCGCAGCAGTTGCCTGGTGTACATCCTTGCCCGTAGCAAATGCCTCGAGTAGATTTGCATCTTCAGCAATATGCGCCATGATGCGCAACTCGATTTGTGAATAGTCAGCTGAGAGCAATTTACATCCTGGCGCGGGAATAAACGCTTCGCGAATGCGCCGCCCCTCTTCAGTTCGTACTGGAATATTTTGTAAATTGGGTTCGCTCGATGCCAAGCGACCAGTGACCGCAACGGCCTGAGAGAAATTGGTATGTACGCGCCCAGTTTGAGGATCTGCCATCCTTGGCAATTTCTCAATATAAGTCGACATCAATTTAGCGAGACTGCGGTAATCCAAAATGCGAGCAGGCAATGGGTAGTCTTCTGCCAGCTTTTGTAAAACTTCCTCATCGGTGGAAGGGCTACCAGATGGGGTTTTCTTGATCACAGGTAATTGAAGCTGGCCAAACAGAATCTCCGCAATTTGTTTTGGCGACTGAATATTAAAAGGCTGACCGGCTAACTGATGGATCTCCCTCTCCAAGGCTAACAAGCGCTTACCAATTTCTTGACCCTGCTGAGCTAATAAGGCAGAGTCAATCCGAATGCCATTGCGCTCCATGATGCCGAGGACGCGCATTGCGGGCATTTCAATTTTTTCGTAGACGTAGAGCAAGCCGGGGCTAGTCTGAATTTGAGGCCACAAGGCCAGATGCAAGCGTAAGGTGATATCAGCGTCTTCAGCGGAGTACTTGGTGGCTGTTTGAAGATCAACCTGATCAAAACCAATCTGATGAACGCCTTTGCCACAAACCTCTTCATACTTAATCGTCTTCATGCCCAGATGACGCTCTGCTAAGTTGTCCATATTGTGTGGCATATGAGACTCCAACACATAAGACTCGAGCAAGGTATCGAACTGGACACCCTGTAAGGCGATGCCATAGTTTGCAAAAATATGGGCGTCATACTTTAAGTTTTGACCCACCTTGAAATGCGTTTTGCTCTCTAGCCAAGGCTTTAGTCGGTCAAGTACATACTCCCGCTTTAATTGCTCTGGCGCATTGAGATGACCTACCGGAATATAACAAGCCTCGCCTGCATGTACTGATAAGGAAATACCCACTAACTGTGCGGCAAGTGCATCCAAACTGGTAGTCTCAGTATCCACTGCGGTGAGACTCGCTCCTTGAATTTTCTGAATCCATTTATCGAGACCAGCCTCATCCAAAATGCACTCATAATTTTTTTCAACAGCACTGTGCATCGCACCCATTTCAGGCGATGGTGAAGTAGTAGCCTCCAAGGCCAAGGAGGTTGGCGAAGTGACTTGAGATGAACCACCGACCTGCTCAACTTCGCGTAACCAAGTTTTAAATGCGTAACGTTCAAATAATTCACGCAGTAGCTGACTGTCTTCTGGTTTTGCATGAAGCTCATCTAGACTGGGCACATGGGATGACAAATCGCAATCTGTCTTCACAGTAATGAGTTGTCGCGCTTGAGGTAACCAAGCGAGAGCAGCGCGTAAATTTTCACCAACGACACCTTTGACTTGATCCGCATTCGCCATCAAGCTGTCGAGGTCCCCAAACTCAGCCAACCATTTATTCGCTGTCTTTGGGCCTGCTTTTGGCACCCCAGGTACGTTATCTACCGCATCGCCGATGATGCTCAGATAATCTACGATGCGCTCTGGAGGGACGCCAAACTTCGCAACCACCCCTTCAGCATCCAGACGTTCATCAGTCATCGTATTAATCAAACTCACTGATGCGTTCACGAGCTGGGCCAAGTCTTTATCCCCAGTAGAGATAATCGTCTCCCAGCCAGCCTGAGTTGCCTGGCAAGCCAAGGTGCCAATCACGTCATCAGCCTCGACCCCTGAAACCACTAAAACAGGCCAGCCCAGGGCCTTGACCAGGGCATGAATTGGCTCGATTTGCTTCACCAAATCTTCTGGCATCGGGGAGCGATGGGCTTTGTACTCGGGATACATCTCATCCCGAAAGGTCTTCCCTTTGGCATCAAAAATACAGGCAATATGGTCGGCCTGAATCTCTGAACGAGCCCGGCGCATCATATTCACCATGCCGTAGATCGCCCCAGTGGGGTCACCCGCCCCATTTCTGAGATCTGGCATGGCATGAAAGGCGCGATAGAGGTAGCTTGAGCCGTCTATCAATAAGAGTCTATGTTTAGTCATACCGCAATCGTACAATCTAGTGGTGAATTACCTGCCAGTCTGGTGAATCGAAAACCGGGCGGTAGGCTTTAAAAGGTGAAAATCATGCACGCTATTAGTTACTTATTTGGCCACACTTTGAGCTATACCCTGACTTTATTGAGTTTTTTGATGGCCTTTAGTGTTTTCGGGGTCAGCAACACCTGGGCTCAAGGGACAAGTCAAGCCCTCAGCCCCAATGAGCTTGAACTCATTAATAATCAGCCACTTGCACAGCCCGTCACTGCTTCGGATTCAGCGAACTCCAGCAGCAAACGGAATCCAAGCTATCAGTACACCGATAAGAATGGCACGCAAATTACTGAATACAAAGATGCCAATAGTCCAACCCAGGTTCAAGTCAAGACCCGCCTAACTACTTATGACATGTCTCCACCAGATTCAGTGATGCCTGGACCTCCCTCTGGCGAGGGTAGCTTACTCAGCGTACCTAGCATCAGCATTCCATTTAAGTAATTCATGGCCGTTTTTACCCCACTTGAGCTGAGCGATATCTCAGCGTGGATTGCTCGAGATTTTCGGATTGGCGACGCCACTGGCATTCGTGGCATTCATGGTGGAATTGAGAATTCCAATTTCTTTTTGGATACCTCGCTGGAAGGCAAGCCCCAAGAATATATCCTCACCATCTTTGAAAGACTGACTGCCGAGCAGCTTCCCTACTATCTCGAGTTGATGCGCCATTTAGCCAATCGAGGTATTTCGGTACCTAGACCAATTGAAAACCAATATGGTGAAATCCTATTTGAACTTCAAGGCAAACCTGCAGCCATAGTCAGCAAGCTTCCGGGCTTATCTAGACTGAGCCCAGATAGCCATCACTGTGCCCTAGTTGGTGAAATGCTAGCCAAGATGCATCTGGCAGCAAAAGACTTTGGGCAGACCCAAGAAAACCTTCGCAGCTTAGCTTGGTGGCAAAAAACAGTTCCGGAAGTCCTCCCCCATTTGAGCGCAGATCAACAAGATCTTCTTCAAACTGAGTTAGCAGCACAAGAGCAATTTTTTGCTTCTTCTGAATATTCCGCGCTGCCATTTGGCGCCAGTCACTGCGACTTGTTTAGGGATAATGTCCTGTTTGATCCACAACCGAATCAATCCCCCGATCTTCTGGGTGGCTTCTTTGATTTCTACTTCGCAGGAACTGATAAATGGTTATTTGACCTCGCGGTCACGGTAAATGACTGGTGTCTTGCTGAGAATAAAAAAGATTTGGATCCACAACGACTCGAGGCAATGCTCAATGCTTACGAAGCGGTTCGTCCGTTAAGCCCCATTGAAAAAGAGTCTTGGTCAATGATGTTGCGTGCAGCTGCACTGCGTTTTTGGATATCCCGGCTCTGGGATTTTTATCTACCTCGCAATGCCGAAATACTCACACCACATGATCCAAAGCATTTCGAAAAGATTCTACTTAGCCGGCGCGCCGTATGAAACTCAACTCAGTAGGCATTCAAGAGGGCTATCACTGGATTCGCCAGGGCTTTTGGTTATTTAAGCAAAATCCCCTTGCCTTTCTGATGCTCGTCTTCATCTATGTTTTAGTTGCACAACTGGCTATTTTGATTCCGATCATTGGCGTCATTGCCGTGCTCGTTTTGACCCCCACCCTATCTGTAGGCTTTATGACGGCTTGTCGCCAAGCGATTCAGGGAGAGCGGATTGTTCCACAAGTCTACTTTTGTGCGCTTCGATCAACTCCACTGATTCGCAAGCGCATTCTGCAATTGGGCTTGCTCTACGCCATCATGATTTTTGTGCTGAGTTTGATCCTGGGTTTATTCATCAACGTTCAAGCCCTCATTCCCTTAATTAGCAATGATCAAGCCATAACACCTGAAGCAATCCATCAGCTCTATTGGGCTTTACTGATTGGCGGTTTACTCTACTTCCCTATTGCGGTATTAATGTGGTTCTCCCCTGTACTCGTTGCTTGGGAAAACATGTCAATCCCACAGGCACTTTTCTCAAGTTGGATAGCGTGTTGGACAAACCGTGGGGCATTTCTGTACTACATCCTAATCTGGGCAGCGATTCTGGTCGCCATTCCTCTATTGGTCGGCGCATCACTAGATACAGTGAACCTGGGTCAAGCCGCTTCTTTCATCATTGCGCCGATTTCAATGGGTGGTCTCACCATCATGCATTGCTCTTTTTATGCGAGCTGGAAGGGTAGCTTCATTACTGATGAAGCAATGGTAATGGGCGATTAATCTATCGCAGCCAACTTAGCAATACTAAGTTGTAGCCACTTAATGCCATTGCGCTTGAAATGAATTTGAGCCCGTGCATCAGCATCCAACCCTTCTAAAGCAGTAACGCGGCCTTCACCAAACTTTGTGTGAAAGACATTTTGGCCAATCTTAAATGGATACGTATCACGCGGGGGCGCAGCCATTCTTTTGACGGTAGTTGCTAGCGAACTATGGGGCTTAGTCGCTTGACGATCGCTGCCGGAATCAAAGAAATCATTTGACTCATACTCGCGTTGACGGGTATAGCCGTCATTCCAGGTAGAGCCCGAAGTACGGCCACCCCAACGTGCGTCTTTGGCTTTAGGAGTTAACCATTTCAGCGAATCAGCCGGTAGTTCCTCGAGGAAGCGGGAAGGCATGTTGTAGCGCACCTGACCATGCAACATACGAGATTGGGTATGCGACAGATATAGACGTTCTTTGGCACGAGTGATCGCAACATACATTAAGCGCCGCTCTTCTTCTAGGCCATTGAGTTCGTTAACGCTGTTCTCATGAGGGAATAAACCCTCTTCAAGACCAGTGATAAAGACGGATGTGAACTCCAGGCCTTTCGCAGAATGGACTGTCATTAATTGCACAGCATCCTGCCCAGCCTGGGCTTGGTTATCGCCAGCCTCTAATGAAGCATGAGACAAAAAGGAAGCCAGGGGTGAAACTTCAACATCACCTGGCGCATTCTCACCGGGCAAGGTGGCTGCTTTAGCGTCTTGCCCATAGCCCTCTTCTGCAATAAATGCAGTGGCAGCGTTAATCAATTCCTGTAGGTTCTCCACTCGATCCTGGCCTTCGCGCTCACCCAAGTAATGCTGAATCAGGCCGCTATGCTGAATCACAAACTCCACGGTTTCAGGCAAAGTATTGTGTCGGGTTGCTTCACGCATATGATCAATCAAACGCACAAAACCGCCAAGCGCAGCTCCCGCCTTACCCTCCAGGCTAGAGGCAGCCAAGTAAAGAGAGCATTGTTGATTACGAGCGGCATCTTGTAATGCCTCGATTGAACGAGCACCAATGCCACGCGTCGGGAAGTTCACCACCCGTGAGAAAGAAGTATCGTCATTGGGATTCTCGAGCAAACGTAAATAAGCCAAAGCATGCTTAATCTCAGCACGCTCGAAGAAGCGCAAGCCACCATACACACGATAAGGCAGTCCTGCAGAGAACAAAGCATGCTCAATAATTCGTGACTGGGCATTGCTACGGTAGAGCAGTGCAATCTCGGTGCGCTTAATACCACTATTGATCAGGGCCTTGATTTCATCTACGAGCCAAGCAGCCTCTAGGCCATCACTTGCAGCCTCATAAATACGTACTGGCTCACCATGCCCAGCATCTGTTCGAAGATTCTTACCGAGCCGCTCAGTGTTATTGGAAATCAGGTGGTTCGCCGTATCGAGAATATGTCCATGTGATCGATAGTTTTGTTCCAATTTCACCATCATGGGATGAAACTGTTTTTCATATAAACGCATGTTTTCAACATCGGCGCCACGGAAAGCATAAATACTTTGATCATCATCACCCACCGCAAAGACAGCACTTCGCTGCGTAGAGGAACGACCACCGTCATGTCCAGAAAGTAATTTGAGCCAGGCATATTGCAAGGCATTTGTATCTTGAAACTCATCAATCAAAATATGACGAAAGCGTTCTTGATAATGCGTCCGAATCGCTTCAGAGTGCTTGAGCAACTCATAACTACGCAGTAAGAGCTCTGCAAAATCTACCACGCCTTCACGCTGACATTGCTCATCGTAGGCTTGATAGAGTTGTGCCATCTTTGCCTGAAAATCATCGCCGCTGTCTATATCCTTGGCACGCAGACCCCTCTCTTTGGCATGGGCGATAAAGTACTGCAATTGCTTAGGTGGGTACTTTTCATCATCCACCTTTAGGCCCTTCAATAAGCGCTTAATGGCTGAGAGTTGATCTTGAGTATCCAGAATTTGAAAAGTGGAGGGCAAACCGGCTTCTTTGTGGTGAGCTCTGAGTAGTCGATTACAAAGACCATGAAAGGTCCCAATCCACATGCCACGGGTATTAATCGGTAACATCGCCCCCAAGCGAATCAGCATTTCTTTGGCGGCTTTATTCGTAAAAGTCACCGCTAAGACCCCAATTGGGGAAACTTGCCCTGTTTGGATCAACCAAGCGATTCGGGTTGTGAGCACACGAGTCTTGCCGCTTCCTGCCCCCGCCAGAATTAAAGCAGATTGGGCATGGCCGTTTTGATCAACAGGAGGGAGGGTAACTGCCTCGCCCTGTTCTGGATTGAGGTTGGCGAGTAAGTCGGAGTACATCAGCCCAATTATAATTTGCCTCTTATGCCAAATGCCTCGAATACCCCTAATTCATCATCAAAAAATCCTGAGGGCAATCAGCAACCCTTGGATGAACTTGCTAAATCCTATGAACCAGCCCCGATTGAAGCCTTTTGGGGTCCCGAGTGGGAAAAGCGGGGCATTGCCGATGCAACGCTAGATGAGGGTAAAGGTGACTTTAGTATTCAGCTCCCACCACCCAATGTAACGGGCACCCTACATATGGGGCATGCTTTTAATCAAACCATCATGGATGGGCTGGTTCGACATGCACGCATGTCAGGTAAAAATACCCTGTGGGTGCCTGGCACCGATCATGCTGGTATCGCCACCCAAATCGTGGTTGAGCGTCAGCTCGATGCCCAAAAAGTTTCTCGTCACGATTTAGGTCGTGAGAAGTTCTTGGAAAAAGTGTGGGAGTGGAAGGAAACTTCTGGCTCGACCATAACCCGTCAAATCCGTCGTCTTGGCGCCTCGATTGATTGGGCTAAAGAATATTTCACGATGGACAGCAAAATGTCCAAAGCCGTGGTTGAAGTCTTTGTGCGTCTCCATGAGCAAGGCCTCATTTACCGCGGCAAACGGCTTGTCAACTGGGATCCTGTTTTGGGTACTGCCGTTTCTGATCTCGAAGTAGTTAGCGAAGAAGAAGACGGCTCGATGTGGCATATCCGCTATCCGCTCGCAGACGGTTCTGGCCAACTGATTGTGGCCACCACTCGCCCCGAGACCCTATTGGGTGACGTGGCGGTGATGGTCAACCCCAACGATGAGCGCTATCAACATCTGATTGGTCAATCCGTTGTGTTGCCGCTTTGCGATCGTGAGATTCCAATCATTGCTGACGACTACGTCGATCTGAGCTTTGGTACTGGGGTCGTTAAAGTCACCCCCGCACATGACTTCAATGACTATGCGGTTGGTCAACGCCATCAATTACCTCTCATTAATATTCTCACACTAGATGCCAAGATTAATGAGCATGCACCAGCGGCATATCAGGGCTTAGATCGCTTTGCTGCACGCAAACAAATTATTGCCGATCTAGACCAAGCTGGACTCTTAGAAAAGGTGCAGCCTCACAAATTGATGGTTCCACGCGGTGACCGAACCCAAACCATCATTGAGCCCATGTTGACTGACCAATGGTTCGTGGCTGTCTCTAAACCCAGTCCCGATAATCAATACAAACCTGGTTCCTCGATCGCAGCTGCCGCCTTAGAGGCGGTAACCAAAGGCGACATCAAACTGGTTCCAGAAAACTGGATCAGTACTTACACGCAGTGGTTAGAAAATATCCAAGACTGGTGTATCTCTCGTCAACTCTGGTGGGGCCATCAAATCCCCGCTTGGTATGGCGATCAAGGTCAAATCTTTGTAGCACGCTCTGAATCAGAAGCGAAAGCGCAAGCAGCTGCAGCGGGCTACTCAGGAGAGTTAAATCGTGATCCCGATGTATTGGATACCTGGTTCAGCTCCGCTCTCGTTCCTTTTAGCTCTCTCGGCTGGCCAGATAAAACCCCTGCGCTTGACCATTTCTTGCCCTCTTCTGTTTTAGTTACTGGCTTTGACATCATCTTCTTTTGGGTAGCGCGCATGGTGATGATGACTTGTCATTTCACTGGTAAGGTCCCTTTCCATACGGTATATGTACATGGCTTAGTGCGCGATGCTGAAGGTCAGAAAATGAGTAAGTCCAAGGGCAATACCTTAGACCCCATCGACCTCATCGACGGCATTGAACTCGACGCATTGGTTAATAAGAGAACTGTGGGGCTTATGAACCCTAAGCAAGCTGAGAGCATTAGTAAGCGCACTCGCAAAGAGTTTCCGGAGGGTATCGCTGCATTTGGAACAGATGCCTTGCGCTTCACCTTTGCATCCCTGGCATCCCTAGGTCGCAACATCAACTTTGATCAAAAACGCTGCGAAGGTTATCGTAATTTCTGTAATAAGCTTTGGAATGCCACGCGCTTTGTTTTAATGAACTGCCCTGGCACTCTTGAAGATAATGGCTTTGCACCCTGCGATGATCAATGCGGTCCTGAGGGCTACCTTGATTTCTCGCCAGCAGACAAATGGATTGTTTCAGCATTGCAAAGAACCGAAGCCGAAGTTGAAAAAGGTTTTCAAAACTATCGCTTCGACAATATCGCCAATAGCATCTACCAATTTGTTTGGGATGAATATTGTGACTGGTACTTAGAGCTTGCCAAAGTTCAACTTCAAACCGGAACTCCAGCACAGCAACGCGCTACCCGCAGAACCTTGCTGCGTGTTCTAGAAACTATTTTGCGTTTAGCCCATCCTCTGATTCCATTCATCACTGAGACCCTGTGGCAAACCCTTGCCCCCAAGACAGGTAAAGAGCTTGCACAGCAAACCAAACAAACAATTGCATTGCAGCCCTACCCAATTGCCCAGCCTGAAAAAATCGATATAGCGAGTGAAGCATGGCTAAATCAAATTAAGGCCATGGTGGATGCCTGCCGTAACTTGCGTGGAGAAATGCAAGTCTCCCCCGCACAAAAAGTGCCCCTTTGGATTTGCGGTCCTGAGACTTTCCTGAAGCAAGCCACACCTTATCTTCTGGCCTTAGCTAAATTATCTGAAGTGAAGATCTACCAAAATGAGGCCTCTATGGAAAAAGAAGCTTCTGGAGCACCCATGGCTCTAGTGGGAGATCTGAAACTTCTTCTAAAAATTGAGGTTGATGTGGGTGCTGAGCGTATTCGTCTGGGCAAAGAGATTGATCGTCTAGCCAATGAGATCCAGAAAGCTCGCAGCAAACTCTCCAATGAGAGCTTTGTGGTCCGGGCCCCAGAAGAGGTGGTAGCCCAGGAAAAACAACGTCTTACAGGGTTTGAACAAAATCATGAGAAGCTTGTAGCACAATTAGAGCGTCTGAAATAACTCACTCATCAATGACTGCGCGATATGACCACTTTGAATAAACCTGTTACTAAAGCCGTCTTCCCAGTTGCCGGTTTGGGCACTCGCTTCTTGCCAGCCACCAAGGCTAGCCCAAAGGAAATGTTGAACGTGGTTGACAAGCCATTGATTCAATACGCGGTTGAAGAGGCTATTGCGGCAGGTATTACTGAAATGATTTTCGTTACGGGTCGCAGCAAACGCGCCATTGAAGATCACTTTGATAAAGCATACGAACTAGAAGCAGAGTTAGAGGCCAAGAATAAACAAGCCCTCCTGGAGATCGTCCGCAATGTCAAACCAAGTCATGTCGACTGTGTTTATGTTCGTCAACCCGAAGCCCTAGGTCTGGGTCATGCCGTTCTATGCGCAGAGAAACTCGTCCGCGATGAGCCCTTCGCTATCATCCTGGCGGATGACCTATTAGATGGTCAGCCTGCCGTTCTCAAGCAAATGCTCGCTGTGCATGATGCTCAAAAAGGCTCAGTGCTGGCAGTAGAAAAAATTGATCCCGCCAAGAGCAGTTCTTATGGAATTGTTTCGGGATCAGAAGTGAGCAAGGGAATATATCGTCTCGATGGCATCGTAGAGAAACCCCAACCGAAAGATGCGCCATCTAATTTGGCAGTTGTGGGTCGCTATGTGCTTTCGTCTAATATTTTTCAACACATCCGCGACCTCAAACCAGGCGCTGGTGGCGAAATTCAATTAACCGATGCCATTGCATCTCTTCTCAAGGAAGAGCCCGTATTTGCTTATGAGTACAGCGGTGTTCGCTATGACTGTGGTAGCAAGCTAGGCTACCTCAAGGCTTCGATTGAATTTGCCTTACGCCACCCAGAGGTTGGCACTGACTTTGCTGCCTACCTAAAAAGTCGCTCTCTGGCCTAAATTAGGTGTCGCTTATCTTCTTTTCATAAAGAAGATCAGAACATCGCCTTCTTTTCCAGCAGCAAGCAGTTCATTGCCAGTTTGCTTGGCAAACGCAGGGAAGTCATGCACTGCGCCTGCATCAGTCGCTTTGATCTTCAATACCTCACCTGATTGCATAGTGGCCAAAGCCTTCTTGGTACGCAAAATGGGTAGCGGACAATTCATACCAATCGCGTCCACTTCCGCATTAAAGACCATATTCAAGCTCTCACTCATTTACTAGCAACCCAATCTTTCACTCCAGCTAACGCCGCAGGAAGAGCAGCAGCATTCGTGCCGCCCGCCATCGCCATTTCGGGCTTACCACCACCCTTACCGCCAACTTGCAGGGCAACGAAGTTAACGAGATCACCTGCTTTCACTCTAGCAATCGTGTCGGCAGTAACGCCTGCGATCAAACTCACCTTATCGCCCTGAACTGAAGCCAATACAATCGCAGCGGTCTTGAGTTTGCCTTTAAGGGCATCCATTGTTTCGCGCAAGACTTGTGCATCTGCGCCATCCAATCTTGCTGCCAACACTTGAATTCCATTGACCTCAATTGCTTGACTAGCTAATTCATCGCCTTGGCTAGCCGCCAATTTGGAATTGGCTTTCTCAAGTTCGCGCTCAGCTTGTCGCAAACTCTCTTGTAACTGCGCCACGCGGTTCACTAAATCTGCTGGATGCGTTTTGAGAATAGTTGCCGCCTCATTCATGCGATCTTCTAGGTCTTGTAGAAAATGGAGGGCGTTACTACCTGTAACCGCTTCTACCCGACGAATGCCTGCAGCCACTCCACTCTCAGACAGAATCTTTAAGCTACCAATATCACCAGTACGTTGTACGTGAGTACCACCGCATAACTCTTTTGAGCTCCCAATTTCCAATACGCGCACTTCTTCACCGTACTTCTCACCAAAGAGCATCATCGCCCCAGTCTTTTGTGCGTCATCTAATGACATGACTTTGGCTGAGGTAGCAGCATTGGCCAAAATTTCGGCATTGACAATATCTTCGATGCGGCGAATTTCTGCTGAGGAGATCGGCGCATGATGCGTAAAGTCAAAGCGCGTTTTGCTCGCATCCACCAAAGAACCTTTTTGCTGAACATGATCGCCCAAGACTTCGCGCAATGCCTTATGGAGGATGTGGGTTGCACTATGGTTACGCATCGTATCGAGACGAAGCTTGCTATCAACAATTGCGGTAAGCGAATCACCAACCTTCAATTCACCCTCCAGCAATTCGCCTTGATGCCCAAAGACGTCTGCCTGAATTTTGAAAGTATCTTGCACACCAAAGCGAGCAGCCTCATTACGTAACTCACCTTGATCACCAACCTGACCGCCTGACTCAGCATAGAACGGGGTATTGTCTAAAACCACAACGGCGGCATCGCCAGCCTGAATTGCCTGCACTGGGGCGCCGTCTACATAAAGAGCTGTAACACTAGCACCCTCATGCTTGAGGTTCTCGTATCCATGAAAATGGGTTGGCTTACCTGAATACTCCAGCCCTTGCGCTACTTTGAATTTACCTGCAGCTCGAGCTTGATCCCGTTGCTTTTGCATCGCTTGCTCGAAGCCTTCTGCATCTACGGTAACGCCTCGTTCACGACAAACATCTGCGGTTAAATCCAATGGAAATCCAAAGGTGTCATGTAGACGGAAAGCGGTCTCACCATCAACTACTGTTGCGCCACCTGCTAGAGCACTCTCGAGGATTTCCATACCATTTGAAATGGTCTGGAAGAAACGTTCCTCCTCTTGTTTCAAAACTTCGCCGACTTTATCTTGCGCCGCCCGAAGTTCTGGGTATGCATCGCCCATCTCTTTGACTAAGGCTGGTACTAATTGATAGAAGAAAGGCTTACGTGCGCCTAGCTTATATCCATGACGAATCGCACGACGCGCAATGCGGCGCAGAACATAACCCCGCCCAGCATTACCGGGGATCACACCATCAACCACCACAAAGCTACAGGCACGAATATGGTCTGCAATCACTTTTAAGGATGGACTATTAGCGTCGCAATGACCTCCACCAGCAGCATCGACTGCTTCTTTAGCAGCTTTTAATAAGTGAACAAATAAGTCGATTTCATAATTGGAATGCACCTGTTGCAGAACTGCTGCAATGCGCTCCAGACCCATACCAGTATCCACGCTAGGCTTAGGCAGGGGGTGCATATTGCCCGCCTCATCGCGATTAAATTGCATGAAGACGTTATTCCAAATCTCAATGAAGCGATCGCCATCCTCATCGGGACTGCCAGGAGGGCCTCCTGGGATATGCTCGCCATGATCGTAGAAAATTTCAGTACAAGGGCCGCATGGACCTGTATCACCCATCATCCAAAAATTGTCTGAAGCGTAACGCGCACCCTTGTTATCACCAATCCGAATAATCCGTTCAGCTGGAACGCCAATTTGATCTTTCCAAATCGCGTAAGCCTCATCGTCTTCTGCATAGACAGTGACGAGCAGTTTTTCTTTTGGCAGCTTGAAGACTTGAGTCAGCAGATCCCATGCAAACTGGATCGCCTCTTTCTTAAAGTAATCTCCAAAAGAAAAGTTACCCAGCATCTCAAAGAAAGTGTGGTGACGTGCGGTGTAACCTACATTATCTAAATCATTATGCTTACCACCTGCGCGAATACACTTCTGTGCAGTTGTTGCTCTGCTGTAGGGGCGCTTATCAAATCCCAAGAAAACGTCTTTGAATTGATTCATCCCGGCATTTGTAAACAGCAGGGTCGGATCATCTCCAGGCACTACAGGGCTAGATGGGACAATTTGGTGGCCCTTGCTGGCAAAGAAATCCAGGTAGGCTTGGCGAATTTGGGAGACTTTCATGTGAATAATTATCGCATTGGCCCAAATCTAGGGCAAACCCTAGAGAGCGGGCTCTAGGTCTGCCTTACAATTCGAGAGCTTTGATATAAATAAATCGGCACAAATGCCGATACACAAGGAGATTTTGTGGAAATCCGTAATCAAAAAGATTTTGGTGCTGGCCTGATGTACATGGTGGTCGGTATCTTTTTTGCCTATCTAGCCAGCCAGTATCAAATGGGGACACCTGCCAAAATGGGGCCAGGTTACTTTCCATTTTGGATCGGAATACTGCTCACTGCCATCGGCTTGCTTGTTTTAGTAAAGTCACTCAGCGCCAAGGCAGCCATTGAAAAGATTCCGGCTTTTAACTGGAAAATTATTGGACTCATTACTGGATCAGTCATTCTTTATGGCGTTCTGCTCCCCATCATGGGCTTTGCCTTCGCGATTCTGGTGCTGGTTTTTACTTCAGCCTACGCTAGTCATGAGTTCAACTGGAGGGGCACCTTGGTCAATGCGGTGGTCTTGGCCGCCTCGACCTATTTAGTTTTTGTCCTGGGACTCAAATTGCAGTTCCCATTACTTCCCTTCTTCTTTCAATAATTAACCGGGACATTCAAAATGGATTTATTTAGCAATCTAGCGCTCGGTTTCGATACCGCCTTCACCCTACAGAATCTTCTGTATTGCTTTATCGGCTGCATCCTGGGTACGCTCATTGGAGTATTGCCTGGCCTTGGTCCTATTGCCACCATTGCGATGCTCTTGCCAGCAACCTATGCACTTCCACCCACAGCTGCCCTGATTATGTTGGCCGGCATTTACTATGGCTCCCAATATGGCGGCTCGACTACAGCCATTCTGCTCAACATCCCGGGAGAGACGTCCTCGGTGGTCACTGCAATTGATGGCTACCAAATGGCTCGCAATGGTCGAGCGGGCGTGGCACTCTTTACAGCCGGCATGGGATCCTTCTTCGCCGGTTGCGTTGCTACTTTAGTTTTAGCTGCATTCGCTGCCCCTCTTTCTCAGCTCGCATTTAAGTTTGGTCCGGCAGAGTATTTTTCTTTGATGGTCCTTGGCCTGATCGGCGCCGTTGTGCTCGCCTCAGGATCCTTGATCAAGGCGATCGGCATGATTGTGCTTGGTCTGTTAATGGGTCTGGTTGGTACAGACGTCAACTCTGGCGTATCTCGTTATGCATTCGATATTCCAGAGCTGAGCGATGGTATTGGCTTTGTTGCAGTTGCGATGGGCGTATTTGGTTTTGCTGAAATCATGACCAACCTTGAAAAGAAAGGTGAGGATGAGGGCTTCTTGAACAAGATGACCACCATGATTCCAACCAAGCAAGACATTAAGCGCATGATTCCTGCCATCTTGCGCGGTACAACCATTGGTTCTATTTTAGGCATCCTGCCAGGAGGCGGCGCTGCTTTGGCTTCATTTGGCGCTTACTCGGTAGAGAAGAAAACTTCCAAGTACAGCCATGAATTCGGTAAGGGTGCTATTGAGGGTGTTGCTGGCCCAGAGTCAGCAAATAACGCTGCCGCACAAACCTCCTTCATTCCATTGCTCACTTTGGGTATTCCACCAAATGCTGTGATGGCGCTAATGGTTGGTGCGATGACAATTCATAACATCCAACCAGGACCCCAGGTGATGACGAGTAATCCAGCTCTCTTTTGGGGCTTGATTGCGTCTATGTGGATCGGCAATATGATGCTGATCATTTTGAACTTGCCACTGATTGGAATGTGGGTACAGCTTCTGAAGATCCCATATCGCTTTATGTATCCAGCAATCCTGGTCTTCTGCTGTATTGGCGTCTACACCGTTAACAACACCGTGTTTGATGTCTACATCACTGCTGTGTTTGGTCTGGTCGGTTACTTGTTTACCAAACTGGGTTGCGAGCCACCTCCATTGCTACTGGGTTTTATCTTGGGGCCCATGATGGAAGAAAACTTCCGCCGCGCCCTATTGTTATCGCGTGGAGATTTCTCGACCTTCTTTACCCGTCCACTCTCCTTGGGTCTGTTAATTGCTGCAGCCCTCTTGGTTGTGATTGTGGCACTGCCAGCGGTTAAGAAAACCCGTGAGGAAGCATTCGTAGAGGAATAAGTAGCATCCGCCTAGAACCAAGCCCGCATTAGTTTGCGGGCTTTTTCTTTGAGCGCAAGGATTTCCTTACAATGTTGGAATGTCCCAAGAAAGCAAATCAGCCAAATCCAGTCCTAGCTCGGTAACAGAGCCATCTAATTTTCTGCGCCAAATTATTGATCACGATTTAGCAAGTGGTGCATATGCTGGACGTAGCGATAGTGAGGGACATGGATTGCCAACAATCATTACGCGCTTCCCACCAGAACCCAATGGCTATCTGCATATTGGTCATGCCAAAAGCATTTGCCTCAATTTCGGCTTAGCCGAAGATTACAACCAGCTTCCCGGGGGAGCTCGTTGCAATATGCGTTTAGATGACACCAATCCCGTCAAAGAAGATGTGGAATATGCAGAGAGTATTTTGGATGCTGTGAAATGGCTTGGATTTGATTGGGGTACGCATCTTTATCATGCAAGCGATTATTTTGATCGCCTCTATGCATTTGCTGAAATTCTGATTCAGCATGGCAAGGCCTATGTTGATAGTCAAAGTGCGGACGACATTCACGCTAATCGCGGTAACTTTGGTCAAGCCGGAAAAAATAGTCCTGATCGCGAACGTACTGTCGAAGAAAATTTACAACTCTTTCGGGATATGCGTGACGGCAAGTTTCAAGATGGTGAGCACGTATTACGCTTAAAGATTGATATGTCGCATCCGAATATTGTGATGCGAGATCCCGTGGTGTACCGCATTCGCCATACTGATCACCATCGCACCGGAAACAAGTGGTGTATCTATCCGCTGTATGACTTCACGCATTGCATTTCTGATGCGCTTGAAAATGTCTCTCACTCAATCTGCACCCTCGAGTTTGAAAATAATCGCCCACTGTATGACTGGGTTCTAAATGCCCTAAAAGAAGCGGGCGTTTTCAAGGGCCCTCTGCCACGCCAATACGAATTCGCTCGCCTGAATTTGACTTACACCATTACCAGTAAAAGAAAACTGCTTCAGCTGGTAGAAGAAAAACATGTTGACGCTTGGGATGACCCCCGTATGCCCACGATTGTTGGTATCCGCCGGCGTGGCTACACCCCTGAAAGCATTCGTTTATTTTGCGAACGCATTGGTGTCTCCAAAGCGGATAGCTGGATTGATATGAGCACACTTGAGCAAGCTTTACGGGATGATCTTGAAGTCAGGGCTCCTCGCGCAACCGCTGTGCTAAAGCCCCTCAAGCTGGTAATACAAAACTTTGATGAGCAAGCCAGTGAGCTCTGCTCCGCACCGTGTCACCCTCAGCACCCCGAATGGGGTAACCGTGATTTTCATTTCACACGTGAGTTGTGGATTGAGGCAGATGATTTTATGAAAGAGCCAATCAAAGGCTTCTTCAGGCTGTATCCACCCATAGGTGATCAAGCTGGTAGCCGAGTTCGTTTACGTCATGGTTTTGTGATTGAGTGCACTGGATTTGAACAAGATGCTGCGGGCAATATCACTCAAGTCAATGCAAATTACTTCCCCGATAGTAAAAGCGGTACAGCAGGATCCAATAACTACAAAGTTAAAGGGAATATTCATTGGATCAGCGCCAAGGAGGCCGTGCCTGCTGAAGTGCGCCTTTATGACCACCTCTTTAATGATCCTCATCCGGATAGCGGGGATAAGAATTTCCTAGACGCAATCAATCCTCATTCCAAGCAAACCATCACCGCTTACTTAGAACCTTGTATGAAAGAAGTGAAACCAGAGGAGCGCTTTCAGTTTGAACGGCACGGTTATTTTGTTGCCGATCAACTCGACTCCAAACCAGGTAAGCCGGTTTTCAATCGTACAGTTGGACTTAAGGATTCTTGGAAATAGTTTTTAAGAATGCCGCTACGCTCGGGTAGCGCAAAGTTGTTTTCAATTCACCCAGGCGGGTATTCATGACCCGTCGAGACTCGCGCATAAAAGACCAGAGCATAGGACTGACGATTTTTTGTAATTGCTCAGCAGGCAACCTTGTTGGTCTCGCTAAATCAAATGCATCAGCAACCTGATCAAAGTAATCACCCATCTTTGTCTCGCCACCGTCGCAAGCGTTAATCACTCTCTGCGGTTTACCGTGATAAACCGCGCTACATACCAATCGAGCAAGATCTTCGCTATGGATATGATTGGAATACGCATCTTCCTCGGGCAATAACGCTGGTGTCTTAGCCTCTAAGCGCTCGAGCGGCAAACGGTCCAAAGCATAAATCCCTGGAACCCTCAAGATAGTCAATATGACCCCATGCGCTAAGGCCCATAGCCTCAAGGTGCACTCAGCATCGACGCGTCGCCAAGCCCTTTCGCTTTCCGGATGGACAGGGGTTGTTTCGCTGACATGGGCTCCAGAATGATTGCCATAGACACCGGTGGTACTGACATAGATCAGGCGTCGGACTTGATTGGGCCTTTGGGATAAAATTCGAATGAGATTGCGAGTGCGCCGGTCCAAACGGCTCATATTTTGTGGGGGCGCTAGATGAATCACGGTTTCGGCGATCGCACTTAAACGCCATAAGCTATTAGGTTCGTCCAGGTTGCCTAAAAGCGGTGTAACGCCAACCGCTCTTAGTTCAGCAAACCGGCTCACCTGAGAAGTTAAAGCAAAGACTTTGTAGTGACGAATGAGCTGTTTGGCTACGCGCAGACCAATGTCGCCGCAGCCAATAATCAGAATTCGAGGTTTACCAAACGATTGCATAACTGACATCGTAACGATTTATTAAAGGAATGAGAATGTCTTACCAAGTCACCATCAAAGCGAGCGGCAAACAATTTGAGGT
The DNA here is from genome assembly GCF_018687555.1 of Polynucleobacter sp. MWH-P3-07-1. Lineage (NCBI taxonomy): Bacteria > Pseudomonadati > Pseudomonadota > Betaproteobacteria > Burkholderiales > Burkholderiaceae > Polynucleobacter > Polynucleobacter sp. MWH-P3-07-1. The sequence continues at coordinate 1,369,444 of NZ_CP061296.1, forward strand.
TAACGCCGATGAAAACGTGCTCGAGGCGGCTCTGCGTCACAATATTCAACTGCCCTATGGCTGTAAAAATGGTGCCTGCGGCTCCTGCAAGGGCAAGATCCTTGAAGGTCAAGTAAGTCACGGGCAACATAGTGCTAGCGCCCTCTCGCCTAACGATGAAGCCGCAGGATCTGCTTTATTCTGCTGCTGCCATCCTCAATCAAATCTCTTAATTGAAGCTCGCGAGATTCAAGGGGGTGGAGATATGCCAGTGCGCAAGGTCCCTTGCCGTGTTGCATCCCTCTCCATGCCGAGCGCAGATGTGGCTATCCTGAAGCTTCAGTTACCTGCTACAGATCGATTCCAATTCTTGGCTGGCCAATACATTGAGTTTCTCTTAAAGGATGGGCAAAGACGTGCTTACTCAATCGCAACGCCTCCAGTCGCTGAGGGTCCGCTTGAGCTTCATATTCGCCATCTACCTGGCGGCTTGTTTACAGACTTTGTCTTCGGCAAAACAACGCCCGCTTTAAAAGAGAAAGACATCCTCCGTTTTGAAGGCCCCTTGGGTAGCTTTTTCTTGAGAGAAGATTCTCAAAAACCCATTATTTTTGTTGCCGCTGGAACTGGCTTTGCGCCAATTAAATCGATCATTGAGCAGATGCAGGCTAAAAAGATCACTCGCCCCATTCATCTATATTGGGGCGGCCGTCGCCCCAGCGATCTTTATCTTGATGAACTGTGCCAGACCTGGGCCAAGGAGATTCCTGAATTTACCTATACCCCAGTCATTTCCGATGGCCTGGCTGAAGACGCCTGGACTGGCCGTACCGGCTTTGTGCACGCTGCAGTAATGCAAGACCACCCGGATTTGTCTGCCTTCCAGGTCTATGCCTGTGGAGCGCCAGTGATGGTGAATGCAGCACGACAAGACTTTTCATCAAAATGTCATTTGCCTGAAGAAGAATTTTTCGCAGACTCATTCACCAGCGCCGCAGATCTCGCATCTGCGTAATAATAAGGTCTTGCCTGAATCCTTTATCTTCCAAAAGACATGAACAAAGCACCAGCTACTATTGATACCCACTCAGTGATGTTCATCACACAGCGGCCTGACGTGGTCATGGTTGAAGGTGAGGGATCTTGGTTAACAGATAACAACGGCAAACGCTATTTAGATTTTCTGCAAGGTTGGGCGGTCAATTGTCTCGGTCATGGTAACCCTGGCATGATTTCTGCACTAAATACACAAGCTAAAAAGCTGATCAATCCCAGCCCCGCTTTTTATAACGAACCAATGATTGGTTTGTCAGATCTCCTAACGAGCAATAGTTGTTTTGACAAAGTCTTTTTTGCCAACAGCGGAGCTGAAGCAAACGAAGGTGCCATTAAATTGGCGCGTAAATGGGGGCAACTCCATAAAGGCGGCGCTTTTGAGATCATTACCTTTGATCACAGCTTTCATGGTCGCACTTTAGCCACCATGAGCGCCTCCGGTAAACCGGGTTGGGATACTTTATTTGCACCGCAAGTGCCAGGCTTTCCAAAAGCAGACTTAAATGATTTAGAGTCTGTTAAACAATTAGTCACTCACAATACGGTTGCGGTGATGCTAGAACCTGTTCAAGGTGAAGGCGGCGTCATCCCTGCAGATCCAGAGTTTATGAAGGGCTTACGCAAGTTCACTCAAGAGCAAAATATTCTTTTGATTGTGGATGAAGTACAAGCAGGGTGCGGTAGAACCGGCAAACTCTTTGCACACCAGCTATACGATATTGAACCTGACATCATGAGCCTGGGTAAAGGTATTGGTGGCGGTGTTCCGCTGGCTGCTGTCCTCGCGACTGATACTGTTGCTTGTTTTGTACCTGGCGATCAAGGCGGTACCTATAACGGCAATCCCCTCATGACCGCTGTAGGTATGAGCGTTATTGAACAGTTGCTTGCTCCAGGATTTTTAGATGCAGTGAAAGCCAAAGGCGCCCTCTTGCGTGCTGAACTCCTTAAATTAGCAAATGAGTTTGGACTCGAGGGTGAACGTGGTGAAGGCTTACTCAGAGCATTGATGCTCGGCAAAGATGTCGGCCCCAAATTGGTTGAACTTGCTCGCGATCGTAGTCCAGAGGGATTATTAATTAATTCACCAAGACCAAACTTGCTCCGCTTCATGCCAGCACTCAACATCGCTGATCAAGAGATCATACAGATGTGCAATATGCTCCGCGAGCTCTTAAAGCAAGTCTAAGTTTGCTTGCTGATTGAATGCACTAATCTACTAAATTTTTAGGCAGTGAAAAAGTAACGTCTTCAACTACCCCCGGTAGGGGTCTGACACTTCTCGGTCCAAACTCTTGGATGCGCGCCACAATCGATTGAGCCAAGCTCTCTGGGGCTGAAGCGCCTGCTGTTAAACCCACCCGCTTCTTGCCTTCGAACCATTCGGGCTTGAGCTGATCCGGCGCATCGACCATGTAGGAAGGTACACCCAGTTTTTCAGAAAGTTCGCGCAAGCGATTCGAGTTTGAGCTTGTCTGACTTCCGACCACAATGACCACCTCGACCTGAGGTGCCATGAACTTCACGGCATCTTGTCGGTTTTGGGTTGCATAACAAATATCTTGCTTGCGAGGTTGAACAATATTGGGAAATTTTTCTGTCAGCGCTACAACAATCTCTTTAGTCTCATCAATCGACAAAGTAGTCTGGGTGACGAAAGCTATTTTGGTATCTTGTGAAAAAGATAAGCCGGCTACATCGGCCAACTTTTCAATCAGGAATACACCCTCCTTGACCTGTCCCATGGTGCCTTCAACCTCAGGGTGTCCTGCATGTCCAATCATCAGAACAGTGAAGCCCTCTTTGCACATCTTGATCACCTCTAGATGCACTTTAGTCACCAAGGGGCAAGTTGCGTCATATACCTGTAGGCCTCGCTCCTCTGCATCTTTTCTCACCTCTTGAGAGACGCCATGAGCACTAAACACCACAATTCCGCCTTTGGGTACCTCATCCAATTCTTCAACAAACACTGCGCCCTTATTTCGCAGCTCATCCACTACATAAGCGTTGTGGACAATTTCATGACGAACATAAATTGGCGCGCCAAAACGATTCAGCGCTTCATTCACAATATTGATTGCTCGATCCACGCCCGCACAGAAGCCACGGGGCTGAGCCATCAAAATCTCGGAAACATTCGACTCACTCATGCATCACTCTCACATAATCGCCACAATTTGCGCTTCGAAATTGACTGCCACTCCAGCCAAAGGATGATTGAAGTCAAACCAAGCACCCTCCTCGTTAATCGATTGCAATACTCCTGCGTACTGAGCGCCACTCGGTGCGTTGAACTCAATCACATCACCGGGGTTGAATTCCACATCCTCATCGCGCCCTTCTTTCAGCGCTTGCAGGGAAACCCACTGCACTAGATCTTCTTTTCGCTCTCCAAAGCTTTCTTCTGGTGCCAACAAAGCACTTCTTCTCTCCCCCACTTCCAAACCGAGTAGTACTTTTTCAAAACAAGGTGCAAATTGTCCAGAACCCATCAACACCGTAGCAGGTCGATCCACAAAAGTATTGATGTAATCAGCCCCACTCGGCAAGGTGAGCCGGTAGTTCAAAGTCAAATAAGAATTGGGCAAAACAGTGAGCTTGGTCATCTTGCAATTGTAGCGAGACCCTCGCAATGCGTAGATTCCCCGATTTCGAAATGGCCCAAGCCGGTGCAACCCCGCGAGAAATTACGCTCGTTTGGGGCAGATGCCTTAAGCAACGCAGAGCTCTTAGCCATTTTTCTGCGAGTTGGGGTGAAGGGTAAAACTGCCGTTCAGTTAGCGAAAGATCTTTTATCCCAGTTTGGCAGCCTGCCGAAACTGCTGAACTGCAGTCCTGAGGAGTTGACTGCTATCCACGGAATGGGTTGGTCAAAATGGTCACAGATACAGGCAGCCTATGAATTGGTTAAGCGCAGCCTAGAGGAAAAACTCGCCCAGGACTCGATCTTTTCCTCCCCACACCATGTTCGGGAGTTCTTGCAAGCCAAAATTGGCCGCCTACCGCATGAGGTTTTCCTTTGTCTATATCTCGATAGCCGCTGTCGCCTGATTGAATGCCAAGAGCTCTTCAGGGGGTCTATCACCCAAACTGCCGTCTACCCCCGAGAGATCCTCAAGGAAGCGCTTGGAAGAAATGCCAGCGCCTTAATCGTTGCCCATAACCACCCCAGCGGGAACCCACTCCCAAGCCAGGCCGATCAGGACCTGACTAAAACCCTCGAAAAAGCCCTCCAGCTGGTGGATATTCCCCTGCTTGACCATTGCATTGTCAGTAGCAGCGGTTTTTTCTCCTTTTCAGATGCGGGGCTTATCCAAAATACGTAGAAATGATAGTAATCACTAACTTATTGGGTATTTAAGCACTCCAGACTTCACCCTTAATGCAAACAGTCTAAGTAAAAGCAATTTAGGGCTAGCTCAAACAGGGTCTAGCCTGATACAATCTCTTTTTTTCGCAATTATGGAGTCTGTCATGGCAAAAGTTTGCCAAGTCACTGGGAAGAAGCCGATGGTTGGCAACAATGTTTCCCATGCAAACAATAAAACCAAGCGTCGCTTTTTGCCTAATCTGCAAAATCGTCGTTTTTGGGTTGAATCTGAAAACCGTTGGGTTAGCTTGCGCTTAACCAATGCTGGTTTGCGCGTTATCGACAAGAATGGCATTGATGCCGTGTTGTCTGATCTTCGTGCACGTGGCGAAATTTAAGGAGCGCACAAATGGCTAAAGGCGGTAGAGAAAAAATCAAGTTAGAGTCATCAGCTGGTACTGGTCACTTCTACACAACCACAAAAAACAAGCGTACCAAGCCTGAGAAAATGGAGATCATGAAGTTTGATCCAACCATTCGCAAGCACGTTGCTTACAAAGAAACTAAGCTGAAGTAATTACCTTCTTCAGATAATAAAAAACCCGCTCAGTGCGGGTTTTTTATTGACCAGGATTCTGAATCCCTAAGCGTACCGACGCAATCTCAATGAGAAATCACGCAAGCTGGTTAGACCACTATCTTCTGCGCGTTGACACCATGCATGCAACTGCGAAACTAATTGCTCACGAGTTGCATTAGAGCGGCCCCATAGCATCTGCAACTCACGACGCATCTCAATCATCTTACGCAGTTGCGCATTCGCTGCAATCAACTCTTCCAACTTGAGCTTCTCTTGCTCACTCAGGCGAGACTCGTCTTTACATAACCATGAACGAGCATCACTTAAATGGCCAGCTAAGACTTGCATATGCTGGACCTCATTACTAAAGAAGCGATGCAAGGTTTTACTGTAGCGAGCCATGATCTCGTAACGATTGGCAATAATGGCTTCTAGAGTGCCTTGGTCTGCGGGACGTAAATTACTCATGACTGGCTTGGGCGAAGTTTTCTTGACAGTAGCCAAACCCACTGCACTCATCATCTGGATATACAGCCATCCAATATCAAATTCGTACCATTTGCTTGAGAGCTTTGCACTCGTTGCAAAGGTGTGATGATTGTTGTGCAGCTCTTCTCCGCCAATCAAAATACCCCATGGCATGATGTTCCGCGAGGCATCTTCGCAGTCATAGTTGCGGTAACCCCAGAAGTGCCCAATGCCATTAATCACCCCAGCCGCAGTCACGGGAATCCATAACATTTGCACCGCCCAGACTGTTAGACCCACCGCACCAAATAAAAACACATCAATGATGAGCATCAAGGCAACGCCCTGCCAAGAAAACTGGGAATAGATATTGCGCTCAATCCAATCATCGGGAGTGCCGTGACCAAATTTTTCTAAGGTCTCGGGGTTGGCTGCTTCTTTTTTATACAGCTCGGCACCGCGAGTTAGTAAAGTTTGAATGCCCAGAACTTGTGGGCTATGGGGATCGTCAATGGTCTCGCATTTAGCGTGGTGCTTGCGATGGACCGAGGCCCATTCCTTAGTGACCATTCCTGTAGTGAGCCAAAGCCAAAAGCGGAAAAAATGAGATGCAATTGGGTGCAAATCTAATGCGCGATGCGCTTGGCAGCGATGCAAAAAAATTGTCACGCCGGCGATCGTGATATGCGTCACGAGCAAGGTAAACATCACAATTTGCCACCAGGCCCAATTGAGATAGCCATTTGCTAGCCAATGTAAAAACTGATCAAACCCTGAAACGGTATTCAAAAGGAAGTGTCCTAAAAGATCTACTAAGTCTCTATTTTAGAACCTTCTAACCACAGGGGTTATTGCTCGGACTCTTCTTTTGGCTTCTTCTTGGAGACCTCTTTGGGAGGTGTGGTGCTAGGCTTTCTTTGAAAAATAGCCCCAAAGAAGCCATCAGTCCCATGAATATGGGGCCATAACTGCCACCAAGGATTGTCTTTACTGCAACCAATTGGCAAAATATCCTTTGGAAACAACGGCTTAAGCGCTTCCGCTGCAGGGACAATCTCAAACTCAGGATGATTAGCCAGAAAATCTTCCGCTATTTTTTGGTTTTCCTGAGGCAGGAGACTGCAGGTGGCGTATACCAAGCGGCCACCAGGTTTGAGCAAGCGGCTAGCAGAATGCAAAATACTGGCTTGTTTTTGATTGAGCTCTAAAACCCCCTGAGGGGTTTGGCGCCACTTCAGATCTGGGTTACGTCGTAAAGTGCCCATGCCACTACAAGGGGCATCTACCAGGACGCGATCAATCTTGCCGGCCAAGCGCTTAATCTTGGCATCGTTCTCACTATCAATCCACACAGGATGGACATTTGAGAGGCCGCTGCGGGCTTGTCTTGGCTTTAAGTTCGCAAGTCGACGCTCTGAGGTGTCAAAAGCATAAAGGCGCCCTGTCGAGCGCATCAGAGCTCCAATCGCTAAAGTTTTACCGCCTGCACCAGCACAAAAGTCGACTACCATCTCGCCTCGCTTGGGGGCAAGCAAGTAGGCCAATAATTGACTGCCCTCATCTTGCACTTCAAAAGCGCCAGCTTTAAAGGCCACTGTATTTTGTAGGGCAGGCTTGCCCATGATGCGCACACCATCAGGAGCATACGGGGTCGGGATGGCTTGATAGCGACCACCGAGCGCATTCATATCGGCAAGCAATTGCTCGCGATTGATTTTCATGGTGTTGGCTCTTAAATCGAGCAAGGCGGGATGCATCAATGCTTTAGCTAAGTCTTCGCGCGCCTCCTCACCCGGATACTCTCCAAAAGCATCCCATAACCATTCAGGTAAATTGTTCCGCACCAATGGATTTAGGGCTTGCGGGTCGACAGTTGAGAAGCGCTGCAACCACTCGTACTCCCCAGGCTGGAGAACATGTGCAAGATCAGCAATCGCGCTCTCGGCACGATTAGCAGAGCCTAGACCGCCCTCAGAGAGAGCGGAAACCAAACCCAAGAGAGCGAGACGTCTAGCTTGCGAGCCAGTACCACTCTCAGCAAACTGAGCAAACTCATTTTTTCTTCGCAAGATCGCAAAGGCACTCTCTGCAATCAAAGCACGGTCGCGATTGCCCAACTGTGGCTCAGCACGAAAATAGCGACTCACCACTCGATCGGCTGGCTGCTCAAAACTCAGGAGTTCTGGCAATAAACGCTCTAAATGAATTGCATGCTGAGGCAAGGCCTTGGCGTTCGAGAAATTCTTTTGACCAACAGGGGCGATTAAGTTACCACTTGCATTGCGTCGCTCTGGACGCTTTGAGGCATCTCGGCTTTTAGCTGCGTAGCTTTTGGTATTACTGCTGCGTGGGCCAGACCCACGTGGTGAACGTTCTTTACTCATATTTAAAAAATTGCGCCTCAGGGGGAGATAACTTCACTTGATTACCTTCAATGCGCAATCGTCCATCAAGGAACCATTTTACGGCCCGCGGGTAGATTTGATGCTCAGCGGCCAAAACACGGGCAGCTAGAGCCTCAGCGCTATCGCCCTCCAAGACTGGCACTGAGGCTTGGCAAATGATGGGGCCTTCATCAACTCCCTCAGTGACAAAGTGGACAGTTGCCCCGTGAGTCTTCACGCCTGCCTCTAAAGCCCGCTCATGGGTATGCAAACCGGGGAACTGGGGCAATAAGGCAGGATGAATATTGATCAAACGACCTTCAAAATGTCGAATAAATTGCGGGGTCAGAATTCTCATGAAACCCGCCAACACGACCAAATCAGCCCCTAATTGGTCGATTTGATGAATTAGTGCCTCATCGAACGACTCTCGGCTGGCATGAGCACGATGCTCAACTGTAAAAGCCGGAATACCCTCTGAGCGAGCAAAATCAAGGCCCTTGGCGGCAGAATGATTGGCAATCACCCCTGAAAAAATGACTGGCCAAGCCTCTTTTTGGGCAGTTTTGACGATGGCCTCGAAATTAGATCCGCGGCCGGAGATTAAGGTAACGATTGAAAGCATGCCCACAATATAATTGATGGCTACCCTGAAAGCGATTTGTGAACGTATTCCGTGGCCCCACCCAGTTTTCCGCAGGACCAGCTTGTGCCTTAACCATCGGCAATTTCGATGGCGTGCACAGGGGTCATCGCGCCCTGCTTGAACAACTGAAAACTGGGGCTAAGGAAAAAGGGTTGGTGAGCTGCGTCATGACTTTTGAGCCACACCCTAAGGAATTTTTCTCCCCAGAGCAAGCGCCCCCACGAATTTTGAATCTGCGCGACAAGCTTTCTGCATTTTCTGATGTCGGCATTGACCGAGTGGTGGTGGAGCATTTTGATAATGCCTTCGCAAAACTTACTCCCGAAGAATTTGTTTCAGAGATTCTGGTTAAGCGCTTGAACGCCAAATGGATTTTGATTGGTGATGACTTTTGCTACGGAGCCAAACGTGCCGGAAATTTTGCAAGTCTGAAAGCTTCTGGCAATCAACTGGGTTTCGAAGTGTCCAGTATTGCTACCATTCTAGAAGACGGCGAACGTATCTCCAGCTCAGCACTGCGTGATGCTCTAGCAAATGGGGATATGCAACTGGCAAGTAAGTTACTAGGTCGTCCCTACGGCATTTCTGGTCACGTGATACATGGCCAGAAATTAGGTCGAGAGCTTGGCTTTCCGACCCTTAATCTTGCTGTCGCAAATCATCTCCATCATCGCAAACCTGCAACCAGCGGAATTTTTGTGGCGCAGGTTCACGGCCTGTCTGACAAGCCTTTACCAGCCGTGTCCAGTCTGGGTGTCAGGCCTACCGTAGAAGACCAAGGACGCGTCTTACTAGAAACACACGTGTTTGATTTCAATCAAGATGCTTATGGCAAAGTCATTACCGTAGAACTCTTAGAAAAAATTCGGGATGAGGCAAAGTACTCCGACCTCAACTCTCTTACCCATGCCATTGCGGCAGATGCTCAGCACGCCAGAAATTATTTCCTGAAAAAAACTTATGTCTGAAAAAGAAAACGCCTATCCAGTCAATCTTCTTGATACTCCATTTCCAATGCGGGGAGATCTAGCAAAGCGCGAACCTCAATGGGTTGCACAATGGCAAAAAAATAAGCTCTACGAAAAGATTCGTGAGGCACATGCGCATCAACCGAAGTTCATCTTGCATGATGGCCCACCATATGCAAACGGCGATATTCATATTGGGCATGCAGTCAATAAGATTCTCAAAGACATGATCGTTAAATCCCGTTGGCTGATGGGTTTTGACTCTGTCTATGTGCCAGGCTGGGATTGTCATGGCATGCCAATTGAGATTCAAATTGAAAAACAATTTGGTAAAAATCTACCGACTGCTGAAGTGCAATCGAAAGCGCGTGCTTATGCTCAAGTACAAATTGATAAACAGAAAAAAGATTTTGAGCGTCTAGGGGTGTTGGGCGATTGGAATAATCCCTATCTCACCATGAACTATCGCAATGAGGCCGATGAAATTCGAGCCCTGGGTAAGATCTGGGAAAAAGGCTATGTCTTTCGCGGACTCAAGCCTGTGAACTGGTGTTTTGATTGCGGCTCTGCACTCGCTGAAGCTGAAGTGGAATACCAAGATAAGACTGACACGACCGTTGACGTCGCATTTGCGTTTGATGATGCGCAACTACCTGCCCTTGCCAAAGCCTTTGGCTTAAGTAGCATCCCAAACAAACCCGGCATGATTGTGATTTGGACTACCACTCCCTGGACTTTGCCTGCGAACCAAGCCTTGAATGTGCACCCAGAAGTGAACTATGCATTAGTAGACGTAGGTGACAAATTACTGATTCTGGCTAAAGATCGTGTTGAGACTTGCTTAACTGACTATGGTCTTGAAGGCAAAGTGCTTGCTACCTGTTTAGGAAGTCAATTGGAAAATATTTCTTTCTGGCACCCTTTGGCAAAACTAGATGAGGGTTATCGTCGCTTATCGCCAATCTATCCTGCGGAGTACGTCACACTCGATACTGGAACTGGAATTGTTCACTCATCCCCAGCTTATGGCGAGGAAGACTTTAAATCTTGCAAAGCCCATGGCTTGTCCGACAAAGAGATTCTGAATCCTGTGATGGGTAACGGCGTCTATGCCTCATGGTTGCCCCTCTTTGCTAATGAATTTATCTGGAAAGCCAATCCGAAGATTGTCGAAGCCCTCCGTCAAGCGGGAAGCCTGCTGAAAGATAAAACCTATACGCATTCCTATATGCATTGTTGGCGTCATAAGTCACCCATCATTTATCGCGCAACCTCACAATGGTTTGCGAGTATGGATAAGAAGCCAAGTGATGGCAAGGCCAGCTTACGAGAAACTGCCCTAGCGGGTATTGAGAACACCGAATTTTTCCCTGCCTGGGGTAAGCAACGCTTACACAGCATGATTGCCAATCGTCCTGACTGGACTTTGTCACGCCAACGCCAATGGGGTGTGCCGATGGCTTTCTTAGTTCATAAAGAGAGTGGTGAGCCACATCCAAGAACCATAGAGTTATTAGAAGAAATTGCAAAGCGCGTTGAGAAAGATGGTATTGAAGCTTGGCAAAAATTGGAGTTGAGCGAACTCATTGGCGATGAAGCAGGTCAATATGAAAAGAATCGAGATACGCTGGATGTCTGGTTTGATTCAGGTACGACACATTGGCATGTGATTCGGGGTTCGCATCGTCATGAACTCTATCGCCCAGAAGCCGAGACTCCAAATGGCCGTCTAGCTGACCTGTATCTCGAGGGCTCAGATCAACATCGTGGCTGGTTTCATTCATCGCTATTAACCGGCTCGATGCTCGATGGCAAACCACCCTATAAGGCATTGCTCACGCATGGCTTTACGGTAGATGGACAAGGTCGCAAGATGAGTAAGTCCGTTGGCAATGTCATCGCACCGCAACAGGTTGCCGATAAGCTCGGCGCAGAAATCATTCGTTTGTGGGTTGCATCGACGGATTACTCAGGAGAGATGACTATCTCCGATGAGATTCTCAAACGAGTGGTAGAAAGTTATCGTCGCATTCGTAACACCTTGCGTTTCTTATTGGCGAACTTGGCAGACTTTGACCCTAGCAAGCATGCTATGTCAGCTGACCAGTGGTTAGAGATTGATCGCTATGCTGTAGCCTTGGCCGCTCAATTGCAAGATGAGGTCAAAAACTCTTATCAAGCCTATGAATTCCAGCCTGCGGTGGTAAGGATGCTCACCTTCTGCTCAGAAGACCTTGGTGGCTTCTATCTCGACATCCTCAAAGACCGCCTCTATACCAGCGCCCCCGATTCTCCTGATCGCCGTGCAGCTCAGAATGCGCTCTTTCACATTACCAAGAATCTACTTAAATGGGTTGCGCCATTTCTTTCCTTTACGGCAGAAGAGGCTTGGCAAGTAATGCCTCATGCTGACAGCGAAAAAGCCAAAGCATCGATCTTCATGGAAGAGTTTGGAAAATTTCCTGCCATTACAAATGCTGCCGACTTACTGACTAAATGGAATCGCATTCGCGAGATTCGGTCTGAGGTAACTAAAGCAATCGAAATCGAACGTGAAGCTGGTAACGTCGGATCGTCACTTCAAGCTGAATTAGTGATCAAGCTACCCGAGCCTGATTTTGCAATCCTGAATAGTTTAGGCAATGACCTACGCTTTGTCACGATTACCTCTAGCGCTTCGGTTGAACTCCATCAAGGCCCGCTTGAAATTGCAGTACGGGCTAGTCAATATAAAAAATGTGGTCGTTGCTGGCATCACACTGCTGATGTGGGCAGCAATGCCGATCATCCCGATTTATGTGGCCGCTGTATAAGCAACCTTTTTGCCAGCGGTGAACATCGCTTATTTGCTTAAGCGATTGGTTTAAGAAAATGCCACTTTATTATTCGCTCACAATTGCTACCTTAGCTCTACTATTAGATCAGTGCACTAAATGGCTAGCGTTGAGTCATTTGCAACTAGGCATTCCCCAGCCTGTATTGCCATTTCTAAACTGGCTGTTACTTTTTAACCCAGGCGCAGCATTTTCTTTTCTGGCACAAGGGAGTGGCTGGCAACGTTGGTTCTTCACGCTTCTAGGTTTAGCCGCTTCAGCCTACATCGTTTACTTGCTGGCACGTACCCAGCTGAGTAAAACGATGTCTTGGGCATTGAGTCTTATTCTGGGCGGCGCCTTAGGCAATGTCTTAGATCGGTTGATGTTTGGTTTTGTGATCGACTTTATTGATTGTCACTACGGAAACTGGCATTGGCCAGCCTTCAATATTGCTGATAGCGCTATCTCAATTGGTGCAGCCCTCATTATTTGGGCTGAATTACGTCGGGCATTTGGCAAATCTGCTCAACCCCTTTAAGCTTGCACCATGCAATCACTTTTGAACAAAAAAATTGTCCTCGGTATCTCCGGGGGAATCGCTGCCTATAAGTCGGCTGAATTAGTGCGTCAACTGATTCAGGAAGGCGCCCAGGTTCAAGTAGTGATGACTAATGCTGCTCAGCAATTTATTACGCCTGTAACCATGCAGGCTTTAAGTGGCAATCCGGTCTTCACCTCCCAATGGGATCAGAGTATTGCTAACAATATGGCGCACATCGAGCTCTCTCGTGGTGCGGATGCAATTCTCATTGCCCCAGCCAGCGCAGACCTGATGGCAAAACTCTCACTTGGTTTGGCTGACGACTTATTAAGTACCCTTTGCCTTGCAAGAGAATGTCCTCTGCTACTAGCGCCCGCTATGAATCGTCAGATGTGGGATCACCCAGCAACTCAACGCAGCGTGAAACGCCTGGAGTCTGATGGTGTATCGATTCTGGGTCCAGCTAGCGGTAGTCAAGCCTGTGGCGAGACTGGTATGGGAAGAATGCTCGAACCTGGTGAGATTACCGAACAGCTGATTGCTTTCTTTCAACCTAAGCCACTCAAGGGAAAACGTGTCTTAATCACGGCAGGCCCGACCTTCGAAGCCATTGACCCCGTCCGCGGTATTACCAATTTGAGCTCCGGTAAGATGGGCTTTGCAATTGCTCGGGCAGCTATTGAAGCGGGTGCAGAGGTTCATCTTATTGCTGGCCCCTGTGAACTGGACACCCCCCTACTCAGCAGCGGAAAAATTATCCGCACCAATGTGACTAGCGCAAAAGTAATGCATGCAGCCGCAATGCAAGCAACTGACTGCGATATTTTCTTTGCAGTTGCAGCCGTAGCAGATTGGGGTATTGCCAAACCTTCAAAAGAAAAAATCAAACGGCAAGGCGGCAAGATCCCAGCATTAGACTTCGTAGCAAACCCAGATATTTTGTTAGATATGGCCAGCACAGCAAAGACTAAGGCCGGCAAACCCCGCCCTTACTGTGTCGGCTTTGCTGCAGAATCTTCTGCTCTTGCGGAACATGCTGCCGAGAAACGCAAGCGCAAAGGGATTCCGATGATTGTTGGTAATATTGGTCCCGACACCTTTGGTAGCGATCTCAATCAATTACTGGTGATTGATGCCGCTGGTAGCAAAGTACTCAAAAAAGCCGATAAGTTATTACTCGCTCGTCAGCTGGTGCAACTTGTCGCCAAAAAGATTTAAATCACTCTCCTCGTTTTAGGAAATCCCATGCAAGCATTGCAAGTCAAAATTCTCGATGAACGGATGCGTTCACAATTACCCACCTATGGCACCCCTGGTAGCGCAGGTCTTGATCTGCGCGCTTGTATTGATCAAGCCATTGAGATTGCCCCCGGTCAGACGATACTCGTACCAACAGGTCTAGCCATCTATGTGGAGAATCCAGCCTATGCTGCGCTGATTCTGCCGCGCTCTGGCTTGGGCCACAAGCATGGGATTGTTTTGGGAAACCTTGTAGGCTTAATTGATTCCGATTACCAAGGACAACTCATGGTGAGCACTTGGAATAGAGGATCAACCCCATTCAAACTGGAGCCTATGGAACGCCTTGCGCAGTTAGTCATCGTGCCTGTGCAACAGGTTGAACTCAAGATAGTCGAAGAATTTGCAGAGACTAGTCGTGGGGCTAGTGGTTTTGGCAGTACTGGTAGAGCGTGAGTAGAGCCTCAAATAAAAAAACCACCCGCGGGTGGTTTTTTAACGATCACTAAATCTGCTTACTTACGGATATGTGCATGACGAGCAGCATCTTGTGACATACCGGCGCCCTTACCTTCGCGTGATTCTTTCTCAGCAGTAATTTCTTTACGACGCTCTTTGCAAGATCCAGCAATTTCTTGCAAAGCCTTACGAGCGCGAGCAGCCGAAGCTTTAACACCATTACCCATAAACTTTTCGTTTTCAGCCTTATAAGTTTCTAGGGCACTGAGTAATTTATCGTGATGTGACATTTTGTCCTTTTTGTTTTTAGATTGGTAAATTAAATTTCTTCGGCAGGGGCTATATCTGCCTTAGTAGGCGCCTTTGGAATGCTTGGCGCATCAAACTCGAGCAACACTTTGCCATCAGCATCAATATCTACAGCCACATGACCACCCTGGGCTAATTTGCCAAAGAGCAATTCATCAGCCAAGGCTTTGCGAACCGTGTCTTGAATAATCCGCTGCATTGGACGTGCACCCATGAGAGGATCGAAGCCATGCTTTGCCAAATGGCTGCGCAGCGCTGGGCTAAAAGTCGCATCTACCTTCTTCTCGTGCAACTGCTCTTCAAGCTGCATTAAGAACTTATCAACCACCCGCATGATGATGGATTCATCCAAGGCCTTAAAGGAGACAATGGCATCCAAGCGGTTGCGGAACTCGGGTGTGAAGAACTTCTTAATATCCGCCATCTCGTCACCAGACTCACGCGCATTGGTGAAGCCAATGGTCGCCTTCTGCATGGCTTCCGCACCAGCATTCGTGGTCATAATGATGATGACGTTTCTGAAGTCAGTTTTACGGCCATTGTTATCTGTCAGAGTGCCATGATCCATTACTTGCAACAAGATATTGAAAATATCAGGATGGGCTTTTTCAATCTCATCCAATAGCAATACGCAATGCGGCTTCTTATTGACAGCCTCGGTCAGCAAACCGCCCTGATCGAAACCCACGTAACCAGGAGGAGCGCCAATCAAGCGACTGACAGCATGACGCTCCATGTACTCAGACATATCAAAGCGTAGTAATTCAATCCCTAAGATATAGGCAAGTTGTTTTGCTACCTCGGTCTTACCGACTCCAGTTGGCCCAGAGAATAAGAATGAGCCAATTGGTCGATCGATCTTACCTAAGCCAGCCCGAGTCATCTTGATGGCGCTTGCCAAAGCTTCAATCGCAGGGTCTTGACCAAACACCACGCTCTTAATATCGCGATCTAAGGTTTGTAGCTTGCTACGGTCATCCACTGTGACTGATTGGGGTGGTATACGGGCAATCTTCGCCACAATCTCTTCAATCTCTGGGCGGCCGATTGTTTTCTTCTGTTTAGACTTTGGCAGAATACGCTGAGCAGCACCAGCCTCATCAATCACATCAATCGCCTTATCAGGTAAATGACGATCGTTGATATAGCGCGAGGAAAGCTCTGCAGCAGCCACTAGAGCTGCAGCGGCATACTTGACACTATGGTGCTCTTCGAAGCGAGACTTCAGACCACGCAGAATTTGTACGGTTTGATCAACGGTTGGCTCAACCACATCGACCTTTTGAAAACGGCGTGAGAGTGCTGCATCTTTTTCAAAAATACCACGGTACTCTGTAAATGTTGTTGCGCCAATGCATTTGAGCTGACCATTGGATAAGGCTGGTTTGAGCAAATTACTCGCATCCAAGGTTCCACCCGATGCAGCACCTGCACCAATCAAAGTATGAATCTCATCAATAAATAGAATACCGTGTGCACTATCTTTTAATGATTTCAGAACACTCTTCAAGCGTTGCTCAAAGTCACCGCGATATTTAGTACCCGCAAGTAAGGCGCCCATATCGAGCGAGTAGACCGTTGCATCAGCCAAAATCTCAGGAACATCACCTTTCACAATTCTCCAAGCCAAGCCTTCTGCAATGGCAGTCTTACCTACGCCCGCCTCACCCACTAAGAGTGGATTATTTTTACGACGACGACACAGCACTTGAATCACGCGCTCAACTTCAGCTTCGCGCCCAATCAAGGGATCAATCTTGCCCTGACGCGCCAAGGCATTGAGGTTTTGGGTATATTGGTCGAGCGGACTTTCCTTACCACCTGATGCAGCCTCCTCAGACTCTTGAGCAGGGTCAGCGGGCTTAGCATGCTCAGTTTGGTCTTTACGAACGCCGTGGCTAATAAAGTTAACCACGTCAAGGCGGGTTACACCCTGCTGCTGCAAGAAATACACTGCATGCGAATCTTTTTCACCAAAGATTGCTACTAGGACGTTCGCACCAGTCACTTCTTTTTTACCACTCGAGGTCGATTGAACATGCATGATGGCACGCTGAATCACCCGCTGAAATCCTAAAGTAGGCTGAGTATCGACTTCATCATTACCTGGCACGATCGGCGTGTTGTCGTTAATAAAATTTTTCAGTTGAGCACGCAACTCTGCAATATTGACTGCACAAGCTTTCAGAACTTCCACCGCTGTAGCGTTATCAAGCAGTGCAGCGAGCAAATGCTCCACCGTAATGAATTCATGTCGAGCTGCCCTTGCGTCAACAAAGGCCATGTGCAAACTGACTTCTAATTCCTGGGCAATCATACTTCCTCCATGGTGCACTGTAATGGGTGGCCCGCTTCGCGGGAGAGCTCGACAACTTGATGAACTTTGGTAGCAGCAACATCCCGGGTAAAAATTCCGCAAACACCTTTGCCGGCCAAATGAACTTGCAACATGATGCGCGTCGCTGTTTCGTGGTCTTTATTGAAATACTCCTGAATGACCATCACGACAAACTCCATCGGGGTGTAATCGTCATTCATTAACAAGACCTTGAACATCGATGGCGCCTTCAATTTCTCGGCTTGTTTTTCAAGCAGAATCGTGTCCTCTACATGAGGATTAACAGGATTTCCAGATACGGGATTTTTGGGAGTGCGACTCATGAGAACCATTCTAAACACAGATCAGCAAACTTCAATTTACAGGGGCTTAGAGGAGAAAATTCCTCTTTAACTAGGCCATAACCCTATATTGGGGCATTTTTTGATAAAAAAAGGGGGGTTTTCATGTCTTTATATGCACATAACTCCTTGACACACTTGGGAAAAGGGCAAACAATCGGGGGTAGGCTTCAAAAAGAAGTTCTATTTAGGCGTGTTGTGGAGCGAGACTGATTAAAAAGTATTCACCCTCTTCACGGTTGTTTTAAGTTTATGTAATGGAGTTCGCATGGCGACCGGAATTGTTAAGTGGTTCAATGATGCAAAAGGTTTTGGATTTATCAAACCTGATGATGGTGAAGAAGAGTTGTTCGCGCACTTCAGCGCGATTACTATGGCGGGTTTCAAAACCCTCAAAGAAGGCCAGAAGGTAACGTTTGACATTACCCAAGGTCCTAAAGGAAAACAAGCTACCAATATTCAAGGTGCTTGATAGACCATAGATCACTATGAGAAGCCCAGGACTTGTTCCTGGGTTTTTTTTCGTCTGCAATTTCCTTCCCATAAAATACTTTTTTTATAGGCAAACCACTTCGCTATGAACCAAAACTCTCATCTATTTTTTGCGCAACGCATTTGCATAGCCCTACTTACCGCTATATCTTTCTCTGCGAATGCCCAAGTCAATTCTGGCTTGCCCACAATTGAACTCAAAGCAGGCATGTACGCCATTCAAGCCGAAGTTGCAGACAATCCCAATCTCAGAGAAGTCGGGTTAATGAATCGAACTAGCTTGCCAATGAACTCCGGCATGCTTTTTATCTTTGAGCAAAAGGCAGGCAATTGCTTTTGGATGAAGAATACTAAGCTACCACTCTCCATTGCATTTATTGCTGATGACGGCAAAATTATCAATATTGAAGAGATGCAAGCAGACACGACCAATAATCATTGCCCTAAGGCACCCATTCGCTATGCTCTAGAAATGAACAAAGGGTGGTTCTCTGACCGAGTGATTGTTCCAGGCAATATGATTCAGGGGCTACCTAAAAGATAGCGCCGTTTTAAGATGAATAAAAAAGCAGACCTAGGTCTGCTTTTTCTTTTGCATACAAAGCGCTTATTCAAAGTGGCAAACGTAGTGCACTGGCGCTTCGGCGCGAATAATAAAATAGCCACCCTTCTCAACCGTCCAACTCTGGCCTGCCTTGAACTCCTCCTCAGGAGCGCCATTGATACTAACAAAGGCATTGCCATCTACGACTTCCATCACTTCTTTAGTGCTAAGGTCAAAACGTAAAGTGCTAGGTAAGACAACACCAACTGACTTACGAACACCATTTGGCATGGTGACGGTATGGGAAACACATTTACCGTCAAAAAAGACATTGGCTTTTTTACCTACGGAAACTTGATCAAATTGCATAGAGATTCTTTCTATTCGATATAAATGAATGATTACTTGGCAGCCCGCTTGCGTTTTGCAATTTCAGCAATCCGCATCCGTAAGGCATTGAGCTTAATAAAGCCACCAGCATCTGCTTGGTTATACGCACCACCATCATCATCAAAAGTCGCAATATTCTGATCAAACAGTGTATTCGCGGAATCTCTTGAAATCACGGACACAGAACCTTTATAGAGTTTGAGGCGAACTACGCCATTCACTTGTTGTTGGGTATGATCGATCAAGGTTTGTAAAGCCAAGCGCTCAGGAGACCACCAGAGGCCGTTATAAATCAGGCTGGCATACCGTGGCATCAAGTCGTCTTTCAAGTGTGCCACTTCGCGATCAAGGGTGATGCTTTCGATTCCGCGGTGAGCCTTGAGCAGAATAGTGCCGCCCGGCGTCTCATAACAACCACGACTCTTCATGCCGACAAAACGATTTTCAACCAAATCTAAGCGCCCAATACCATGCATACCACCTAAGCGATTGAGCTCAGCCAATAGCTCATGAGGCTTGTGGGCCTTGCCATCAATGGCAACTGGGTCACCGGCACGAAATTCAATTTCAATAATTTGAGCCGCATCAGGAGCCTTCTCTGGAGACACCGTCCAACGCCACATGGATTCTTCCGCTTCAGCGTTGGGATTCTCGAGATGACGACCTTCATAGCTGATATGCAAGAGATTTGCATCCATTGAATACGGTGAGCCACCCTGCTTATGTTTCATCTCGACTGGAATGCCATGCTTTTCAGCGTAGGCCATCAATTTTTCACGAGAGAGTAGATCCCACTCGCGCCAAGGTGCAATGACTTTAATGCCAGGCTCAAGAGCGTAATAACCCAGCTCGAAACGCACCTGATCGTTACCTTTACCAGTAGCACCGTGCGATACCGCATCAGCACCCGTTTTGCGAGCGATCTCAATTTGGCGTTTAGCAATCAACGGTCTTGCGATTGAAGTACCCAGCAAATACTCGCCTTCATAAACCGTATTGGCGCGGAACATCGGGAATACAAAATCACGCACAAACTCTTCACGCAGATCATCGATAAAAATATTTTCGGGCTTGATACCAAATTGCAGAGCCTTGATTCTTGCAGGTTCAAGCTCTTCGCCTTGGCCTAAGTCAGCCGTAAAGGTAACGATTTCACATTGATAGGTATCTTGCAACCATTTCAAGATCACACTGGTATCGAGACCACCTGAGTAGGCTAGTACGGCTTTTTTAATATCAGACATAGTTCCATTCAATCCAAAAAATATTTAATCCAAACGACCGCAGAGCAAATACTCCATCAAGGCTTTTTGAACATGCAAACGATTTTCTGCTTCTTCCCACACAACGCTTTGGGGACCATCAATCACTTCTGCTGTCACTTCCTCACCACGATGCGCGGGCAAACAATGCATAAATACGGCATTGGGCTTTGCTACGGACATCAGTTCTTGAGAAACAATCCAGTCTTTGAATGCAGTCATACGGGAGGTATTTTCTTCTTCGTAGCCCATACTGGTCCAAACATCTGTTGTCACTAGATCAGCAGCTTTACAGGCTTCTTTAGGATCAGCGCATATGGTCAGATGTTTTAAAGCGTTCCCACTAATACGAGACATATCTAACTGATAACCAGCTGGGGCAGAGAAGCGTAATTGGAAATCGAGTTTCTCAGCAGCCTGCAACCAGGTGTAAGCCATATTATTGGCATCACCCACCCAAGCTACTGTCTTGCCCTGTATGGGGCCACGCGTCTCCACAAAAGTGAAGATATCTGCCAACACTTGGCATGGATGGTATTCGTTGGTTAAGCCATTGATTACTGGCACACGGGAGTTTGCAGCAAAGCGCTCAATAATCTCCTGACCGAAGGTGCGAATCATAATAATGTCAGTCATTCGAGAAATGACTTGGGCTGCGTCTTCAACTGGTTCACCACGGCCCAATTGGGTGTCACGGGTATTGAGATAAACCGCATGTCCGCCGAGCTGATGAATGCCTGCCTCGAAAGACAGACGGGTTCGAGTAGAGTGCTTCTCAAAGATCATCGCAAGCGTACGATCATGTAATGGATGCCAAGTCTCGTAGCTTTTGAATTGCGCCTTCAGCCAAGCCGCTCTCAATAAGAGGTAGTCATACTCCTCACGAGTGAGATCAGCAAACTGTAAGTAGTGTTTGACCTGCCCTGGGACCTGGGGTTTTGCCAGAGAAGTTTTGGTGGAGCTAGCTACTGCATTTTGAGCTTGCATTTTTTATACCAACATTCATCTACATAAAAATAATTACTAAAGTCATCTTAAGACCACTTTGCACTGTTAAGCTAGTGATCTGAGCTACTTTGATTCTTTACTCTAACGCTGACGCAAACTTGAACCACAAAAAGCTTTTTATTCAAGGCATTACAAGCTCAGGCAAGCCCTTTAGGCCCAGCGATTGGGCTGAACGCCTGTGCGGTGTGATGGCATCCTTCAGACCCCCAGGTGAATCTGGAGACCCTCGCTTTACCTACTCACCCTACGTAACACCTGTCCTGATCGCACAAGTCAAATGCGTTGTAATCGATACTCGATTGGGAGACCTCGACCCACGCGCACTCGACTTTGTCGTGAACTTTGCCAAAGACAATGGACTGCCAATTGAAGAGGCTTGTGAGTTCGAACCTCAATCACGCACCTAGTCTTAAAAACAAAAACCCGCTCGGATCAGGAGCGGGCTCGGGCAAGAACACTCCCTTGCCAGCCAGTAAATCTAAAAAACTTACGCTGCCATTGCCTTGATAGCTGCAGACAAACGGGACTTCTGACGTGCTGCAGTATTTTTATGAGCAATCTTCTTGTCAGCAATCTTGTCGATAGTAGCTTGGGTTGCTGCGAAAACTTTTGCAGCGGTTGCTTTATCACCAGCCTCAATTGCTTTACGTACTGTCTTAATAGAAGTACGCAGCTTAGAACGTAAGCTGGAATTGTGCTCATTCTGTTTTACTGCCTGCCGTGCGCGTTTACGCGCTTGTGCGGTATTGGCCATCTCTTTAAACCTTGCCTAAAAAATTACAAACTACGATTCGTTAAAAAATTCTTTTGGACTGCCACCGTCTGACTTCCTTGAAGGAAGGAGCCCACCAAAACCCAAGATTTTACCCGAAAGGCTCAAAAAAGCCCAGTTGCTTGATAAATAGGGGAAAATCCCCCCATGAACCTGCTTTCTGCTGCCGCCAAAGTCAGTTCCCTGACCATGATTTCCCGTATTACGGGACTCCTTAGAGAAACGCTGATTGCCCGTAGCTTTGGGGCTTCAGAGTGGACAGACGCCTTTAATGTGGCCTTCCGACTCCCTAATTTGCTGCGGCGCCTCTTTGCCGAGGGAGCCTTTTCCCAAGCATTTGTGCCGATTTTGGGGGAGGTCTCCAGCCAGGGGGGCGTTAAGCAATCCCAAATCCTGATCAATGCGGTGGCAACCCTCTTGTTTTGGGCCCTACTCCTAACGGTCATTTTGGGCGTTTTGGCTGCCCCAGTTCTCATTATGGTGATTGCAACGGGTTTTGATGGTGGTCCTGCCTATGAGGCAAGCGTCGTCATGACCCGCATCATGTTTCCCTATATCGGCTTGATATCGATGGTCTCACTCTCAGCGGGGATCCTCAACACCTTCCAGCGCTTCGCTATTCCGGCTTTTACTCCTGTTCTTCTCAATCTTTCTCTGATCGCTGGGGCGATTTTTCTCTCGCCGCTTCTGGCGCAACCCATTTATGGCCTCGCTTGCGGCGTTCTGTTGGGCGGTGTTCTGCAATTAGCAATTCAGATTCCAGCCCTATCTCGCTTGGGGCTCTTACCTCGCATCGCGCTCTTGCCCGGCGCAATTGTCAGTGCAGTTCGCAATCCCGAGGCTCGCCGAGTCCTCCGCCTGATGGGTCCTGCAGTCTTTGCGGTATCGGTAGCGCAAATCTCGCTCATTATCAATACCAATATCGCCTCTCGTTTGCCAGCTGGAAGTGTTTCCTGGTTGTCCTATGCAGATCGACTGATGGAGTTTCCCACGGCATTGCTGGGTGTTGCTCTCGGTACCGTTTTACTTCCCAGCCTCAGCAAAGCAAATGCGCAAAACGATTTAGAGCACGCTGGAGAATTGCTAATCTGGGGGCTGCAATTGACTTTCCTGTTGGCAGCGCCCTGCGCCATTGCCCTCTTTTTGTTTGGACAACCGATTGCGGCAGCGCTTTATCACTACGGCAAATTTAACGCGGTTGATGTGGTCATGACCCAGCATGCGCTGTCAGCTTACGGTGTTGGCCTCATCGGCCTCATCCTGGTCAAAATTTTGGCTCCTGGTTTTTATTCTCGCCAAGATATCCGCACACCCGTCAAGATTGGTCTGATCGTCTTGGTCTGCACTCAGCTAGCCAATCTTATTTTTGTTCCTTGGCTCGGTCATGCTGGCTTGGCACTTTCAGTGGGAGTGGGCGCTTGCCTCAACGCTAGCCTTTTATGGATAGGCCTGAGTAAGCGTGGCGCTTTACCATCTCATCCTTGGGGGAAATACTTGGCCCAATTATTTTTTGCGCTCATCCCCTTCTCCCTGCTGCTGTATTACGCAGCTGGAGCCCATGACTGGATTGAGCTACGCTCGGCGCCCTGGACCCGTATTGGCTTATTAGCAGGCTGGTTAATCGCCGCCGGCGCCGTTTACTTTGCCGCCCTGGCTTTAGTCGGAATTCGCTGGCAAAAATTTCTACGTCATGCAAAATAGGAGTTATGCCAACTCAACAACTCGACTACTTCGCCTCCTTAGTTGCTGAGGACGAACACCTCCCCTTAACTGAAGCGGCCATCGCGATTGCCCAGCACGCCTACCCCGACCTGGATGTGCAAGGAGTACTTGATCATATTGATCAAATGGCAGAGAAACTCAAGACGCGTATTACGCCGGAAACTTCTGCGATTCAGCGTCTGCAGATTCTGAAACATTATTTTTATACCGAACTCGGTTTTGGTCCCAACCCAAACGATTTCTACGCGCCTGAAAATTCATATCTGCATCAGATTATTGATAACCGTCGTGGCATCCCCATTTCGCTTGCCATTCTGATGATGGAGTTAGGCAATCAAATTGGCTTGAAGATCCGCGGGGTTTCTTTTCCGAATCACTTCATGATGCGCATCTCTTTACAGCAAGGCGAGATCATCATGGATCCGCTTACTGGCGCCTCTCTCTCGAAAAATGAATTGCAAGAGATGCTTGACCCATACCTAGATGCCAAGGGTTACCGCGGTGAACTGAGCTTACCCTTGAATATCTTTTTGCGTGCCTCAAGCCCCAGAGAAATTCTGTCGCGCTTTTTGAGAAACCTGAAAATGATCTACTCCGAACATGAGCGCTGGGAACGCCTCCTCGGTGTTCAAGAGCGTCTAGTGATTTTGCTACCCGATTCATTGGAAGAAATTCGGGATCGCGGACTCATCTTTGCCCAACTGGAGTATTTGCGTCCAGCCTTAGCCGATATGCAGCGGTATTTGCGCGAATCACCCGAGGCAGAAGATGCGACTGAAATTCGGGATCACATTGCCACTCTCGAGGGCCAAACCAAGCTGCATTAAAGCAACTTAGGATTTGGACTTAAAGATTTTATAGAGACCAGCCAGAATTACTGGCAGCGCAGCAGCACCAACCCCAATTAAAACGATGATGTTGAGGTTCTGACGAATCACGGGAATGTTTCCAAAAAAATATCCTGCCACTACCAAGATAACTACCCACAATAGCGCACCTGTGATATTGAACAATTGAAAGCGGGCGAAGTTCATTTCCGAGACGCCGGCAATGAATGGTGCAAAGGTCCGAATAATTGGCAAGAATCTGGCTAATACAATCGTCTTACCGCCATGCTTTTCATAGAAGCCGTGCGTCTTACGCAAAGCTTTTTGATCGATCCAACGCGATTGACTACTAAAGACCCGATGGCCAATCCAGCGCCCAATGAAATAGTTCACGGTATTGCCCAATACTGCAGCCAATACCAAGCCAATCGACAGCGTACCCATATTGAAATGCTCTGTCGCACAATAGGCGCCGGCAATAAAGAGTAAAGAGTCGCCTGGTAGAAAGGGGGCAACTACTAAGCCCGTTTCTGCAAAAACGATAGCAAACAAAAAGCCATAAGCCCAGTAACCATATTGCGCAATGACTAAATCTAAGTGGCGATCAATGTGTAAAAACAGGTCGCCCAATTGCATTAAGGTATCAATCAATCTTTGCTCCAATCATTTGCTTGGAAGTGATATTAACAGGCTGTGCGATCAATACATTGACCCTATAATTTGGTATGCAAACTGAACTTCACATTCAGCCCGAGCATTCACCAGTCTTATGTATTGTTGGTCCGACTGGCTCCGGCAAAACCCATCTAGCGATGATGCTAGCGGAACAGGCCCAATCTCGAGGGCAAGCTCTTGAAATCATCAGCATGGATTCTGCCTTGGTCTATCGCGGTCTTGATATCGGTAGCGCTAAGCCCACGCTCGCCGAACGAGCTGCAGTACCTCACCATCTGATTGATATTTTGGACCCAACTGAGTCCTATTCAGCTGCGCGCTTTGCAAACGATGCAAAAAAACTCTGCACTACTATTCGTGAGCGCGGCAACATTCCAATCATTGTTGGCGGCACTATGCTTTATTGGCGGGCATGGGCCTTTGGTCTCTCGAGCCTGCCTCCGGCCAACCCAGAGATTCGTGCTCGCCTTGATGAAGAAGGAAAACAATTCGGCTGGCCTGCAATGCATCAAAAACTATCCTTGATTGATCCCATCACAGCCCAACGCCTTGAGCCTAATGATTCACAACGCGTGCAACGTGCATTAGAGGTTTACGAGGCCACCGGTAAAAGCATGTCTGCATGGTTGGCTGATACGCCGATCGAAGATGGTCGCGAGGGCTCCGACATTCCCTCATGGATCACATTAGTTTCTCTAGAGCCAAGTGATCGCGCAAAACTCCACGGCTTACTCGAGAAGCGGTTCGATCAAATGCTCAAGCAGGGGTTTATAGAAGAGGTTGAAGGCTTACGACAAAATCCCGGACTTCATGCTGACTTACCAGCGATTCGCTCCGTCGGCTACCGACAGGCATGGGAGTATTTGGAAGGCAAAATAACTTTGGAAGAGATGCGCTACAAGGCCTTAGCAGCTACCAGACAACTTGGTAAACGTCAGCTTACGTGGCTTAGAGCGATCGCAGGACGCAAAGTGTTTGATTCTTTTAGTCCAATTGAGCTCGCATCCGCTCTGGACTTCTGCCAAGATATCCTACAAGACCTTAAACAACGATAGTTTGTGGGGCACCTGGTGGAAGTTCGCGTACTTCACCCACGACCCACGCTTTGAGCCCTTGGGTTGCTAATGAAGCAATCGCAGTATCAGCCTGATCAGGGGAAACGATCACCACCATCCCAATGCCGCAGTTAAAGACCCGAACCATTTCTGCGTCGGCAACGCCGCCCTTCATTTGTAACCAACGAAAGAGTGCGGGCATTTCCCAGCTATCCCGATGCAAGACTGCTTGCGTATTTTCCGGAAGCACGCGAGGGACGTTATCCACCAAACCACCACCGGTGATATGGGCCATACCTTTAACGTTCAGCTCGCCAATTAACTTCAAGAGAGGCTTGACATAGATTTCGGTTGGAGCCATTACGACATCGCCGAGAGCCAGACCTCCAAGATCATCGCTTGGCTTTGCGCCGGCCCGCTCAATAATTTTTCGAACCAATGAGTAACCATTAGAGTGCGCGCCGCTAGAGGCGATCGCAAGCACGACATCGCCAGGGACAATGGTTGAGCCATTAATAATTTTGGATTTCTCAACTGCACCTACCGCAAATCCCGCAAGATCATATTCACCTGGGGGATACATTCCTGGCATTTCCGCAGTTTCACCACCAATGAGTGCGCAACCTGCTAGCTCACATCCTTTAGCAATGCCACCCACTACAGTTGCGGCAGTGTCTACTGTCAACTTGCCGCAGGCAAAATAATCCAAGAAAAAGAGGGGTTCAGCGCCCTGGACCAGAATGTCATTGACACTCATCGCCACCAAGTCTTGACCGATGGTATCGTGGCGATTCCACTCAAAAGCCAAGCGAAGCTTAGTCCCGACTCCGTCGGTACCAGACACCAAGACAGGCTCCTGATAGCGCTTAGGCACCTCAAATAAAGCCCCAAAGCCTCCAATTCCAGCCAAAACACCCTCGCGCATGGTTTTTTTGGCTAAGGGTTTAATCCGATCAACTAAATCATCCCCAGCGTCAATATCGACGCCAGCATCACGATAGGAAAGGCCTTTGAAGGATGGGGAACTAGATGAAGTCATGTCAGATCTGGAAGATTAGTAAAAAACAGCACTTGGTCGTTAGAATCATTGCATTCTAGAGGATCGCACGCGATGGCTGAAATTTTTACTCCTTTTTTAGCAGCATTTATTCTTGCTTACATTCTGAGACCCGTTTGCACGTGGCTTGGACGGCAGCGCTTGCCTCACCCTCTTGCCGCCTTAATTTCTATGGTGCTGGGCTTAATCGTTCTGTTTTCCATTCTGGCCCTCTTTGGCGGCCTCCTAAAACAAGAAATCCCCCTCATCCGCTCGCAGGCACCCGACTGGATCCAGAATATCCAAGCCTGGCTTGAGCCTAAGCTGATTCAGTTCCATATTGAGCTCGATTGGGGCAGTTTAAAAACTTCAGCCACCCAAAAGATCACACAACATCTCAGCGACAACGCCGATAGTTTGATGAGCACAACGTTTGACACTGTATTAATGTCGGGTAGCTCCTTAGCCACTGCCTTTATTAATTCAGTGCTCATTCTCTTTGTAATGTTTTACTTGCTACTCGACTGGAATCATTTTTTTCAGTTTCTCAAAAAGTTAATTCCTGTAAGGGCGCAAGCAACCGTTCAACAACTGGCAATCCAAGCGGATGCTCTCTTATCCCAATATCTCAGAGGGATGTTCATTGTTATTTCGATCATGGCCACCTACTATGGCTGCGGTCTCTCTTTGGTCGGGCTCAATGGTGCAATTCCATTAGGTGTATTTACTGCGCTAATGATTGTCATTCCCTATATTGGCATTGCTTTAGGTTTTAGCTTGGCGGTCATCACAACCTTATTGCAATTCGGTGTCGATATTCACATGATCGGCGTCCTGGCTGTTTACGGTGGCGGTCAAATGATTGAGGGCTTTTTTCTTACGCCACGCCTAGTGGGAGAGCGGATTGGACTTCACCCAGTAGCAGTGTTATTTGCCTTGTTATTTTTTGGGCAATTATTTGGTTTCTTCGGCGTATTACTCGCACTACCCATTAGCGCAGTGACATTGGTTCTCGTCAAATTTGCTTGGCAACGCTATCAACAGAGCTCTTGGTATCAGAAATAGACTGCAGTAATGAATAAGACCCCTCTACCAAGACAATTTGCTCTCGATCTCAGCCACACCCCTCCCGCAAGTCTGAACAATTATTTACCTGGCAAAGACTTGGCTTTGGTGGATGCCCTTCGTAAATGCATTAGTCGCTGGCAAGATCCTGAGCATAATCACAATACCAACGCCCTTGATCAACGCTGGATTTATTGGTGGGGGCCACAAGGCTCAGGACGCTCCCATTTATTAAAAGCCATTAGCAATGCCGCAGCAGACTTAGGGCTAGCGTATTTTTCACTAACCCCCAATGAACCAATTTCCTGGGTCAATCTGGAAGAAAAAATAGTCAGCCTGAGCCAAGATACACGGCCCTCTGTTATCACCGTAGATGATGTGGATCAACTCGATGATCGTCAGGTTGCCGCCCTATTCAGAATTTTGAATAGTGTTCAAGCGAGCCAAGAAATCTATATATTTATGGCCGGTAGTGCTGCCCCTAATCATTTGCATTTACGCGAGGACCTACGCACTCGACTGGGCTGGGGTTTGATCTTTCAGACCCAATTACTCGATGATGATGAGAAAATACAGGCACTTGAGACTGCAGCACGTGACCGTGGCTTAATGCTTTCTCCCGAAGTCTTGCCTTGGTTATTGAATCGGTTTTATCGAGATATGCCAAACTTAATGGCTCTGTTAGATGCTTTAGATGCCTATTCACTGGAAACAAAACGGGCTGTGACACTTCCGCTAGTGCGGGAACTTTTACAGTCAGGAAAAAATACTGCATGACCCAATTAGCGCTTTTTGATCTTGATCACACACTATTACCCTGCGATAGCGATTACGAGTGGGGGCAATTTTTAGCCCGCATTGGGGTGGTTGATAGCCAATACTATGCCGAGCAAAATGAACGCTTCTATCAAGACTATAAAGAGGGTAAGTTAGATATTGATCGCTTCTTACGCTTTGCGCTTAAACCCTTGTCAGAACACTCTCGTGCCCAACTCAAAGCATGGCACGATGCGTTTATGGATGAAGTCATTACCGGCAAATTAAGACAAGCAGCACTCGATTTGGTAAAGAGCCATCAAGATGCCGGGGATATCTGTTGTGTTGTGACAGCCACTAATAGCTTTGTCACGCGACCCATCGTCGAGCGATTTGGTATCAAACATCTCGTAGCCACTGAGCCAGCGACCTTAGGCAATCAAGCTGATGCGATATTTACTGGCGCAGTCTATGGCATTCCTAGTTTTCGTGAGGGGAAGATTCTTAAGGTGAATGAATGGCTTCAGAGCCAGCAGCTTTCTCTAGATCAGATCAAGAAAAGTTATTTTTATTCAGATTCCATCAATGACTTGCCACTCCTAGAAAAAGTGACGCATCCAGTAGCAACGAACCCAGATGACCGTTTGCGTCAAGAAGCGAGTAAACGGAATTGGCCTATCCTCGATTTATTTACTGAGCGATGAATTCATGATTACTAAATTCATTAAACGGATCATGCGTCGCGACCCTATGGAACGCGGTGCGCACATAGGCCCTGCACATGCGCCCAAAAGGATCCCCAAAAAAACCCATCGTATTGATCCCCATTTACTTTCAAAAAATGCCGTCAAAGTCACTCATACACTGCAACAAGCAGGCTATGAGGCCTTTATTGTTGGGGGTGCAGTTCGCGATCTGGCTCTGGGTATCGGACCTAAAGATTTTGATGTAGCCACCAATGCCACCCCAGACCAAGTCCAGAGATTGTTTCGTAAAGCACGCTTAATAGGCAGACGCTTTCAGATCGTCCATGTGACTTTTTTTGGCAAGGCTCATCCAGAAATTATTGAGGTCTCGACCTTTCGTGCCCTGCTTGATAACGCTGGTGACCACGTCGCTGAGAGTGGCCGCATTTTGCGAGACAACGTATGGGGCTCCCAAGGTGAAGACGCAGCTCGCCGCGATTTCACAATCAACGCCATGTATTACGACCCCGCTACCGAAACCGTGCTCGATTACCACGGCGGTATGGCTGATATGCAAAAGAAAACCTTGCGCATGATCGGGGATCCTGCCAAACGCTATCGCGAAGACCCGATTCGAATGTTACGTGCCATTCGGTTTGCAGCAAAAACGGGTTTTACTTTAGATTCTGCAACTGCGGCGCCCATCGCTGAATTAAGCGCATTAATTCATGATGTTCCTGCAGCGCGTCTGTTTGATGAAATTCTCAAACTTCTCATGTCTGGTTATTCCTGGGCAGCCATTCAAGGTCTGCGTGAAGCAGGACTTCATCATGGCCTATTACCGCTACTCGATCATATTCTCGATAGTAAAGAGAGCTCCAAGACCGCTAATGATTTTGTCAAACTGGCTTTAGCCAATACTGATCAACGGATTCAATCAGGGAAAAGTGTTTCAGCAGGCTTTCTCTTTGCCACTTTGCTATGGCCTGAGTTGTTGAAGAATTGGCAAAACAATATCGCTAGTGGGATGTCGAATATTCCCGCGCTACATGCTGCGATGGATGACACCATTGCCGCCCAGAGTAGCGGCATGACCATTCAACGTCGCTTTGAGAGTGATATGCGAGAGATTTGGTCTATGCAGCCCCGCTTTGAAAAACGGGTGGGACGCTACCCCTTCCGCTTAATCGAATCCCCTCGCTTCAGGGCGGGATATGACTTTATGTTGCTACGGTGTGCCACCGGGGAACAAAAAGCCTCTTTAGGTGAGTGGTGGACTAGCTTTATCGATGCCGACCCCGCAGGACAAGAAGCCTTGATGGTTTCAGCTAAAAATGAGGTGGGCACCTCGACTGGCTCGCCCTCCGGAGCCAAAAGACGCCGTCGCAGAAAACCCAAAAGCACTTTACCAACGGATAGTGGGGCAGGTTCAGCAGAAATATAAAAACTTCAGTAAAGTAGTTTCATTGCAAATTTGGAACTAACATGGCTCAAGCCTTTATTGGATTTGGTGGGAATATTGGTGATACGCGCCAGATCATCACTGATGCCATCGTTTGCCTAGCCCTGCGTTGCGAGCTGACTATCACCGCCAAGAGTTGCTTCTATCAAAGCGCTCCAGTAGATGCTTTGGGCGGCGACTACATCAATGCAGTGGTTGAAGTGGATACCGAACTGAGTCCCTATGGCCTACTCCATGTCTGCCAAACGATCGAACAACAGTTCGGTCGCGAGCGTCCCTATGAAAATGCGCCCCGCACTCTAGACCTCGATATTCTCTTTTTTGAGGGCGTTACTCAAAATGAGACCAACCTAATTCTGCCCCACCCACGGATTATTGAACGCTCCTTTGTTTTGCTTCCCCTCCTAGAAATTGCCCCTGATTTCTTTGACCCTCAATTCGGGGAACTCAAGAGCCATTTACCCAAAGTTGCTCATCAACGAATCGAAAAACTCTCCTGTCGCAACTGTAATTGTGGTGAAAACACGGTTTATAGCCAATCGGCACAGTAATTCATTAAACTCACGCCATGGGTTACTTACAAGGCGATAAGCCAATCAACATCTCCAAGCTGCTCTCAATGCATGCAGAGCGAGAGAAAATCACTATGCTGACGGCATACGATTCCACTATGACAGCACTGCTGAATCGCTGTGGTGTAGAAAGTATTTTGATTGGGGACTCACTAGGTAATGTGATTCAGGGTCAAAGCTCCACTACTCCTGTCACTGTAGAGCAAATGGTCTATCACACCCAGTGCGTCGCTCGTGCCAACACTCATGCTTTTCTGATTGCGGACCTGCCTTTTGCTAGCTATGGCGACCCCATTCAAGCGCTAGATTCTGCCGCCCAGCTGATGCGCGCTGGCGCCGATATGGTCAAACTCGAAGGTGGCGGCGACTGGCAGCTCGAAATTATTCAATACTTAGTTGAGCGTAGCGTTCCGGTTTGTGCTCATCTGGGATTGTTGCCACAATCTATTCACTTGCTCGGCTCATTTAAGGTGCAAGGTAAAACCAAGACTGCAGCGCAGATCATGCATGAACAGGCCCTTGCTTGTGAACAAGTTGGTGCGCAAATGGTTGTGCTTGAGGCAATTCCGTCTTCGCTTGGTAAGCAAATCACTGAATCTGTATCAATTCCTACGATTGGCATTGGTGCCGGCCCAGACTGCTCTGGTCAGGTATTGGTGCTACAAGATATGCTGGGTATCAGCGCAGGTCACCAGCCAAAGTTTGTGAAAAACTTTGTGGAAGGTCAAGCTTCCATCGAAGGCGCGGTCAAAGCCTACGTTAGAGAAGTGAAATCAGGCAAGTTTCCAGGGCCTGAGTATGGCTACTCAGGCTAAATCCCCTTAGTTAAAAAAGCTTTTCACGCTCTCGAACCATCCCTTTTGATTCGGGTTGTGTTTGTCACCACCCGACTTCAGGCTGTCATCAAATTTCTGCAATAACTTCTTTTGCTCTTCAGAAAGTTTCACAGGGGTTTCTACAACAACGTGCACGAAAAGATCACCAACCAATGAGGAGCGTAGACCCTTCATTCCTTTATGACGGAGTCGGAAAGTTTTACCTGTCTGAGTGCCCTCTGGAATCGGAAACTCTACTCGACCTGATAAGGTTGGAACTTCAATTTCTCCACCCATTGTGGCAGTCGCAAAAGAGATCGGCATCTGCACATGCAGATCACTGCCATCCCGCTCAAAGACTGGATGCGGTCTTACCCGAACCTCGACATACAGATCGCCGGATGGACCGCCATTAATACCAGGCTCGCCATTGCCCACTGAGCGCACGCGCATACCATCATCAATTCCTGCTGGAATTTTGATCTCTAAAGTCTTTTGTTCTTTTAACTTACCGCTACCATGACAGCTCTTGCAGGGCTTGGGAATGTATTCACCAGTACCGCGACACTTAGGACAAGTCTGTTGCATCGAGAAGAAGCCTTGCTGAATACGGACTTGGCCATGGCCATCACAAGTAGGACATTTCTCTGGCTTACTGCCAGGCTCAGCGCCACTACCATGACAAGTATTGCAATTGCTCCAACTGGGCACTCTAATCTGCGTGGTGTAACCCTCCGCAGCCTGCTCAAGAGTAATGTCCATGTTGTAACGTAAGTCAGCACCTTTGTAGACTTGGGGGCCAGCCTGACGTCCACCAGCTTGACCAAAGATGTCGCCAAAGATATCGCCAAAAGCATCTGCAAATCCACCGCCGCCAAAGCCACCACCAAATCCACCCATAGAAGGATCAACTCCGGCATGACCATACTGATCATATGCGGCGCGTTTATTAGAATCACTTAAGGTTTCATAAGCTTCCTTCACTTCTTTGAAGTCAGCCTCAGCACTTTTACTGTCCGGATTGCGATCTGGATGATGCTTCATCGCCAACTTGCGATAAGCCTTTTTTAACTCCTCATCAGTGGCGCTTCTGGAGACCCCAAGGACTTCGTAATAATCGCGTTTACTTTTAGACACAAACTGTTTCCTTTAACAACCCGAAAGACACAAGTCGGCACGAGGCCGACTTGGTGTTATTTCACTACAAAATGACTTCACAATTTACTATTACTTTTTGTCATCAACCTCTTTAAAGTCAGCGTCGACCACGTCGGCATCAGGAGCGGCCGCTTGTGCACCTGGATTTGCGCCTGGAGCGGCACCGCCTGCCTTAGCCTGCTCTGCAGCCATCACTTTTTCGCCGAGTTTCTGACTGGCTTTACCCAGCGCTTCTGTCTTAGCTTCAATGATTGCTTTATCACTACCTTTAATTGCTTCATCAAGCTCTTTCAAGGCGGTTTCAATCGCTTCTTTCTCAGCCGCTTCTAGACCGGCGCCATGCTCCTCTAAGGCTTTCTTAGTGCTATGAGCTAAAGCATCAGCAGTATTGCGAACAGTTACTAATTCCAAGGCTTTTTTATCTTCCTCGGCATTGGCCTCAGCATCTTTCACCATGCGCTGAATTTCTTCTTCAGTCAAACCAGAATTGGCCTTGATAGTGATCTTGTTCTCTTTGCCAGTGTTTTTATCTTTTGCAGTGACATGCAAAATACCGTTGGCATCGATATCAAAGGTCACTTCAATTTGAGGCTGGCCACGAGGTGCAGCGCCAATACCTTCGAGGTTAAATTCACCCAAGAGTTTGTTAGCTGCAGCCATCTCACGCTCACCTTGGAAGCACTTAATGGTTACTGCAGGCTGATTATCTTCAGCGGTAGAGTAGACCTGTGAATGCTTGGTAGGGATCGTGGTGTTCTTTGGAATCATCTTGGTCATGACGCCACCCAAGGTTTCGATACCCAATGACAATGGGGTAACGTCAAGTAGCAAAACGTCTTTACGATCACCAGACAATACGGAACCCTGAATCGCTGCGCCAACGGCAACGGCTTCATCGGGATTCACATCTTTACGTGGCTCTTTACCGAAGATGGATTTCACTTTATCTTGAACTGCTGGCATACGGGTTTGACCACCGACCAGAATCACGTCATCAATGTCACTCACATTGACGCCAGCATCTTTAATCGCAGTGAGGCATGGACCGGCAGTACGGTTAATCAGCTCCTCAACCAATGATTCCAACTTGGCACGAGTTAACTTCAAATTCAAATGCTTTGGACCGCCTGCATCGGCAGTGACATAAGGCAAGTTGATTTCGGTTTGCTGGGCTGATGACAATTCAATCTTGGCCTTTTCAGCAGCGTCTTTCAAACGCTGTAATGCCAAAACATCTTTACTCAGATCAACGCCCTGCTCTTTTTTGAACTCAGCAATAATCCAATCGATAATGCGCTGGTCAAAGTCTTCACCGCCCAAGAAAGTATCGCCGTTAGTGGACAACACTTCAAATTGCTTCTCGCCATCAACGTTCGCAATCTCAATGATGGAGACGTCAAAGGTACCGCCACCTAAGTCATACACAGCGATCTTGCGATCGACTTTATCTTGCTTGTCTAAACCGAATGCCAAAGCTGCTGCGGTTGGTTCATTGATGATGCGCTTCACATCTAAGCCAGCAATACGACCAGCATCTTTAGTTGCTTGACGCTGACTATCATTGAAGTAAGCAGGAACCGTAATTACCGCTTCGGTCACTTCTTCACCGAGGTAGTCTTCGGCAGTCTTTTTCATCTTACGCAGAACTTCTGCGGATACTTGTTGCGGCGCCATTTTTTTGTCGCGAGCAGATACCCAAGCATCTCCGTTATCGGCTTTGATAATGGCGTAAGGCATCAAGCTGATGTCTTTCTGAACTTCAGCATCCTCAAACTTACGACCCATCAAACGCTTAACAGCGTAAACGGTGTTCTTGGGATTGGTGACTGACTGACGTTTTGCAGGAGCGCCAACCAAAACTTCGCCATCCTCAAGGTAGGCGATGATTGAAGGGGTAGTACGAGCGCCTTCGGCATTCTCGATGACTTTAGGTGCATTGTTTTCTACGACTGATACGCACGAGTTCGTGGTTCCCAAGTCGATTCCGATAATCTTTCCCATAATTGCTCCAATAATGAAATGGTTAGGTAATTTGTCTTACTTGCTACTGGTAATAAGTTGATACCCTCTAAATGGGGTTTAATGACTGGAATTCAAGGGCTGAAATACAAAAAAGGCAGAAATCTGCCTTTTTCTGGGTATTTCTAGTGAAAAACTGCTATTTTGGGGCGCTAACCGTTACCAAAGCGGGTCGCAAAACTCGGTCGGCAATTGAATATCCACGTTGCAAGACCGAAACCACTGTATTGGGCTCTTGCTCAGAAGGTACCGAGGCAATTGCCTGGTGGTGGTGGGGATCAAATTTATCCCCTACAGCGGGATTAATCTCGCTCATCTTGCCCTTTTCAAAGGCACTCAAAAGCTGCTTTAGGGTAATTTCTAGGCCCTCTTTAAATGCCTTGGCATCAACCGCTTCGGCGCTGAGTGCGGCATAGAGGCTATCAGTTACGGGCACCAAATGCTCTGCAAAGCTCTCAATCGCAAACTTATGCGCTTTCGCGATGTCTTCCACTGCACGACGGCGAATATTTTCACCCTCAGCCTTGGCTCTCAAAAAATTGTCTTGGGCTTCAAGCAATTTTTGATTGAGCTCCTCAATCATTTGCTCAGGAGTCTGCGCAGTAATTTCTGGCTCGACTGGAGTCTGTGCTGGCTGATCAGATTCGGCGGAGGGATTTGGATTTTCAGTTGTCATGATGGTGATGTTTTATTAAACCTTTGCTATCTATGCAAGATGGGGGCAAGTTTGCCAATTTCAAGGGATATCTCTAAACAGCTTGGGTTTTCGCAAATTCTGCACGCTGATTTCTCAATGACAACTCATCAGTAGACTCAGTACCCAAAGACCAGCCCAAGAGGTGCTGCTCAGCAATATCTGCAAGTGCATCAATCCAGCTTGGATTGCTATTCAGACAAGAAATATAACGATAGTCCTTGCCGCCATGTTCCAAGAAAATCTCGCGCGCTTCCATTGCGATCTCTTCGAGCGTTTCTAAGCAATCCGCAGGAAAGCCAGGGCAAAAGATATCAATCCTCTTACATCCCTCTTTAGCTAATTTCTCAATCATGGGTGCGGTGTACGGCTTTAACCACTCCGCCCTTCCGAAGCGAGACTGAAAGGTAACCAGATATTCGCCTGGCTCAAGGCCCAATGACTCGCCCAAGAGACGACCTGTTTTTAAGCATTCGCAATGATAGGGGTCCCCCTTCATGAGATTGCGCTTAGGCAAGCCGTGAAATGACATGACAAAACGATCACCTGCTGCGAAATCGGGACGACCATCTTTTTCCCAGACACTGAGGACTTGATTGCGCAACGCTTGAATATAAGCTGGATGATCGTGATAGTGCTTGACCAAGCGGAGCTCAGGCTGGTCACGCCAGGTTTTTAGTACTCGAAAGACTTCATCAAAACTCGATGCACTGGTCGTAGCGGAATACTGTGGGTAGAGCGGCAGCAATAGCAGACGCTCCATGCCTTGCTCTTTTAGGCTCATGAGAACTTGCTCTGTAGAAGGCTCACCATAACGCATGGCCAGATCTACCAGCACCGTATGGCCTTGATCAGCAAATACCTCTGATAACTCTTTCGCCTGCAGTCTTGAGTAATGCATTAAAGGAGAGCCTAACTTAGGCAACCAAATCGAAGCATATTTTTTTGCAGAAGCACCACTGCGAATTGGCAGAATGATGCCGTTCAAAATGCACCACCAAATCACCCGTGGAATTTCTACTACACGCGGATCCGATAAGAATTCTTTGAGATAGGCTCTCACCGCTTTAGCTGTTGGAGCACTGGGTGTCCCTAAATTCAGCAATAACACTGCAGTCTTAGAAGCGCGTAAATGGGGATTGGTATTCAAGGCAGATATCTCATCAGAAAAATGTAATTAGGAGCTTAGTGCACCTGATAATAATTTAGAAGTGATATCCACAATCGGGATCACTCTGTCATAAGCCATACGGGTTGGACCAATCACACCTAAGGTGCCAACAATCTGACCATCAACACTATAAGGCGCGCTGATTACGGCGAGATCCTCGTAGGGCAAGAGATCGCTCTCCCCACCAATAAAGATCTGAATACCATCGGCATGGCTCGATACATCTAGGAGTTGCAGCAAAACAGACTTCTGCTCTAAGAGGTCAAACATCTTACGCAACTTATCCAGATTAGAGCTGAGATCGCCCACATTGAGTAAGCGACGCTCTCCAGACATGACTACATCGCTTTGCCCCATGCCGTAATCTGTCACTCCGCTTTGAAGGGCCAAAGCCATCAAGCCAGAAATATCACTCCGTAAGTTATCGAGATCAGATTTCAGATGATTTCTGACTTCAATAAAACTCTTGCCGGCAAACTGACTGTTAATGTAATTGCTGGCTTCAATGAGTTGACTGGGGGTGTAGTCCTGAGTGGTTGGCAGAATACGATTCTGCACATCACCTTCAGGAGTGACCACAATCAACAGAATCTTGCCTTCCCCCAAACGCAGAAATTCAATATGTTTGAAGACTTGCGCTCTTTTGGGCGTCATGACGACCCCAGCAAAATGGGTCAAATTAGACAGAATTTGTGCCGCTGAATTCATGACCCGCTGGGGGGAATCCGGTAGCAGCCCTTTTTCCATCTCCCGCGCGGCAATCTCCTCAAGAGGCCTCACGGTCACCATGGTGTCCACAAACAAGCGGTAGCCTCTGGGGGTGGGTATCCGACCAGCGGAAGTATGGGGGCTGGTCACCAAACCCAAATCTTCCAAATCGGCCATGACATTGCGAATCGTTGCAGCAGAAAGGTCTAGACCTGAGAACCGAGAGAGCGTCCGTGAGCCAATCGGCTGGCCCTCCTCGATATAGCGCTCGATGAGGGTTTTAAGGAGGGTGCGAGAACGATCATCCATGGTGGAAAGGATTGGGTTGCCTATGGTTTAATCGTTATATGTTAAGCCCATCTTCAAATTCTCCCAAAAAGGCCTTTAAGCGGATTGCCCTGGTTGGCAAATACCAGGCCGAAGGAATGCTGGCCCACTTACAAGACCTGGCAAAGCTACTTAAAAGTCTCGACTGCGAGGTTTATATCGAGGCAGGCACCGCAAGTCACTTGGGGCTGAAAGATTTTCAGAGCAAACAGGTCTCTGAATTTTCTGGGTCAATTGATTTAACTGTGGTCCTTGGCGGTGACGGCACCATGCTGGCGATTGGACGGCAGTTAGCCGGCAGTAACGTACCCTTGGTTGGCATCAATATGGGTCGCCTTGGGTATATGACAGACATCCCCATTCAAGATGTTGGAACTGTCTTACCTAAAATCATTGCGGGTGATTACGAAGCCGATACTAGAACCTTGTTGGATGCAGTAGTAATTCGTGATCAAAAAGCAATTAATCAGGCTCTGGCACTCAATGATGTTGTAGTGAATCGTTCTGGAATATCTGGCATGGTTGGCTTATCGGTCAGCGTGAATGGATCCTTTATGTACAACCAGCGCTCGGATGGTTTGATTGTTTCGACTCCAACCGGCTCTACCGCCTACGCCCTGTCTGCAGGCGGGCCCATCCTTCATCCTCGTGTTGCCGGTTTCTTGCTCGTACCGATTGCACCGCACTCCTTATCGAATCGCCCCATCGTTTTACCTGAGGACGTCACGATTAGCATTGAAGTGGTAGATGGACATGAAGTGATTGTGAACTTTGATATGCAATCGCTAACTAAACTTCAATCTGGTGACACCATTGAAGTGAGTCAATCCACAAAAACCATCAGTCTTTTGCATCCTCGTGCTCATAGCGACTACAAAACTTTGCGTGAGAAGCTGCATTGGAATGAGTACCCCTCGACATTCTGATGTTGCATTTATTTGTACGCTAGACCATGCTTCAAAATCTCGCCCTTCGCGACTTCGTCATTGTTGATCAGTTAGAACTTGATCTCGCCTCAGGGTTTACTGTTCTGACTGGTGAGACAGGCGCAGGTAAATCAATTCTTTTGGATGCGCTTGGCTTAGTTTTAGGTGAACGCGCCGATAGCAGTCAGATTCGAGAAGGTGCTCAACGCGCAGAAATCAGCGCACTCTTTCAGATCGCTGATGAACAGATTACCCAATGCAACCAGTGGCTTGATGAGCAAGGCTTTCCATTAAATGAAGAGGGTCGCACCCTGCTTCTAAAAAGAACGATTGAAAGTAATGGGCGTAGCCGCGCCTTTATCAACGGTAGCATCGCAACCCTTGCACAATTGCGTGAGGCTGGAGATCAGCTAGTCGACATCCATGGTCAACATGCCCACCAACTGTTATTAAAAAGTGGTGCACAGCGTGAACTGCTAGATCGGCATGCCGGTCTTCTGCCACAGGTTCATGAGCTTGGTGAGCTCTACAAACAATGGAGTGACTCTCGCAAACTCTTAAGCCAAGCAGAAAATGCAGGGCAGGATATCGAGCGTGAACGTGAGCGCTTGGAGTGGCAATATGAAGAACTCAAAGCACTTTCTCCGCTAGAAGGCGAATGGGATGCCATTCAAGTAGATCATGCTCGCTTAGCTAATGCAGCCAAAATTATTACGGGCTGCCAAGAAGCTATTGATGGCTTGAGTGAATCTGAAAACTCTGCAGAATCGATTTTGTCTAAGACGAGCCTCAGTATTGGCAGTTTGGCTCAGCATGATCCCGCTCTGGGTGAAATCAGTCAAGCACTGGAGTCTGCTCAAATTCAGATGGATGAAGCAGTTCATGGTCTTAATCGCTATCTACAAAAGATTGACTTAGATCCAGAGCGCCTTAATCAACTGGAAGAGCGCATGCAAGCACTTCATGCTGCCGCCAGAAAATTTCGTACTGACACAAATCAATTACCTCAACTTTTAAGCGAAACTTCTGAGCGATTAGCTGCCCTCAGTGCGTCGCAGAATATTGAAGCACTCCGCATTAGAGTCCAAGAGCACGAAAGCCTATACCTTAAAGCGGCAAAACTGCTTTCCCAAAAGAGGGCAAAAGCTGCCACCGAATTAGCTAAGCTAGTGACTGCAGCCATGCAAAATTTATCGATGGCTGGCGGACAGTTGGAGATTGCTCTCAAGACCTTGGATGAAGGTGCCTCATATGGACTGGAGCAAGTCGAGTTTTTGGTTGCTGGGCACGCAGGCAGCACCCCGCGCCCTCTGGGTAAAGTGGCCTCAGGCGGAGAGTTGGCTCGCATTAGCTTGGCGATTAGCGTAATCACCAGCAAAGCTTCGTTTACACCAACCTTGATATTTGACGAAGTCGATGCTGGTATTGGGGGAGCTGTAGCTGAAACCGTTGGCAAACTACTCAGACAACTTGGTGAATCGCATCAAATTTTATGTGTCACTCACTTGCCGCAGGTGGCCGCTCAAGGTAACCAACATTTCAAAGTCAGCAAATCTCAATCGGGCGATAAGACACTGTCTCAGCTAAATGTCTTAGGTAGAAATGAAAGGGTGGAAGAAATTGCGCGCATGCTTGGTGGCGCAACCATTACCGATACCACCCGCCGGCATGCTCGGGAGCTACTAGAGCAGAGTTGAGCGCTTGAAAACGCTTTCCCAAAGACTGAATACTGCAGACCTCGCCGCGATAAATTCTGGTTCTAAATCAATATCTATTCGCGTTTTTTCAAATCCATCTAGACGCAAGCGGTGCTGTCTAGACCTAAACAGTCGATATGCATTCGAAACTGCTTGGGCAAGCTCTTCACTGATCAGTCCCATCTTCGCAGCAATCCCCAATAAGGCAATATTTCCGAGATTCTGAATAAGTTGTGGATATTGAGATGCATAGGCTAGGATGAAAAATTGAACGGTAAATTCAATATCCACCATGCCGCCAGCATCATGCTTTAAATCAAACTTAGCAGTGGTATTGGGATGGCCAGCATGGACTTTCTGTCGCATCTCTGAGATTTCTTGACGCAGGGCGTCGACATCCCGAACTTGACTCAGCACTTCTGAGCGAACCTTGTCAAAGAATTG
The DNA here is from genome assembly GCF_018687555.1 of Polynucleobacter sp. MWH-P3-07-1. Taxonomy (NCBI): domain Bacteria; kingdom Pseudomonadati; phylum Pseudomonadota; class Betaproteobacteria; order Burkholderiales; family Burkholderiaceae; genus Polynucleobacter; species Polynucleobacter sp. MWH-P3-07-1. The sequence goes on from NZ_CP061296.1 coordinate 1,411,164, forward strand.
ACCGACCTGCTCACTACCAGCGCAAGGGCGAGCCCTCGTTAAAGCTTGATGCTCCCATACCCAAGCACTGTTATCGCCCTCACGCAATTGATATCTTTTAAAAGCCTCTGCATTGGTTACCAAGAATCCAGCCGAGCCATTGGGACGAAGACGCGTATCGATCTCAAATAAACTACCTACCGAGGTATATGCCGTCAGCCAATTAATCATGCGCTTAGCTAGGAGCCCATACATTTCTTGGGCTGCATAGTTTTGATCTTCTGCCTCGAATAAAAAGATCAAATCTAAGTCAGAGGCATAACCTAATTCCTTACCGCCTAGCTTGCCGTAGGCAATCACAGCAAAAGGTGGCAGGGTGTCAGGATGTTGATCAAACTTCTTAGCAATACTAGGCCACACACGCTCAAATGCAGTTTGCACAATGAGGTCAGCTAATGCGGATAAATGATCACTAACCTTTTCTACTGGCAGTGCATTTTGCACTCCGATACCCAAATCAGCCAAGAGGGTAATAAATGTTTCAGTATGGTGCGTCACTCGCAAGACATCCATTGCCTGCTCAGTACCGCCCTCATGAGCCATCGCATCATCTAAACGTAAATTGAGATTTGCCTTGACCTCACGCCAGTATTCAACAGGCTCTTGAGTCAGCGCAAGCTCGGCACGTGGATTTAATAAGTGGTCCAACAGGTGTGGGTGACGAGTAAGGTATTTCGCTCCCCACTGAGAAGCTCTGAGTAGGTGCAAAACATTTTGTAGAGCTTGCGGATACTCCGCCAAGATCGCCAGATATGCTGTGCGCCCCGCTACAGCCTCTAGGAGATCAAAAAAACGCAAGAGCACTTCATCCATATTGGGCGATATTGCCGTGTCCAGCTCCAAAAAATCGGCTGCTTTTCGGACCAGCTTTCTGACAATCCATTGACTCTTCTCTGGCAAAACTTTTTGCTTATGACTTTCAGTCCAAACCTGCCAGCGCTTTAAGCTGTTCGGAAAGCTCGTTGCACTAGGTTGCCAATCCAGCTCGTTTAACTCTTGCTCTAGATTTGCGCCCGCATCCAAAATAAATGCTTTCTCAAAGTAGCGAGCCACTGCATTTTGGTGCTCGTCTAAGTGAGCCATGAAGGCATTTGCATTTTCGGGCATGGTTCCTAGATCCATACTCTCAGCCAAACGGATTCTGGAGGATGGATCATCCGGCAGGTAGTGGGTCTGTTGATCCTCCCAAATCTGAATGCGATGCTCTAAACGACGCAGATATACATAAGCCGCACTTAATTGATCGACCTCATCTTTTGGCAAGATGCCTTTTTGAGCGAGCAAACGGAGCACATCCACCGTTGCCCGAGTTCGGAGTTGGGGCTCAGTGCCGCCGCGCATTAACTGAAACATTTGCGCTAAGAACTCAATTTCACGTATACCGCCGCGGCCTAACTTGATATCTCGAGAGCGCCCTTCGTGCTTTAGAGAGCGGCGCTCAGCCTCTTGCTGGATTTGTCTATGAAGCTCACGAATAGCTGAGATAACCCCATAATCCAGATGACGTCGATACACAAATGGCCGAATCAGTTGCTCTAATTCTTTTTCACAATGCGTAAAGATCGTTGATCCTGGTGATGGCGCGACCAATCTGCCTTTGATCCAAGCGTAACGCTCCCACTCACGTCCTTGCACAAGTAAATACTCTTCAAGCATATCCAAGCTGCAGACTAGAGGACCGGAGTCACCATTGGGTCGCAACCGCATATCAACTCTAAATACAAAACCATTGGCATCATGTTCGGCGAGACACTTAATTAAACGTTTACCCATACGGGTAAACCACTCGTGATGAGAAAGGCTTTTAGGTCCGCCTTGAGTCTCCCCTTCATGCTCGTAGAGAAAAATTAAATCGATATCCGAAGAGAGATTAAGCTCACGTCCACCAAGCTTGCCCATGCCTACTACCATTAAGGGCATTTCAAGATTGAGGTCGGTATTCCACGGTAGACCAAACCGCTCCTTTAAATCAGCACGAATGAATTCAATACTGATATTGATAGCTGACTCCGCAAATAGACTGAGGCTATGCGTTACTTCGTCTAGGTCGGCCAGGCCGTTGAGATCCCGAAAGCCAAGCCAAATGATTAAGCGTTGCCTTACTAAGCGCAGCTCGCTCATGAATTGCGCTTCATCGACCTGCTCTTTTTTTAGCAGCTCCTGGCAGGGCTTCAGGAGAGCGAAAATTTTGTCTTCATCCACCTGGGTTGGGCCGACCTCGCCAAGCCATAGCTCCCAATCGGGATGCGCGCTCAGCCAACGACCGGCAAAGGTCGAATGCTTTTTTAAAAAATCCAGTTGGGCTTGAAAATCACGCATTCCCTCATCTTAATCGCTTCATTCCCTCAAGCCAGCAAAGAATGGGCATCTCTAATGGGGTGAAGGATAATAGCCTTTATGCTTCGAAATTTGCTTCCTCCCGGTCTGCTAAACGCCTTTCAAAAATATTGGCAAGGCTCCGGCAATCTTTGGCGTAAACGTCTTTTGATCTTAGTTATCGCTTTGATCATTTTCTTAGGTCTACTCCATGCCGGTGTTCGCTATCTTGTTTGGCCTCGTATCGAGAAATCCAAACCTGCAATCGAACAATTGCTGAGCACTCGCTTAGGCACGAATGTCACTATCGATCATCTTCAGGTTTCTTGGGATGGACTTAGACCTCAATTCTCAATGGAGGGATTGCGCTTTAATGATGCCAAGCACTCATCTGCTCCACTCCAGATTAAAAAAATTCATGGGGAATTAAGCCTAGTCAGCTTTTATTATCTTCAGCCTTATTTCTATAAGCTGCAAATTGAAGATGCACAGATTCAAATCCAGCGCTCTAAAGATGGAACAATCCAAATTGCCGGCATCACCATTAAAGATAGCTCGGATGATTTCTCGACGGGCAATTGGCTATTCGCGCAAGATGATATTCATCTCACCAATACACAGATCAATCTGCAGGATGCTCAAGGCAAAGCACTGAATGCTGATGTTGAATTAGCAGATTTCCATTTAACCAATGGAATACGCAAACATGATGCCCTGATTCAAGCGAAAACCCCCTGGAACAATGGCTCGCTAGAGCTAAGCGCCCACTTCATTCATCGCTTTGGTGGACAAGCTGGAAATTGGCGTGATTGGGCTGGTGAATTTGCGTGGAATTTTTCTGATCTTCAGTTCCAGAAAATGAGCCGTGATTTTGACATGCCATTTAATGTTCTTAGCGGCAACATGAGCTCAAAAGGTCATGTGAGCCTAGATGGCGGCAGGCCAGATGGCGGCCAAATGACCTTAATGGCAGATCAATTTAGATTGCAACTAGCAAAAGAAGATACGCCGATTGAATTTAGTCGACTTGAAACTGAACTCACCCAAGCAAGCGAAGGTCAACTGCTCTCGATCACCACCCAATCCTTTGCATGGCGTGAAATGAGTAGCCCAAGCAACTCGCCACTGCAACACCTGAGCCCCATGACATTTCGGTGGCTTCCTCCTAAGCCAGGTGAAGAAATTAAAGAGTTTGGTTTTAGCTCTCCCAAAATTTTCGTGAAGGATGTGACTCGCTTTGCATTAAACCTTCCGCTTTCCAAGAGAATTCATCAATGGATTGCAATTGCAAAAGCAGATGGTGAGCTGCAGGATCTAGACATGCATTGGTCAGAAAAACAATCTGCCCTTGCCAGCCTACCTATCCCAGGATCGTGGCTCAACTTTAATAAGTTAGATTTCAGCATCAATGCCCGTCTTGTCGATCTCAGCTTTACTGGTATCAACAAAGACATCCCTAGCGTCTCCCATCTCACTGGGCAAGTGGCTGGGGATCAGAAGCAGGGTGTGCTGACCCTAAACTCCCCTATGCTAGAAATTGAACTACAAGATTTCTTACTTGATCCAAAAATCAAACTGGATCAAGCCCAAGGTCAAATCACTTGGAGCAAACAAAGTGGAGGCTGGTTGATTAGCTCAAAAGAATTCAATATTCAGAATGCGGATCTAAAAGCCAAGGCTAACTTTGCCTATCTCATGACCGGACCCAAGCAAGTCGATCATCTCAACTTAGATATTGATTTTCAGGAAGCCAACTTAGTTAATGCTTATCGTTACCTGCCAGTGACAATGTCAACGGATACCAAACTGTATTTAAGTAAAGCTTTTGCAGCAGGCAAGGTTGAGAATGGAAGCCTGCACATCAATGGAGATCCCAATGGAGCTCCATTCCCCCCAGGCAGCACAGGAGAGTTTGCTCTGACCTTCCCCATTAACGGGGTGACATTCAGGCCAGCGCCATTAGTCAGTCCCGAGCAAGGAGTGTGGGGAGACTTTACGAATATTGTTGGAACGATCAGCATGAAACAGTCCGCCTTAAATGTGGATGTTTCGCAAGCCAATCATCAGCAGATCAGTGTAAGCAATATCAATGCACAAATTGCTGATGTAAGCGCCAATCAACTAGTGCTTGCCTTAAATGGCAATGCCAAAGGCCAAGCGCCTCAGATGTTGGATTATCTATTTGCATCGCCTTTTGGCAAAAAACGTCCAGAGTTTGAGAAGAATCTCAAGCTTGCAGGCCCTCTTGACCTGAATCTCAAACTAGAAGTCCCCTTGAGCAATAGTGACGACACAAAAATAGATGCACTTCTCAGTCTCCAAAATAATATGGCGCAGTGGGCCAATATTCCACCGCTTGAACACTTGAATGGCAAAGTACGCATCACTGAAAGCAACCCCGAATTTGAGGATGTCAGCGCTCAATTTTTGGGCGGCTCAATCAAAATGGCGAGCGCACCATCATCAACAGATAAACATAACTTCACTATTACTGGCGATCTCAGCGCAGATTTTATAAAGAACTATTCCTCTGAAATTTCTGAATCGGCAAGAACCTTATTGAATGGCATGAGCGGAATTGCCAAATATGATGGCCTGATCAGTTTCAGCAAGGCAGGTAGCGAAACAAAGCTGAAGCTCAATCTAGACAACTGGGCAAGCAATACTCCGATACCTCTCAAAAAGCAAAGGGGCGCATCCTTACAAGGCGAGTTGCTTTTACAAACCTTTGCTAAAAAAACCAATCCGGATCGGCTCAGCTGGTCTGGAAACTTAGGCAGCCAGCTCTTCACTCAAGGCGTACTAAATCAGAATAATGATTTACGTTATGCGATCGGCATTGGCGGGGTCGCAGCGATGCCCTCACAAGGCTTGAATTTAGGCATTCAAGTCAATGAACTCAATTGCGATACATGGCTGGCATTTTTGTCCGCCAATAGAGCTAAAACACTTCCAAGCAAGAGCCCAACGAGCTTGTCCGATGGCATCCAAATCAACGCTCAAGTCAAAGCATTGACCGCCGCAGACTATGTTTGGCCCAATCTCAGCCTCACTGCAAGCCTCAAAGATAAGGGTTGGAAATTGAATTTGAGCTCTCCCAAAATAACCGGGCAAGTTCTTTACAGTGAGCCATCCTCTGCTCTACCAAGTGGCATGATCAGCGGTCATCTTGATCTTCTGAAATTGATTGATGAGCAAAACCCTAAAGCCGCCTCTAAGGATAAAAAAGTAGCGACACCCAATACCAAGCTTTCGCCAAACTCTATACCCAGCCTAGATCTGACGGTAGATAATTTTGTTTGGGAACGAGCCCAACTTGGTCTAGTCAAAATAAAAAGCCAAACCGCCAAGAATCTGCTCAACCTAGAAAAGCTGCAGGTTATTAATCCACAAGACAATGCGACCATTACCGGCCAATGGAGCATCGACCCTCGAACAGGTCAACAGAAAACATCACTTATTCCAGATCTCCAAATTAAGGATGCCGGTCAAATCATTGCGCACTGGACTCCAGCAAAATCCGTTGAAGGTGGTCAAGGCCAATTGACTGGCAAGCTAGAGTGGATGAGCAATCCCTTCTCACCTGATTTTCAAACTTTGAGCGGACAGCTGAATCTCAAACTAGAAAAGGGGCGCTTGCTCGAGGTTAATTCCAGCGCAGCCCAAATCTTGAATGTGTTGAGCTTACAAAGTCTATTTAAATTCGCCACACTGGACCTGCAAGGCAGCGTCGGAAATCTCGTGAGTAAAGGTACGGCTTTCAACACCATCAATACCACTTTCAATATCCAAAATGGCATTGCCAAGACTGATCAGTTTGTGATGATTCTGGATCAGGCGCGCGTTGCGATGAATGGGCAAATTGATGTCACTAAACAAACACAAGATTTACGGGTGACTATTTTCCCAACGATCGACGCCACTGCGGGCTCACTCGCTCTGTTCGCGATTAACCCAATCGTTGGCCTGAGTGCTTTAGTTGGTCAATACTTAGTAAGCAATCAAATCAATCGCTCAATGCAATCAGACTATCTCATTCAAGGATCATGGAGCGATCCAGAGGTTGTACCACTGAATCAACAAGGACAGCCTTTGGATCAGAAAACTTTGGACACAATTCGTAAAAAAGGTTTGCTGAAAGAACAGAGTAAGCCAAACTCTTCAGGCAATCCCACTCCAGCCCCTGTGGCCGCAAGCCCGGTTGAATGATTTCTCTGTACTCAATATGAATTCATCCAAAATCCAGATTGCTGCCATTCAGATGGTATCGACGCCAGTGCCTCAAGAAAATCTAGAGACGGCAGCTCGACTCATTAAAGCAGCAACAGACGCAGGTGCTCAGGTAGCAGTATTACCGGAATATTTCTGCCTCATGGGTTTGAAAGATACCGACAAGATCCAAGCACAAGAAAAAGCTGGTGTTGGCCCGATTCAGGAAGCGCTCAGCTCATTGGCAAAGGAGCATGCCATTTACCTATTTGCCGGCACTATTCCACTGCAGGCGAGTGAGAACAATAAAGTTCTGAATACCACTCTCGTTTTTGGCCCTACTGGAGAGCAAATTGGGCGCTACGACAAAATTCATTTATTTGGATTCGAGACTTCTACAGAAAGATATGCCGAAGCGGAAACTATCGAGGCCGGAAGGCAGCCAGGCGTGATTGATTTCAGTATTGATGGTGAGCGTTGGCGGTTTGGTCTCAGCATTTGCTACGACTTACGCTTTCCGGAGCTGTATCGCTCCATTGGCCCAGTCGACTGTCACATTATTCCAGCCGCCTTCACCTACACCACCGGAAAAGATCATTGGGAAATCTTACTAAGGGCGCGTGCAATTGAAAACCAATGCTATGTACTTGCCTCAGCCCAAGGTGGTCAGCATCTCAATCAACGACGCACTTGGGGCGATAGTATGCTGATTGATCCCTGGGGTACCGTTCTTGCCCATCTACCCGAGGGGGAAGGCTTTATTTCTGGGATACTGAGCAAAGATAAGTTAAACGAGGTACGCTCTAAGTTACCCGCCCTGAAACATCGCAAGCTTTAATGACATGAACGCACCCGAAGCATTATTTCCTAGCAGTTGGACCCAGGCCAAGAAACAACCTGAATTACTGAAGCTCGCAAAAACGATTTTGCTTGAGCCTACCGGCTTAACTGAGCAAGATCTTCATCGCACTTTCGGCAATATGTTTACGCATCGCCTTGATGATGCCGATCTTTACTTTCAGCACACCCGCAATGAAAGCTGGAGTCTTGAGGAAGGAATTGTGAAGTCCGGAAGTTTCAGTATTGACCAGGGTGTGGGTGTGCGTGCCATCTATGGTGATAAAACAGCCTTCGCCTATTCCGATGAAATGAATCTAGAGGCCCTGAATAAGGCTGCAAAAGCAACTCGTGTCATAGGCCCACAAGGCGGCAAACAAGCACTTGGCAGCAAAATTTTCATTCCCACTTCCAATGAGCTCTACTCCGATCTCAATCCCCTAGACTCCTTACAGCCTCAAGAAAAAATTGCACTGCTCGAAAGCATTGAGCGTCGAGCAAAAGCGCGTGATCCTCGCATCATTCAAGTAATGGCCAGTCTCGCTGGTGAATTCGATGTGATCTTGGTGGTGCGTTCAGATGGTTTACTAGCTGCAGATATCAGGCCACTGGTTCGGATTTCGGTTCATGTCATTGCAGAACAGAATGGCCGACGTGAGTCTGGCTCCTCTGGTGGCGGGGCGCGTCATGACTATTCTTACTTCAATAGCGAGCTGGTAAATCAATATGTCGATGAAGCCGTCGATAGTGCTTTAGTCAATTTAGACTCTAGACCAGCACCAGCAGGTCAAATGACGGTTGTGATGGGCCCAGGATGGCCTGGCGTTTTATTACATGAGGCTGTTGGACATGGCCTTGAAGGAGACTTTAATCGCAAAGGATCCTCTGCTTTTGCAGGGCGCATCGGTGAGCGGGTTGCCGCCAAGGGCGTCACTGTTGTTGATGATGGCACTCTCTCAGGCCGCAGAGGCTCTCTCAATATTGATGACGAAGGTACTCCGACACAATGCACCACGCTCATTGAGGATGGCGTTCTCAAAGGTTACATTCAGGATAGCTTGAATGCCCGCCTCATGAATATGCCCTTAACGGGCAATGGTCGACGTGAGAGTTTTGCATCCTTGCCGATGCCCCGCATGACCAATACTTACATGCTTGCTGGTAAAGATGATCCAGAAGAAATTGTTGCCAGCATCAAACGTGGTCTATATGCCGTCAATTTTGGCGGTGGCCAGGTCGATATCACTAGCGGTAAATTCGTTTTTTCGATCTCAGAGGCCTATTGGGTCGAAAACGGCAAAATCCAGTACCCCGTCAAAGGTGCCACCATTATTGGCAACGGGCCGGAATCACTAAAACAGGTTTCCATGATCGGAAATGATCTAAAACTGGATGGCGGTATCGGGGTTTGTGGCAAGGAAGGCCAGAGCGTTCCGGTAGGGGTTGGCCAACCCACTTTACGCATTGACGGCATGACTGTCGGTGGTACGGCTTAATACGGCTTAAAATAGCCGTATGAGCCAACAAAACACCAACCCCGCTAATTGGTACGCCGCCGTTGACAAAACGTCGGATACCGACGACCAACGCATTCATAACATCACGGTTCTGCCTCCGCCAGAACACTTGATTCGTTTCTTTCCGATTTCGGGCACAGCAACTGAGGCACTAATCAGCAAAACTCGTGTCAAGATTCGGAACATCATTCACGGTAAGGACGATCGTCTCTTAGTCATCATCGGCCCCTGCTCGATTCATGACCCCAGAGCTGCCTTGGAGTATTGCCAGCGTCTTTTAGCTGAACGTGAGCGTTTTGCGGGCGAACTTGAAATCGTCATGCGCGTCTATTTCGAAAAGCCCCGCACTACAGTTGGCTGGAAAGGCTTGATCAACGACCCCTACCTTGATGAGAGCTATCGTATTGAAGAGGGCTTGCGCATTGCGCGTCAAGTGTTGATGGAAATTAATCGTCTTGGTATGCCCGCTGGTAGCGAATTCCTGGATGTGATTTCGCCACAATATATTGCTGATTTAATTTCTTGGGGTGCAATCGGCGCACGCACCACCGAGAGCCAAGTGCATCGCGAACTCGCTTCTGGTTTATCCGCTCCAATTGGCTTTAAGAATGGTACCGATGGCAATATCAAAATTGCTACTGATGCAATCCAAGCAGCAAGTCGTCCACACCACTTCTTATCAGTCCATAAAAATGGTCAAGTCTCCATCGTTGAGACCAAAGGCAATAAGGATTGTCACGTGATTTTACGTGGTGGCAAAGAACCAAACTACGAAGCCCAATATGTTCAAGCTGCCTGCGCTGAGCTCGAAGCAGCCAAGCTTCCAGCCAGTTTGATGGTTGACCTATCCCATGCAAATTCAAGCAAAAAGCATGAGCGTCAGATTATTGTTGCTGAAAATATTGCTGAGCAAATTGAATCGGGTTCAAATCAAATTTTTGGCGTGATGATCGAAAGTCACATTAAAGATGGTGCACAGAAATTTACACCAGGCAAAGATGATCCAAGTCAACTTGAGTATGGCAAGAGTATTACGGATGCCTGCATTAATTGGGAAGACTCGGTAAATGTTTTACAAAGATTGGCGCTTGCAGTCAAGAATCGTCGAAAGCTTAAGAAATAAACCAACGCTTTGTTTAGATCAAGAGACTAATTTATTTAGTCTCTTTTTTTTCGTGCTTCCACAATACATCCTGCCCACCAGCAGCCCGATTTAAAACACGAGCCAAAACAAACAAGAGGTCAGAGAGTCGATTGAGATATTGGCGTGGAGCATCATTGATTTCAACATCCCATCCTAAACGAACCACTGACCGTTCAGCACGACGACATACGGTCCGGCAAATATGTGCTTGTGCAGCTGCCATAGTGCCGCCAGGAAGAATGAATTCTGAAAGGGGCTCTAGGGTAGCGTTGTATTGAGCAAGCCATTCATCCAAACGGCTTACTTGTGTCTCTTTGAGGAGGGTGTAATTTGGAATACAAAGCTCGCCGCCCAAGTCGAACAAGTCATGTTGCACTTGTAGCAATAGATCCTGAAGGGCTTGGGAGACACTGCTTGGTAATGGGATTGCCAACAAAACCCCGATTTCGGAGTTCAGCTCGTCGACATCACCCATGGCGCAGATCCGCAAATGGTCTTTTTCGACCCGGCTGCCGTCGCCCAAACCAGTCATCCCGGCATCACCCGTTCTGGTCGCAATTTTTGAAAGTCGGTTACCCATGAACTCATTATAGGTAAATGGCTAAAATGGCAGTTATGAATATGGTCGCCCCACCCCCTGATCTCGCAATCATTAGCGCTTTACAGACTAAGCTGGTTGCCGCCCTACGCCCAATCCTGCCTGAAGATGGCCTCCTTTGGGAGCCTGAAGACACGATTCCCTATGAATGTGATGGCTTAGCGGCCTATCGCAGGATGCCTCTAGCCGTTGCATTGCCAGAGACTGAGGCTCAAGTTGCCCAAATTCTGAAGATTTGTCATGCCATGAATATCCCTGTTGTTCCTAGGGGGTCAGGCACTGGTCTTTCTGGTGGAGCAATGCCGATTGCCCAAGGCCTAGTCCTCTCTCTAGCTAAGCTCAAAAAGATTGTCAGTATTGACCCTTTTACTCGTACCGCCGTTGTCCAGCCAGGCGTTCGTAATTTAGCAATCTCTGAAGCAGTTGCACATCTCGGCTTATATTACGCGCCCGATCCTTCATCCCAAATTGCCTGCTCAATTGGCGGCAATGTAAATGAGAACTCTGGAGGAGTGCACTGCCTGAAGTACGGCCTAACCCTACACAATGTTCTCCGTGTTCGTGCCGTACTCATGAATGGCGAAATCGTTGAATTTGGTGGACTAGCCCCAGATGCACCAGGATTAGATTTAATGTCGGTGATGATCGGTAGCGAGGGCATGCTCGCAGTGGTAACTGAAGTTACCGTAAAGCTCGTACCTAAGCCCAAACTTGCAAGAGTCATCATGGCGAGCTTTGACGATATTGAAAAAGGTGGCAATGCCGTTGCAGCCATTATTGCCGCAGGGATTATTCCTGCCGGTTTAGAGATGATGGACAAAGCAACTACACGTGCCGTAGAAGAATTTGTTCACGCAGGCTATGACCTCGATGCGGAAGCGATTCTGCTCTGCGAATCCGACGGTACTCCAGAAGAAGTTGCTGAAGAAATTGAGCGCATGACTGAAGTTCTGAAAAAAGCTGGGGCAAGTGGCATTCAGATCTCACGTGATGAAGCTGAACGTTTGAAGTTTTGGAGCGGGAGAAAAAATGCTTTCCCTGCAGCTGGACGTCTCGCAGCTGATTACTACTGTATGGATGGCACTATTCCCCGCCGCCACATCGCTACTCTCTTGAAACGCATTCAGGGAATGGAGAAGAAATATGGCCTTGGTTGCTTAAATGTATTTCATGCGGGCGACGGCAATATGCATCCGCTTATTTTATTTAATGGCGCCGATCAAGACGAATGGCATCGCGCTGAAGACTTTGGTTCTGAAATTTTAGAAGCCTGTGTTGAATTGGGTGGCACGATTACAGGCGAGCACGGCGTTGGTATCGAGAAGATCAATACGATGTGCATTCAGTTTGGTGAAGGTGAACGCGAATCGTTTTGGGGCGTAAAAAATGCCTTTGATCCAGATAAATTACTCAATCCAGATAAAGCGATTCCCACACTCAATCGCTGTGCAGAATATGGTCGTATGCGGATTAGCAAAGGAATCCTCCCTCACCCAGAGTTGGAGCGCTTTTAATGAGTCCTGCAGATTCCCAGCAGCACATTGAGTCTTTTCGTAAACAGATTCTCGAGGCAGCACAATCTAAAACGCCTTTATCCATTGAGGGTGGCGGTACTAAAGCATGGTACGGCAACCCCAATTCATTTTCTAAGCTCAGCACCAAAGCTTATAGCGGCATCCTCGACTATCAACCTGAAGAGCTAGTAATCACCGCTTGTGCCGGTACTCCACTAAAAGAAATTGAAAGAGTCCTGTCTGAGAAAAATCAAATGCTTGCCTTTGAGCCCCCACATTTCGGTGAAGGCGCTACGCTTGGAGGCGTCATCGCGGCAGGCTTAGCTGGTCCAGCTCGTATCAGCGTAGGTAACTTACGTGACTTTGTTTTAGGCGCTCGCATCATGGATGGCAAGGGTCAAGATTTATCTTTCGGCGGCAAAGTGATGAAAAACGTTGCAGGCTATGATGTATCTCGTCTCATGCCGGGATCCTTAGGTACTCTTGCACTCATCCTAGAAGCATCAGTCAAAGTCTTACCAAAACCCGCTGCTAGTACGAGCATTCGCTGTCAAATAACGCAAGCTGCTGCTTTACAAAGCTTGAATGAATCTGCCGGTCAACCTCTACCCCTATCCGCAAGTTGCTGGATTGGTAAAAACCGAGCCGATAGCTTTGGTGAGCTCACTATTCGATTGGCAGGAGCAGAAGCAGCGGTTTATGCCGCAAAAATATCCCTGTGTTCCAGTCTCAATGCGAAAGAGCTGGATGTTAAAGAGGCGGAAGCTTTTTGGAGCAATCTTCGAGAGCAGCAGTTACCAGACTTTACAAGCCTGGCAGCTGATGAAACACTCTATCGCCTCGCCTTGCCTGCAGCCTGTGGTTTGCTTGAACTGAACAATATGTCTGATGACATTATTTTAGAGTGGCATGGTCAAGAGCGTTGGCTAAAAGGTCTAAGTGATGACGCCACTTTTAACGCTCTAAAAAAAATTGCGAGCGCTCATGGTGGACATGCAATGCGTTTTCGTCAGGGCTCGAATGTGAATCCTGCAAATCAACGCTTTACTCAGCTCAGTGAACAAAGTCATTCGCTAGCGCTTGAGCCAATTCAGGCTAGGCTCAGAGCTAGCTTTGACCCTTCCGGTGTTTTTGCCACCCATCGTCTTCCATAAGTAATCAATGCAAACTGAACTCGCCCCCCAATTTCAAAATACCGCTGAAGGTTTAGAAGCCGCCCGAATTTTAGGTAAATGTGTTCATTGTGGATTCTGTACCGCCACCTGTCCTACATATCAACTCCTAGGCGATGAGTTAGATGGGCCGCGCGGACGCATCTATCTGATTAAGCAAATGGCTGAAGGCCAAGCGCCTACCGAAAAAACCCGCCTACATCTAGATCGCTGCCTAACCTGCCGCAACTGTGAAAGCACCTGTCCTAGCGGTGTTCAATACGGCAAACTCATCGATATTGGGCGCCAATGGGCTGAAGACAATACTGCTGCGCGCCCCCTGAAAGATCGTCTCACCCGTTGGGCTCTCAAGGAGGGCTTAACCAGTCCTACCCTGATGAAGACGGCAATGAAATTGGGTCGTCTAGTACGCCCGATTCTGCCGCCTAGTATGAAGCGAAAAATTCCGCACCTCAAGAATAAAGCGCTTCACCCTAATACCAACCCTCACCATCGACCCCAAACAGAGCATGCTCGGAAAATGCTCTTGCTGGAAGGTTGCGTTCAACCCGATATGCTGCCGAATGTGAATTCTGCTACCGCTCGGGTATTGCACGCGCTGAATATTCAACTGATTAGCGCGCCTAAGGCGACCTGCTGTGGCGCTCTGCGTTATCACCTCAATGACCAAGTCGGCGGCTTAAGCGATGCCAAACAAAATATTGATGCCTGGTGGCCTTTAATTGAGTCTGGGGTCGAGGCAATTGTGATGACCGCCTCTGGTTGTGGTGTGATGGTTAAGGATTATGGACACCTCTTAGCTGATGATCCAATATATGCAGCCAAAGCAAAAAGGGTTTCAGAGCTAACGAAAGACATCTCCGAAATCTTGCCTTCACTCCAAAATGAATTACTGGAATTGATTGGTAGCGACCAGAAACCAGGTGTGGTTTATCACCCACCCTGCACCTTGCAACATGGCCAACAAATCCGTGGTCAAGTTGAAAAATTGCTGACCAGTTTAGGTGTGGGAGTACGATTGTGTGCAGATAGCCATTTATGCTGTGGCTCAGCTGGCACCTATTCCATTACACAGCCTGAACTTTCAGAGCAATTACGCAAGCAAAAATTAATGCACCTACAAACAGCATGCGAAGAATCGGATGCTGAGTTGATCGTATCAGGAAATATTGGCTGCATTGCCCATCTACAACAGGATCAAACTCCCGTTGTTCATTGGATAGAATTAGTCGATCAACTCCTGACTCAGCAAGCAGAGAAAAAATGACGCTGATTGCGACCCATCTTGGACAGGTTCGTCGACGGATTCAAGATGCTGCCTTAGCGGTCAAGCGCAATCCCAGTGGTATTACTCTGATGGCGGTCAGCAAAACCTTTCCTGTCCAGGATATTGAGCAAGCCATTGCAGCAGGTCAAATGGTATTTGGGGAAAACTATGTACAGGAAGGGATTGAGAAAATCCAAATCCTCTCAGCCTTGCATCCCAAACTCGAGTGGCATTTTATTGGTCCACTCCAAAGCAATAAAACTAAAGATGTAGCGGCTCATTTTGATTGGGTGCACAGTATTGATCGCCTCAAGATTGCCGAGAGGCTTTCTATTCAACGTGGGGAACTTGCTATTCCCAAGAAGCTGCAGCTTTGTGTACAGGTCAATGTCAGCAATGAAGACTCCAAAAGCGGCATCCCTTTAAAGGAAGCACAAACACTCTGTAGCGCCATCGCCCAATTGCCTCACGTTTCCCTAAGAGGTTTAATGGCTATTCCTGCGCCGACCTCAGATCTCATCATCCAGGGACAAGCTTTTGAGGCGGTAGAAGATTGCTTCAAGCAAATTCAGGCCAAATACTCCAAAGAAGTAGGATTTCAAGAATTTAATACCTTATCAATGGGAATGTCGGATGATATGGAGTCTGCAATAGCCCATGGGAGTACGATTGTCCGAGTGGGTACCGCGATATTTGGTAAGCGAGATAAGATAAGCGCATGACAAACAAAGATCAATTTACTAACGATATTCATATCACCTTCATTGGTGGCGGCAATATGGGCCGCGCCATGATTGGCGGCCTTCTTCATGACGGCCTTCGCTCAACTCAGGTATCGGTGGTTGAAGCAAAAGCTGACACGGCAGTAGCTCTCATTAACGACTTTTCAATTAAGCTGATCACTTCGATAGATCAAATCGCTTTAGATGCTGCCAAAAATAATGTCATCGTCATGGCAGTCAAGCCCCAGGACTTTAAAGTGGTTTCTCACGCTCTTAGCGCTCAACTTCAAAACTCTCTAGCAAAACCTTTAATCCTCAGTATTGCTGCAGGAATACGTATCGCTGACATGAGCCGCTGGCTTGCTCAGTCCCGTTGCGTCCGAGCAATGCCGAATACCCCCGCCCTCATTGGAAAAGGCATCACTGGTCTATTTTCTGAGACTGGCGTTAGTCAGGCTGACCGTGAATTAGCAGAAGGCATTTGCAAGGCGGTTGGGCAAACAGTTTGGGTAGATGAAGAGCCACTTTTGGATGCTGTGACTGCCTTATCTGGCAGCGGCCCCGCTTACGTATTTGCTTTCCTGGAAGCATTACAAGCTGGCGGTGAAAAACTCGGGCTAGATTCAGCAACTGCGCGCAAGTTGGCTTATGCGACGCTTGAAGGCGCATCTCAACTCGCTAATCATTCTGTAGAAAGTGCCGGCGCCCTTCGTGAAAGGGTGACATCAAAAGGAGGTACTACTGCTGCCGCCTTAGAGGTACTTAAAGATTTAGACTGGCAAGCCATACTTGGGAAAGCCCTTGCCGCAGCCCAGGAGCGCAGCAAAACCATGGGCGATGAATTAGGTCAGGGATAAACCCAAAACGATTCCTAAGAACAGGAATCCTCCCAACCAATTATTGTGAAGAAACGCCCTGAAGCAATCATTGCGTGAGCGAGTAGATACTAGTCTTAGGTGATACAAAGCGCACAGCAATGCAGCTCCCCAGCCTAGCCAAAAATACCCACTCAGATGAGCAAGTTGAGCAACGATCATTTGACTCAATAGCAGCAGACCATAACAAATTCCAATCGCAGCTATATCAAAACGACCAAATGTAATTGCTGAAGTTTTGATGCCGATGCGAATATCGTCTTCACGATCCACCATGGCATAAGCAGTATCGTAAGCAATCGCCCAAAAGATATTGCCGACAAATAAAATCCACGCCTCTAGTGGTACGAATCCCAATACAGCGGCATAAGCCATTGGGATACCAAAACCAAACGCTACACCCAGCACTGCTTGAGGAATGGCAAAGAAACGCTTGGTAAATGGATAAACTGCAGCGATCAGTACTGCAAAAATAGATAAGACTTTGGTCAATAGATTGAGTGGCTGAATTAAAGCAAAAGCAAGTAAGGCCAAAAGTATTGCAAGCCAAACTGCTTCTTTGCCCGAGATCTGACCGCTGGTCACGGGACGATGTTGGGTTCTGAGAACATCGCGATCAAAATCTTGATCTGCATAATCGTTAATGGCGCAACCTGCACTGCGCATCAGGAAAGTGCCTAACGTGAAAATCAATAGAATCTGTAGATTTGGTAAGCCACCACTTGCTAGCCACAAAGCCCACCAAGTCGGCCACAGCAGCAGCAGTGTGCCGATGGGTTTATCCAATCGAATGAGACGTGCATAGGCCCGCAAGCGCTCACGCATTGATAAAGCTCACCCCAGATAGATCGCAACGACGAATCGTTTTCGCAAGCTCTTGCATCACCGGAGCGCGGGTATAGCTTTTGCGCCAAACTAAGCACACCCTTCTAGTAGGCGTTGGCTCCTCGAGTGGAATATAACGAATCAAACCTTCTTGGGTTTTGGGATCGTCGACCGAAGTGCGCGGTAAAACACTAATACCGATTCCGCCAGCAACCATTTGTCTAATCGTCTCTAGCGAGGAACCTTCAAAACTATGCTGCTCGCCAATGGTTGAGCCACTTCCTAGGCGATTAAGTTCTGGACAAACGCCGAGCACATGGTCGCGGAAGCAATGGCCTGCACCTAGCAGCAAAGTATTTTGGGCTTTTAATTCCTGATGAGCAATCGCTTGGCGACTCTCCCAAGCATGCCCTTTTGGTACAGCAACTAAGAATGGCTCATCGTATAAATCAATCATCTCCAGACCGGAGCTAGGGAAAGGATGTGCCAGTACCGCACAATCGAGCTCACCCTGCCGCAACATTTCCAACAAACGGGCCGTAAAATTTTCTTCTAGAAATAAAGGGGCATTTGGCAAAGACTCTCTAGCCTCTCTTACTAGACTAGGAAGCAAGTATGGGGCAATGGTGTAAATCGTACCCAATCTTAGTGGGCCCGACAAAGGGTCTTGGCCATGCTTTGCTAAATGCTTCAAAGTATTTGCTTCTTCTAGAACACGCTGAGCCTGCTCTACTACCAAAGCGCCTAAAGCAGTCATCGACACCTCGGAGCTGGTTCTCTCAAAAATCTGAATATTGAGCTCTTCCTCTAGCTTCTTGATCGCGACAGAGAGTGTAGGCTGAGAAACAAAGCAAGCCTCAGCTGCGCGCCCAAAGTGGCGCTCACGAGCGACGGCAACGATATAACGCAGTTCAGTCAGTGTCATAAGGTAATTATCAGGCCTTTAAAAATTCGGCGCGTGCTCCCAGCCATCTGGCCAATTGTTTTTCCACCAAATTGGGGTGCTCTGCCAGTAAGCGCTCCGCCGCTTGCTGAGCTAATTCTATCAACCAAGCATCTCTTTGAAGATCCACAAAGCGCAACATGGCATCTCCGGATTGTCGAGCCCCCAATAATTCACCAGGCCCCCGCAATGATAAATCTCGTTCAGCAATCACAAAGCCATCGGATATTTCTCTTAAAGTTTGTAAGCGCTCTTTAGCAGCCAAAGATAAGGGCTCTGCATACATCAGAATACAAACTGAATCCGCAGAGCCACGGCCCACACGTCCTCGTAGTTGATGAATTTGCGCATAGCCAAATCGCTCCGCATGCTCAATCACCATCAAAGCCGCATTTGGGACATCGACCCCCACCTCAATCACGGTAGTAGCTACTAAAAGCTGGATTTCATTGGCCTTGAAAGCGGCCATAACGGCTGCTTTTTCATCACTCTTCATACGACCATGAACTAGACCCACCTTAAAGTTTGGTAACGCTATAGTCAGCTGCTCAGCGCTCTCAACTGCCGTTTGTAATTGCAAGGCCTCGGACTCCTCAATCAAAGGACATACCCAATAAGCTTGCAGACCTTTCGCTAGCCACTCTTTCACACCGTCAATGACCTCATTGCGACGGGTGGCCTTGAGTACTTTGGTAATGATTGGTTTGCGTCCGGGTGGCAGCTCGTCTATCACAGAAACATCGAGGTCGGCGTAATAGGTCATTGCGAGTGTGCGCGGAATTGGGGTAGCCGACATCATCATCTGGTGGCAATAGAACAATTCAGAACCAATCCGTTGCTGAATTTCTAGCCGCTGTCTTACTCCAAAACGATGCTGCTCATCAATCACTGCTAGGCCAAGTTTTGCAAAATGTACTGATTCTTGAATCAGGGCATGAGTCCCGACAATCAGTTGCGCCTCACCACTCTCAACTAAGTCCTGAGCCAGTTTTTTTTCTTTTGTTTTAAGGCTACCCGAGAGCCAAACTACTTTGATACCTAGTGGCTCAAACCATTCCTGCATTTTCAGAAAATGTTGCTCAGCCAAAATTTCGGTCGGGGCCATGATGGCCGCTTGGTATCCATTATCGATAGTCCTTGCAGCTGCCAGCGCGGCAATCACCGTCTTGCCACTACCAACATCACCTTGTAATAAACGGTTCATCGGAAAACCACGTGATAGGTCATGGCCAATCTCAGTCCACACTCGCTTTTGTGCTGAGGTCAGCTTGAATGACAAACGCGCTAATAAACCTAACTCAATACTTTTTTTAGAACTCGATTCTGTTACGGCATGAACTGCTGGAGCTCGTCTTTTTTGCCGTATTGAATGCGCGCGCTTTAAGGAGATCTGCTGCGCCAGCAATTCTTCAAATTGAACACGCCGCCAGGCTAAATGGCTGCGATCCAATAAAGACAAGGTATCCGCATCTGATGGAGGTTGATGCAATAAGGTAATTGCATCTTGTAGATTAGGCCACTGATGACTGGGCAATAGCTCGGCCAATAGTGCGCTCGGCAAAAACTCTGCAAGGAGGTCTTGAGTGCTTGGATTTTTTAAAGCATTAGCAATGGCTTTGCGCAGCACTGTCTGAGTCACGCCTGCACTCGCTGGATACACTGGGGTCAAACTTTTTGGTAGCGGGGCTTCAGGGGCAACTGCTCGAACGGTGGGGTGCACCATTTCAGGCCCCTGAAATCCCTCTCGGATTTCACCCCGAACTCGGACGTGAGCGCCAACTGCCATTTGCTTTTGTTGGCTAGGATAAAAATTGAGGAAACGAAGTTGTAAAACCTCCCCCGCATCTTCAATCGTGACTACCAGCTGTCTTCTGGGTCTAAACAAGACCTGACTTCGAATCACTACACCCTGGGTTTGCACTGAACGAAAGCGTCCTAGTTGCAGAGCCTCCTCAATTGTCAGGAGCTCAGTTTCATCCTCATAGCGCATGGGAAGATGCAAAACAAGCGCCATAGGGCTGTCTAAACCCATTTTTTGGAGTGCTGGAGGTACAGTCTTAGTCATGATGGTTAGAATCCAAGCTCTGATGGTAATGCTATGCAACTCTCCGACTTCAATTACGACCTCCCTGACCGCCTAATCGCCCAAAACCCCTTGGCCGAAAGGACTGCTAGCCGCCTTCTTGAGGTGCAGGCAGGCAACCTGATCGACCGGCAATTTCTGGAAATTTTAGAACTCCTAAAACCTGGTGATTTACTGATAATGAATGACACCAAGGTAATCCCCGCTCGGCTCCATGGGAAAAAGCCTACTGGCGGCGCTATTGAGTTACTGATTGAACGTATTACCAGCACTCAACGGGCCTGGGTTCAAATCCGCGCATCGAAAGTACCCAAGCTCAACACCAGCATTCAAATCCACAATCGCCAGGGCGAGAGTTTTGAAGCCAAGGTCCTTGCTTACGATGGTCGCTTCTTTGAAATCGAATTTCCAAAAGACCTGCTCGATTTACTAGATCAATTTGGTGAGCTTCCCCTACCGCCATATATCGAACATCAACCCAATCAGGTGGATAGCAATCGATATCAAACTGTTCTTGCTAAAAATCCTGGCGCTGTTGCAGCTCCTACCGCAGGACTCCATTTTGATGAAGCGATTTTGACTAAACTCAAAGGGCGTGGTATTGAACAAGCCACCATCACTCTGCATGTTGGCGCTGGCACCTTTACTCCTGTACGAGAAGAGAACTTAAGTCTGCACAAAATGCATTCTGAGTGGTACTCCATTCCAGAGGCGACTTTACAAGCGATCAAAAAAACTCGAGATGCGGGTGGAAGGATCGTTGCAGTAGGAACAACTAGCTTGCGCACCCTAGAGAGTTTTGCGATTAGTCAACAACAATCCGGTGAAACCAATTTATTCATTACTCCAGGCTTCCCATTCAAAATGGTGGATTGCCTTATTACCAACTTTCACCTGCCTAAGTCCACCTTACTCATGCTGGTCAGTGCCTTTGCAGGCATGGACAATATTCGCAAGGCCTATCAACACGCGATTGCTCAGGAATATCGATTCTTTAGCTATGGTGATGCGATGTTCCTCACACGGCTTTAAAATCACGCACACATGACAAACCCTATTCAATTCAGCGTATCTGCGCGTGACTCCCAAAGCCTAGCTCGCGTAGGCCAACTCGATCTGCCGCATGGTAGTGTGCAAACGCCAATCTTCATGCCAGTCGGCACTTATGGGACGGTCAAAGCAATGACCCCGCGTGATCTGGAAGAAGCGCATGCACAGATCATTTTGGGCAATACGTTTCATCTTTGGCTCCGACCCGGCTTAGATGTCATCAAAAAACATGGTGGCCTGCATCGCTTTATGGCTTGGGATAAGCCCATCTTGACCGATTCAGGAGGCTTTCAAGTATTTAGCTTGGGCGCCCTGAGAAAAATATCAGAAGAAGGAGTGACCTTTGCTTCTCCTATCAACGGTGACAAATTATTTATGTCTCCTGAAGTTTCCATGGAAATACAGGCTGTTTTAAACAGTGACATCGCTATGCAGTTTGATGAGTGCACTCCTTATGAAAGTCATGGCAAGGCTACTACTGAAAAAACGGCGCAACAATCTCTTGAACTCTCTTTGCGTTGGGGCGAACGCTCCATTAAGCGCTTCAGAGAATTAGAAACGGGCAATGGCTTATTCGGTATTGTGCAAGGCGGTATGTTTGAGAGTCTGCGAGAACTTTCTTTGGCAGGGGTTAGCGAGCAAGGCTTTGATGGGATCGCTATCGGCGGTCTATCGGTTGGCGAACCCAAACCAGAATTTGAGCGCATTCTTAATTTCACAGCGCCCAAGTTGCCCGCCCATCTTCCCCATTACCTCATGGGGGTGGGTACACCGGAAGACCTTATTCTGGCTGTTAGCCTGGGTATCGATATGTTCGATTGCGTGATGCCCACGCGTAATGCACGCAACGGCTGGCTATTTACCCGTTTTGGCGATCTTAAATTACGTAATTCTGGCTATAAGGACGATGATCGCCCCCTTGACCCAACCTGCACCTGTTATACCTGCAAGCATTTCACCCGCTCCTATTTGAATCATCTTCAAAAAGCGAATGAAATCCTGGGGTCTCAGCTCAATACGATCCATAACCTGACCTACTACCTTCAGCTCATGACCGAAGTCAGAGAGGCGATTAGCCAAGACCGCTTTCAGGCCTATCGTGAAGAATTCCACCGCAATCGCCAGCGGGGTGTGGAGCCCGGGCAAGACTAGCTTTGCCTAAAGCCCCCAAATAGCCCACATATACCGCCTTATCTGCCCTCTAAGACCCACACAGTTTAGAATTGCGGGTTTACGGCTTTAGTTGAAAAGCCCACACTGAATCAGTTTTTATTTTGTCTTTAATGGAGGTTTTTATGTGGATTAGCAATGCTTTTGCCCAAGCTGCGGCTGGCGGTTCTGAGTCTGGTGGCCTAATGAGCTTCCTTCCCTTGATTTTGATGTTTGTTGTTTTGTACTTCATCATGATTCGTCCTCAAATGAAGCGCCAAAAAGAAACTAAGGCAATGCTCGAAGCATTAGCGATTGGTGATGAAGTGGTTACTGTTGGCGGCATCGTAGGCAAAGTAAGCGCTCTGAAAGATCAATTTATCAGTGTTGAAATTGCCGCAGGCACAGAAGTACAAATGCAAAAAGGTGCAATTACTACCGTCTTGCCAAAAGGCACACTCAAGTCCGCTTAATACTGTCTCACTATGAATCGCTACCCTCTCTGGAAATATATTGTCATCGTCGTTGCATTACTGATCGGCGGACTATATTCAATCCCCAACTTTTTCGGAGAGGCTCCAGCGGTTCAAGTCTCATCTGCCAAACCAACCATCAAGGTCGATCTGGCAACAGAGTCCAAAGTTGAAAGCATTCTGAGTAATGCGAGCATTAGTAGCACCGGCCTCTTCTTTGAGAATGCCAATAATGTAGGCTCAATCAAGATCCGCTTTGCCGATACCGATACTCAATTGCGTGCTCGAGATCTGTTGCAACAAAAACTCAATAGCGATCAAAATGATCCTAACTTTACAGTTGCCCTCAATCTCTTATCCAATACCCCCGGCTGGTTAAATGCGATCAACGCCCTACCAATGCCATTAGGTCTTGATTTGCGGGGTGGCGTCTACTTTCTGCTGCAAGTAGACATGAAGGGTGCAGTCCAGAAGAAAATAACTTCCCTAGCGGGCGATATTCGGAGTCAATTGCGCGATAAAAATATTCGCCATCAAGGTATTGATCGTGGCGCAGAATCGATTGCAATCAATTTTAGCAACCGCGATGATGCAGATGCAGCCCGCTCGCTTCTATTGAATAGCGAACCAGAATTGGATTGGCAAATCAAATCGTCTGGCGGTAACGCTCAATTGCTTGGTGAGTTCAAACCGAATGCCTTGAAGACTGTGCAAGATAACGCAGTCAAACAAAATATTATTACTTTGAATAAACGCGTGAATGAGCTGGCTGTTAAGGAGCCCGTGATTCAACAGCAAGGTGCTGAGCGAATTGTTGTTCAACTCCCAGGTGTACAAGATACCGCGCGCGCTAAGGACATTATTGGGCGTACAGCTACCCTAGAGTCTCGTTTGGCTGACCCTATTACTCCATCTATTGGCCTTGGAGAATCTGCCCCTCCCGGTATGGATGTGTTCCGCTTTGGCGAAAATCGGTATGGCGTATTTAAGAAATCCGTCATCTTTAGTGGCGAAAGCATTACTGACGCTAGCGCTGGTTTTGATCAAAATCAGCGACCTGCTGTCAATATCTCGCTTGATGCCACTGGCGGCCGAGTCATGCAAGAAGTGACTCGTGAAAATATTGGCAAGCCCATGGGCATGATTCTGTTTGAAAAGGGTAAAGGTGAGGTGCTGACCATAGCCACCATTCAAGGAGAATTTGGTTCCAAGTTTCAGATTACCGGGCAACCCACCACTGCCAGCGCTAATGACTTAGCGCTATTGCTCCGCGCTGGCTCCTTGGCCGCTCCAATGGAAATTATTGAAGAGCGCACCATTGGACCAAGCCTTGGGGCAGAAAACATTGAGAAAGGCTTCAAATCTTTACTCATTGGATTTACCGCCATCGCTATTTTCATGATGGCTTACTACTTACTGTTTGGCACTTTCTCCGTATTGGCGTTGGGGGTCAATTTATTGCTTTTGATTTCTGTGCTTTCGATGCTGCAAGCTACTCTCACCCTACCAGGCATTGCCGCTATGGCCCTAGCTTTAGGTATGGCAATTGACTCGAACGTGCTGATCAATGAACGTATTCGAGAAGAGCTGCGCAACGGTACGGCTCCACAAACCGCAATTGCCCTCGGCTTTGATAAGGCCTGGGCTACCATTCTCGACTCCAACGTCACCACCTTAATTGCCGGTCTGGCTTTATTGGCGTTTGGCTCTGGTCCTATCAAAGGTTTTGCTATTGTCCACTGCTTAGGTATTTTGACTTCGATGTTCTCTGCGGTTTTCTTCTCACGCGGAATCGTGAACCTCTGGTACGGCAGACATAAGAAGGTTCAAAAACTCGCCATCGGCCAAGTCTGGCGCCCAAAGGAGAAATAAGCTATGGAATTTTTCCGAATCCAAAAAGACATCCCCTTCATGCGCCATGCTTTGGTGCTGAACATTATTTCTTTGATTACTTTTTTGGCTGCAGTCTTTTTCTTATGGCATAACGGCCTCCATCTCTCCATCGAATTTACTGGTGGCACCGTCATGGAAGTGAGCTATCCACAAGCTGCCCCTCTTGATTTAATTAGAGATCGTGTTCAAAAACTGGGTTACAACGACACCCAAATCCAAAACTTTGGTAGCTCACGCGATGTCATGATTCGCTTGCCTATTCAAAAGGATGCTGATGGCAAAGTTATTGCTTCTGCCGATCAAAGTACCGCGGTAATGAAAGCCCTTGATCCAGCAAGTTCTGGCGCTAAATTACAAAGGGTGGAGTTTGTTGGTCCCCAAGTAGGTCAAGAACTTGCGCTTGATGGTTTGAAAGCATTGGTGTTTGTGATCATTGGGATTGTGCTTTACCTATCATTCCGCTTCGAGTGGAAGTTTGCCCTTGCCGGCATCATCGCGAACTTGCACGACGTTGTCATTATTTTGGGCTTCTTTGCTTGCTTCCATTGGGAGTTCTCACTGTCAGTCTTGGCTGCAGTTCTGGCGGTTCTTGGTTACTCAGTAAATGAGTCCGTCGTGATCTTTGACCGAATTCGGGAAAATTTCCGCAAATATCGCAAGATGAATACACGCGAGATTATTGACAATGCGATTACCAGCACGATCAGCCGCACTATGATCACCCACGGCAGCACCGAGATGATGGTGTTAGCTATGCTGATCTTTGGTGGTCCAACCCTCTTCTACTTTGCACTGGCTTTAACCATCGGTATTTTGTTTGGTATCTATTCCTCTGTTTTCGTGGCTGCCGCCTTAGCAATGTGGCTTGGCGTCACCCGCGAAGATCTGATCAAAGGTGATCGCAAGCCTGATGACACTTCTCGCAAAGATGATCCTAATTTTGGGGCCAGGGTTTAGTCAGAAAAATGATTCTGGCGATCTAAGATTGCCAGAATATTTTGCGTTGCACCTTGGTGATCTACCGCATATTGCTTAGCGGCCTGAGCCATCCTTAGTAGCTCCTCAGAATTCAGTAGACAAGATTTGAGTGACTCCTTAAGTGCTAAGGGTTCGCCTAGTGGCATCTCCTCCACTTGCTTTGCTGCTCCACACTGAAGCGCATCTAAGGCTGCCTGCTGAAAGTTATAGGTGTACTTACCCAACAAAACGGGACAGCCTGCTGCACAAGCTTCTATCAAGTTTTGTCCACCAAAGGGTAATAGGGTTCCGCCCATCACGGTCAAACTCGCTGCGCTGTAGTACATTGCCATCTCACCCATCGAGTCGCCCAATAAGACGTCTACCTGATGACAAGCATCTGGCGTCTTAAGCCACTCACTCCGCTTACGAAATGTGAGCCCCATATTGGCTATCACACTGGCAACATCTGCAAATCGTTCAGGGTGTCTTGGAATTAAACACAGTAGCGGTGGCACTGTAAATGCATTGCTGAGCAATAACTGTTTCCAGGCCTTGAGAATGATTGCTTCCTCGCCATCACGCGTGCTCGCGGCACAAACTAAAAGTCGCCGCTCTTTTTGTAACTCGCTGCGCCATTCTTGACCTTTTTGCAATTGCGCTGGATCTAAAGGCACATCAAACTTGAGATTACCGACAACATCAATATTTCTGACACCCAATTGGCGATAACGCTCTGCATCAAATGCAGTTTGTGCCAAGATAGCGGTAAATGCCTGAAACAGCGCCTGCCCTGCTTCACCAAAACTTTGCACTCGTTTTGCACTGCGTTGCGATAAGCGGGCGTTCACCAGAAATAACGGCAAGCCAATTTCTGCACAACGAAATACGACTGTTGGCCAGGCTTCGGTTTCCATAAATAAACCTAACTTAGGCTTAAACGTTTTGAGAAAGTTTTCTACTGGCCCACATAGATCGTAAGGTAAATACACTTGATGAATCTGACCAGCAGCTATGGCTGATGCAAACAACTGTTTACCAGTTCGACGTCCATTTAGAGTCATATGTGTCAGCAGGATGTTTTCACCGCGGGCCAGATAAGCCTCAATCAATGGCTGTGCGGCACGCGTCTCACCAACCGATACCGCATGAATCCAAATAGCGCCGGTGGCAATGGGTTTTGTGTAACCAAACCCTAAGCGCTCTGATAAGTTACCCAGATATTGGATGGAATGGCGCGCACGCCAGGCCAGACGAATAAAAGCCAAAGGCAGCAGTAAATGCCAGAGCAGTTGATAAACCGCAAACCAGATGACTGGTCTGCCCGACTTCTGGACACTCACTTTTTAAGACGTTCAGTCAATTCGACTGCCTTGCCCAAATACGATGCTGGGGTCATTTCTAAAAGACGAGTCTTCGCGTCCTCGGGAATCTTTAAGCCCTTGATAAAGGCTTGGAGATCAGCTTGGTTGATCCCTTTGCCACGAGTCAGCTCTTTTAACTGCTCATAGGGGTTTTCAATTCCGTAACGGCGCATGACTGTTTGAACAGGTTCAGCGAGGACTTCCCAGCAGGCATCTAAATCAGCCGCAATAGCCGCATGATTCACTTCTAGCTTACCTAAGCCACGTAGTGCACTGTCATAAGCCAAAAGGCTATGGCCAAAAGCAGGGCCCAGATTACGCAGAACAGTTGAGTCAGTTAAATCGCGCTGCCAACGGGAGATAGGTAATTTTTCTGCCAGATGGCGCAAGAGCGCATTAGCAACACCCAAATTACCTTCGGAGTTTTCAAAATCAATTGGATTGACTTTATGCGGCATGGTCGATGAGCCGATTTCACCAGCCTTAGTGCGTTGCTTAAAATAGCCAACCGAAATATAGGCCCAGAAATCCCGATCCATATCGAGCAGAATCGTATTCGCACGAGCAATCGCATCAAACAGCTCTGCCATCCCATCGTGAGGCTCAATTTGAATGGTGTAAGGATTGAAAGTCAAACCTAAGCGCTGCTCAACGACATTGCGCGAAAAGCCTTCCCAATCAAAATCGGGATAAGCAGAGAGATGCGCATTGTAGTTTCCAACGGCGCCATTCATCTTGCCTAGCAAAGGTACCGCAGCAATGCTTGCAATTGCTCGCTCCAAACGTTTTGCAATATTTGCCAGCTCTTTGCCCAAAGTGCTTGGGGAGGCTGGTTGGCCATGGGTGCGCGAGAGCAAAGGTACCGCAGCATTCTCAATGGCTAAGTCCGTTAGGACTGAGAGTATTTTTTGGAGTTGAGGCAACAACACCTCATCGCGCGCCCCTCGTAGCATCAAGCCATGCGAGGTGTTATTAATATCTTCAGAAGTGCAAGCAAAGTGAATAAACTCGCTGGCTTTCAGTAAATCAGGGCGACCAGCCACTTTTTCTTTCAAGAAATACTCAACTGCTTTAACGTCGTGATTCGTAACCGCTTCAATTTCTTTAATCCGTTGGGCATCGGCATCAGAGAAATTCTTGGGTAACGATAGCAAGAATTCAGAATCGGCGGCGCTAATTTTTGGAACGTCTGCTAAGCCAGCTGATGCCAGCGCCAATAACCAATGAATTTCGACAAACACTCGCTGACGCATAAAGGCTGATTCAGAAAGCCAAGGGCGCAAGGCGTCAAGTTTTCCGGCATAACGACCGTCTAAGGGGGAAAGTGCATTAAGGGTTGAAAGCGGCTGGCTCACGAGTATTGCCTTTTAAGTATTAGGTCAACAAAGCCTGATTTTAATGCGTTCTTTAATCTGACCCAGCCCTCGCCAGATCGCTATACTTAAAGCCTATGAAAATTATCGGATCACTCACCAGCCCCTACGTACGCAAGGTACGTATCGTCTTTTTAGAGAAAAAGCTTGAAGCAGCCCTAGAGCTTGAAAACGTTTGGGATGCTCAGACCAAAATAGCTGCTGTAAACCCTTTAGGTAAGGTGCCCTGCCTCATTTTGGATGATGGCGAGGCTATTTATGATTCTCGGGTCATCGTGGACTATGCAGATACGCTGAGCCCTGTAGGTAAGCTCATTCCTGCCGAGAGTCGGGCACGTGCCACCGTAAAAACCTGGGAAGCCTTAGCAGACGGCATTATGGATGCTGGCATTCTGGCTCGTTTAGAAGCCACCTGGAAGCCTGTAGAACAGCAAAGTCAAGCCTGGATTGAACGTCAAATGGGCAAGATTGAAGCCGCCCTCTCCCAAATGTCACAAGAATTGGGTGAAAACTCCTGGTGCCACGGCAATCAAATGACTTTGGCTGATATTGCCCTAGGATGCGCGTTAGCCTACCTCTTGTTCCGTTTCCCTAAATTAGAATGGCAAACAAAATATACCAATCTGGATGGCTTATATCAAAAACTCATGCAGCGTCCATCCTTCATTGAAACAGCACCACCAGTAGCCTAGTGCTTTCCGCAATCTCTGTTTGATACTAGGCGGTGATAATTCCGCCGCCTAGACAAATCTCACCGTCATATAAAACTGCTGACTGTCCAGGCGTAACTGCCCATTGTGGCTCAGGAAATTGCAACTGAAAGCTCTGAACACCAGAGGGTCCGGCTTGTATTTCACAAGCAGAGTCAGTCTGACGATAACGCGTCTTAGCAGAGAAATTGCCTGGTGCAGGTGGAGAACCTGCAATCCAGCTTGCATCCATTGCTGATAGCGCATTCGTCAATAACCATGGATGTTCATGACCCTGGGCAACATACAAAGTATTGTTACCAACGTCTTTGCGAGCAACGTACCAAGCGTCTCCCGTCCCGTCTTGACTGCCCCCCAGCCCAATACCCTTACGCTGCCCTAGGGTAAAGAACGCAAGACCCATATGCTCACCAACCGTTTTTCCTTCGACTGTTTTGATCGGGCCCGGTGTGCGAGGTAAGTAACGATTCAGAAATTCTCGGAAGGGTCGCTCACCAATAAAACAGATCCCAGTTGA
Source organism: Polynucleobacter sp. MWH-P3-07-1 (assembly GCF_018687555.1). Lineage (NCBI taxonomy): Bacteria > Pseudomonadati > Pseudomonadota > Betaproteobacteria > Burkholderiales > Burkholderiaceae > Polynucleobacter > Polynucleobacter sp. MWH-P3-07-1. The sequence goes on from NZ_CP061296.1 coordinate 1,440,711, forward strand.
ATCTTTTTTACGGGCATTGGGTAGACCAATCTCTTGTGCAATTTTGCGGACTTCTGTTTTCTCAATCTCACCTAGCGGGAATAGCACTTTTTCTAATTGGGTCTGCGTAAGGCGATGTAAGAAATAACTTTGATCTTTACCAGCATCGACTGCTTTTAATAATTGCACTCCCTCATCTTGTCGACGCACGCGCGCGTAATGCCCGGTTGCTATGGCATCGGCACCCAAACTCATCGCATGGTCTAGGAAGGCTTTGAATTTGATTTCTGCATTACAGAGAACATCTGGGTTTGGCGTTCTACCAGCAGCATACTCCCTTAAGAAATCGGCAAATACCCGTTCACGGTATTCGGCGGCAAAGTTGACAGCCTCCACATCAATCCCAATTAAGTCAGCAACAGAAACTACGTCAAGCCAATCCTGGCGAGCGGAGCAGTATTCGTCATTGTCATCATCTTCCCAGTTTTTCATAAATAGGCCAACAACCTCATAGCCCTGCTGCTTAAGCATCCAGGCTGCCACAGAAGAATCGACCCCTCCAGACATCCCAATGACGACTTTGGAGGGCTGAAATGGAGATTTGGAGGTTTTGATGGGGGAGTTCACAGAAGAATGGGGTTCACTCATGAAAAGTGCGAAAATTCAATAAATACTTTCTGCTTCTATTGTAAAAGTCTTGGACTGCTTTCACTGAAAATAGGTCAAAACTAGTCAAGAAAAGGCAGAAATTCGTAACTAGGTGCAATTTGGCCTATTTCACTAAAATAGCAGTTTTGAAAAATACGCTTTTGGAGACAAGTAATGCGCATAGGGGTCCCGCTGGAAACCAAGGCTGGCGAAACGAGAGTAGCCGCCACACCAGAAACTGTTAAAAAACTCATCGGACAAGGTCATCAAGTCCTCATTCAAAAAGATGCGGGGCTGCAAGCCAGTCAACCCGATGCTGCCTATGTCGCTGTTGGTGCAAGCATTGGCAGCGCAAGTGAGGCATTTGCCTCTGAAGTTATTTTAAAAGTACGCGCCCCTCAGCCAGAAGAGCTCAAGCAGATCAAATCCGGTAGCGTTTTGATCGGCATGCTCGATCCATTTGATAACGATAATATTGCTGCGATGGCAGCTCAAGGCATTACCGCCTTCTCGCTCGAAGCGGCACCAAGAACTACCCGTGCTCAAAGCATGGATGTACTTTCTTCTCAAGCAAACATCGCTGGATATAAGGCGGTGATGGTTGCAGCCAACGAATATCAACGCTTTATGCCGATGCTGATGACTGCTGCAGGTACTGTCAAAGCAGCTCGTGTTCTGATTTTGGGCGCAGGTGTTGCGGGATTGCAAGCGATCGCAACTGCTAAACGCCTTGGCGCAGTGATCGAAGCATCTGATGTTCGTCCTGCCGCTAAAGAGCAAATTGAATCTCTCGGCGCTAAGTTTGTTGATGTCCCTTTTGAGACTGATGAAGAGCGCGAAATCGCTAAGGGTGTTGGTGGTTATGCTCGTCCCATGCCAGAGGCCTGGATGAAGCGCCAAGCTGCTCTCGTAGCAGAGCGCGCACAACAAGCGGATATCGTGATTACGACTGCACTGATACCTGGCCGTAAGCCCCCAGTCTTGCTCCATAGCGATACTGTTGCCAATATGAAAGCTGGCTCAGTGGTTATCGATCTTGCATCTGGCAAAGGGGATAACGGATCGGGTAACTGCCCTCTCACTCAAGCCGACAAAATTGTGGATGTGAATGGCGTCAAGATCGTGGGTTACACCAATTTAGCCAGCATGGTTGGTGCTGATGCTTCGGCACTCTATGCGCGCAACCTATTGGACTTCTTAAAACTCATCATTGATCAAGAAGCCAAACTGGTCATACCTACTGATGATGACATTGTCACCGCCTGCCTCATGTGTCGCGATGGTCAGGCTGTTCGTAAAAACTCATAATAAAAAATATTGCAAAGGAAATAAGATGGATTACGCTGCCTTTCAAAGCATCCTGACTGTTCAAAACATTACTGTTTTTGTACTCGCCATTTTTGTGGGCTACCACGTTGTCTGGAACGTCACCCCAGCTCTACATACTCCTTTAATGGCAGTTACCAATGCCATCTCTGGAATTATTATTGTTGGTGCCTTACTTCAAACTGAGGTTATCGGCGGTGATGCCATTACCTTCACGAGTGTGATTGGTGCGATTGCCGTTTTCTTGGCATCGATCAATATTTTTGGTGGCTTCATGGTGACCCGTCGCATGCTTGAAATGTTCAAGAAAAAAGCCCCTAAAGCCGAAGCCGCTTCAAGCAAGTAAAAAACAGAAAAAGATTCATTAGAGACCAAACTCATGTCAAACCTTACCGCGATTTCCTACCTCATTTCTTCAGTGCTATTTATCTTGGCGCTGAAGGGCCTGTCCTCACCAACCACCTCACGCCAAGGCAATACCTTCGGCATGATCGGGATGTTGTTAGCCGTAATTACCACTTTCTTTGTTGCTGACTTCAAGCCAGCCTTTTCCTTAATTATTGGGGCGATTGTGGCTGGCGCCATCATTGGTACTCTGGCAGCAAAACGGGTACAGATGACCAAGATGCCAGAGCTAGTTGCTCTCATGCACTCCTTTGTTGGACTCTCGGCTGTCTTGATTGCAGTAGCTGCAGTTTTTAATCCAGCACATGAGCATACTGGCGCTCAAAAGATTGAGTTATTTATCGGGGCATTCATTGGCGCAATTACCTTTACCGCTTCTGTGATTGCCTTCGGCAAACTGTCAGGCAAAGTCAGCGGCAAACCAGTGAGCTTTGCTGGACAGCATTTGCTAAATCTGATCTTGGCACTTGCCATGATCGGAAGTGGTATTGCTTACTTTATGGCAGATAGTCACGCCGCCTTTATGGCCATGTGCGCAATTGCTTTAGTACTCGGTGTAACCTTGATCATCCCAATTGGTGGCGCAGATATGCCTGTTGTGGTCTCCATGCTGAATAGTTACTCTGGATGGGCAGCGGCCGGCATTGGTTTCACACTAAATAACCCCGTATTGATTATTGCTGGTGCATGCGTTGGCTCTTCCGGCGCCATTCTTTCTTACATCATGTGTAAGGCTATGAATCGCTCCATCCTTGCCGTGTTGCTTGGTGGTTTTGGTGCTGAAGCGGCTGCAGGTGGTGGCGATGATGGCGGCCCGAAGAATTACAAAACAGGCTCACCAGAAGATGCGGCCTTCCTGATGGAAAACGCTGACACTGTGATTATTGTCCCTGGTTATGGCTTGGCCGTAGCAAGAGCACAGCATGCCCTTAAAGAGTTAACTGAAAAACTGACTCATCATGGCGTTACCGTGAAGTATGCGATTCACCCAGTTGCTGGACGTATGCCTGGGCATATGAATGTGCTCTTGGCTGAAGCCGAAGTGCCTTATGACCAAGTGTTTGAGATGGAAGATATTAACAGCGACTTTGGTCAGGCTGACGTAGTGCTTGTCCTTGGTGCAAATGACGTTGTAAACCCAGCTGCAAGAACTCCAGGTAGCCCAATCTTCGGTATGCCAATCTTAGAAGCCTTTAAAGCTAAAACCATTATTGTTAACAAACGCTCGATGGCTGCTGGTTATGCAGGCTTAGACAACGAACTCTTCTACATGGATAAAACCATGATGGTCTTCGGTGATGCGAAGAAGGTAGTTGAAGAGATGGTCAAGGCTGTTGAGTAAAAACTTAGCTTACTGAATCGCAAGATGCTCGGGTTCTAAATCAGCCTGATATCGCTCATACATTTTGATGTAAGCTGCTTCTAAATTTTTAGCAAAGAGTGGCGTATCAAACAATGGGGCAGATAGGCGGTTTACTGCTAACTTGTTTTTAATGTCTAAAAGTTTCTGTGGATTGCTAGCTAATTGGATTGCTAGCTCCTCATATTCTTGCTGGGTGGTGGTCACTAGCTCAGGAAGACCGATAGCATTTAGCAAACTAGCCGCTACACGACCAGGGAAGGACTGGCCTATCAATGTCAGCACGGGGACGCCTGCCTTTAAAGCGTCCACAGTCGTAGTGTGAGCGTTGTAGGGATAGGTATCTAGAAATAGATCTGCCAGGCTGTATCTAGCCAAATGATCTGCCATCAACTCCACACGTTGCGCAAAAATAATCCTACTCGAGTCGATGCCACGCTTCTCAAACTCAGCGCTTATATTTTTTTTGAAAAGTGGATTGTTTTCCGAAATCCACAAAACACTGTTGTTGACCCGCAGCATGATCCTTGACCAACTATCTAAAACTTGTTCATTAAACTTATAGTCGTTGTTGAAGCAGCAAAAAATAAAACTATCTTCAGGAAGGCCGCACTCTAATTTAGAAAAGATCCTGCCAGAACTGATCCTCTTTGAATCGTCAACCATATAAGTGTCAGGTAGGGTGACTACTTTCTCTGAATAGAATTGCTGTGATTCTTTGGGAATTAACGTGTAATCAGCAATAATGTAATCTATATAATCTGCGCCCAAGGTACCAGGATAACCGAGCCAATTAACTTGAATAGGCGCTGCGCGGTAAGAAAAAATTCCAGTTCTAGAGTACTGAGTATGGCCACCCAAATCTATTGCAATATCGATCCCAAGTTTTCGTGCCATTTGTGCGATCTCTTGATCAGATAGATTTTCAACATCAATGAAATGATCAAATCCTGTTCTTAGGCGCGCATTTAATTCGTCGCCATCTGGTGGACTAAGCAAGGAAAAGGCAAATACTTCAAAACGGCTCCTATCGTGAATTTCATAAAGCTCTGAAGTGAGAAGAGCAACGGCATGATTTCTAAAGTCCCCTGAGAAGTAAGCAATCCGAATTCTTTCTTTTCTTGCTTGCTTCGGGATGGGTCCTAAAATTGAATTCCTAGAAAACCTAAATTGCGTATAAATTTCGGATGTTTTTTTATGTAAAAAAGGATCGCCAGTTAATGACAGCATTGCAAATGGCTGGATCATTTTCTTTGAAGCGCTTACTTTCTGAATTAGGGTTTTAACTTCCTCTTGGATATTTCCCCAGGAGCAAATTCTTGATTTGAGATGCACTAAAGCCCCATAAAACCATTGGATATCGGGATCAAGATTTACAGCCTTATCGTAGCAAGCAATAGCCTCCTCAAAACGTTTTAGCTCGTGTAAGGTAGCCCCCTTATTACCCCATCCCTCAGCATAATCAGGCTTAATTTTTAAGGCCTGATCGTAGCAAGTGACGACCTCGTCAAACTTCCTAAGCTGATGAAAGACAAGACCCCGATTGCTCCATGCCTCGTGATAATCCGGCTTCAGACTAACGGCTTTGTCATAGTGAGCGATCGCCTGGTCATAGCGCTTGAGCTCATAAAGGGTAGCCCCCTTATTAACCCACGCCTCTGGATATTCGGGCATAAGCTTTAGGGCGTGATCATAAGACGCGATAGCCTCATCGTAACGCCCCAGTTTATTAAACGCGACTCCTTTATTGGTCCATGCCTCGTGATAATCCGGCTTCAGACTAATAGCTTGATCATAAGCAATAATTGCTTCATCGTACTGCCCAAGCTCATACAGGGTAGCACCCTTGTTGGTCATTACCTCAGAATCATCTGGACGAATACTTAATGCCTTGTCATAGCAAACAATAGCATCGTCATAACGCTTGAGCCCCTTTAAGGCAATCCCTTTATTAGACCAAGCTTCAGCCAAATCTGGACTAATAGCGAGGGCTTTCTCAGCACAAGCTAAAGCATCTTCAAAGCGCCTAAGTTCTCTTAGGGTTGCGCTTTTATTAGAGAGCGCTTGGACAAAACCTGGCTCCAGGCTAAGCGCTTTATCGTAATGAATCAACGCATTTTCATGACGTCCGAGATTGGATTCTGTTTTGCCATAGTTGAGCCAGGCTTCTGGGTTATGGGGTGCCAGCTCTACTGCTTTTTTATGGTGTGGGATTGACTCATTATCTGAGCCAATATCACTAAGGACTTTAGCTAGGTTGTATTGAATGGAGGCATCATTGGGATGGATGCGGGCTGCTCTACCTAATAAATGGGCAGCCTCTTTGAAATTGGCTTGTGAGGCTCTAATTAAGCCCAAGATATGCAGGGCTGGCAGATTCTTGGGATCGACCTGAATGAGTCTTTGCGCAAAATCGTAGCAGCTCTCTCAAAGTTACCACCTTGAAAGGCTTCAATAGCCTGCTGAAGCATGAGCTGAAGTTGAGGATTCATGAGGTTATTTTATAACTACCTTGAGGAGCAGCCTTACGTTGTATGATCATTCGGGAATGCAGGCCCCCTAAAGCATAAAGGCCACTGACGTGGCCTTTATATTTAACACTTCGGCAGTTGAAATTACTCCAGTACACCCTTGATATATTTGGCGCGCATCGGCTTCAATACAAAGAATGCCAAAACAGCAGCCGTAGCATCTAGAGCAATCATGATCGCAAATACCGGCATCCAACTTTCAGTTGCGCCGTGGATATAAGCAGCAATCGGTCCACCAATAATTGATCCAACACCCTGGGCCATATAGAGAAAGCCGTAATTGGTAGTAGCGTGTTTTTGGCCAAAGGTATCTGTCAGAGTGGATGGGAAGAGGGAAAAGATTTCGCCCCAGCCAAAGAACACCACACCAGACATCAACACAAATACCACTGGATCTGAACGGGTAGCAACCCAAATAAACATTGCGATCGCCTCTAGGCCAAATGCAATGGTCATCGTGTACTCACGACCAATTCTGTCAGAAATCCAACCAAAAAATGGGCGGGTGAATCCATTCGTCACACGATCAATAGTTAAGGCCAAAGGCAAAGCAGCCATACCAAACACCATGGTGCCTGTAATCCCAAAGTCTTTGGCAAAGGCGCCCATCTGCGAAATGACCATCAAACCCGATGTTGACATCATGGACATCATCAAAAACATGAGCCAGAAAACAGGGGTCTTAAGCATGGTTTTAGGTGCAACTCCAGATGCAGCTGCTTCAACTTGGCTGGCTGTCTGAACTCGATCAGCGTGAGGTACTCGAATACCCTGCGCAGCCAATAGCCCAACTGCGCCAATCACATAACCAAAGAAAGTTAATGTTCCTTGCAAGCCAGAAGACGCCAAGCTGTCTGCAATTGGAAAGGTGGTTAGCAATGCACCGATACCATAGCCTGCAGCAACCATACCCACAGCGAAGCCACGATTATTCGGGAACCAACGCACCATCAAGCCGACTACACCGATATAAACAATACCGGTTCCTAGGCCACCCAACACACCATAAGTAAAGTAAAGATTAGAAACGGTGCTGAGATTGGCCGAGAGCACCCAACTCAGCCCGGTCAATACTGTACCCACTGACAATAACAGTCGTGGACCAAACTTTTCGACTAAGAAGCCTTGGAATGGAGAGAAAAAAGTTTGCAACACAATCAGAATTGAGAATGTGACTTGTAACTCAGTCAGACTCACTCCGAGTTGACCCATGATGGGCTTTGTAAACAAGGCCCATACGTATTGCGGACTTGAAATCGACATCATACAAATGACGCCCAATGCCAACTGAACCCATTTCGATTTCAATGGATTGCTAGCGGTTTCTGCTGTGCTCATACCTTATCTCCCATTAAACGATCAATTTAAAGCTGATTTCTTATCTTAGTGATTTACTTCGGGTAAATACGGATATTTGCCCCATCCTGGTGCTTATTTAGTTTTGCGGCCAACAAAACAAAATGCCTGGTCTTTTGAACCAGGCATTTTGAATTTCAGCAGCTAAGAGCTACTGGGGGAAATTACATCATTCCGCCCATACCACCCATACCACCCATACCACCCATATCAGGCATACCGCCACCAGCAGACTCATCCTTTGGCGCTTCGCAGATTGCGCAATCGGTGGTCAACAATAAGGCTGCAACAGAGGCTGCATTAACCAATGCAGTTTTGGTTACCTTAGTTGGATCGATCACGCCCTGTGCAACTAAATCGCCATACTCACCGGTAGCTGCGTTATAACCGTTATTACCTTTGCTGGCCAATACCGCATTCACAACTACGCTTGCTTCATCACCAGCGTTAGAAACGATGATGCGCAGAGGCTCTTCCATGGCGCGCAATACGATGCTAATACCAGCGTCTTGATCAGCGTTATCGCCCTTCAAACCTTTGATACCTTGCATTGCGCGAATCAAAGCTACGCCGCCGCCAGGAACAATACCCTCTTCAACAGCCGCACGGGTTGCATGTAATGCATCGTCGACGCGGGCTTTCTTTTCTTTCATTTCGACTTCAGTAGCAGCACCAACCCGAATCACTGCAACACCGCCTGCTAACTTAGCAACGCGCTCTTGCAATTTTTCTTTATCGTAATCGCTGGTCGCCTCTTCGATCTGTACACGAATGTTTTTCACACGCGCTTCGATCGCTTTTGCATCACCGGCGCCATCAATGATGATGGTATTTTCTTTACCAACTTCAATGCGCTTCGCTTGACCTAAATGCTCAAGAGTCGTTTTCTCGAGTGTTAAGCCAATTTCTTCAGCGATCACAGTGCCGCCAGTCAATACAGCGATATCTTCGAGCATTGCCTTACGACGATCGCCAAAGCCTGGAGCCTTAACAGCACAGGTCTTGATGATGCCGCGAATATTATTCACAACTAAAGTTGCTAAGGCTTCGCCTTCTACATCTTCGGCAATGATCAACAATGGACGGCCAGACTTTGCTACTTGCTCGAGAACTGGGAGCAAATCACGGATATTGGCAATCTTCTTGTCGAACAAGAGAACATAAGGGCTTTCCAAAACAGCTACTTGTTTCTCAGGTTGGTTAATGAAATAAGGTGAGAGGTAACCACGATCAAACTGCATACCTTCAACTACTTCAAGCTCATCTTCTAAAGACTTGCCATCTTCAACAGTAATCACACCCTCTTTACCAACCTTTTCCATCGCTTCAGCAATGCGCTGACCAATGCTGGTGTCGCTGTTAGCCGAGATTGAGCCAACTTGTGCGATCTCTTTGGTAGTAGTGCAAGGCTTACTGATCTTCTTGAGTTCTTCCAGAGCAGCAGTTACCGCTTTATCAATACCGCGCTTCAAATCCATTGGGTTATGGCCTGATACAACATACTTCATGCCTTCGCGCACAATGGACTGAGCTAAAACAGTAGCGGTAGTTGTTCCGTCACCCGCGATATCAGCGGTTTTAGAAGCAACTTCTTTAACCATCTGCGCGCCCATGTTCTGGAGCTTATCTTTGAGTTCGATTTCTTTTGCTACAGATACGCCATCCTTAGTAACGGTTGGGCCACCAAAGGAGCGCTCCATCACCACATTGCGACCCTTTGGTCCCAAAGTTGTTTTTACTGCGTTCGCGAGAATATTGACACCCTCGACCATCTTGGTCCGAGCACTATCTCCAAATACGACGTCTTTTGCTGCCATGATTGAATTCCTTTCTTAAATACCGAATTACTTCTGTACAACAGCCATGATGTCTTCTTCGCGCATTACAAGAAGTTCATCGCCGTCTACTTTGACTGTTTGTCCAGCATATTTGCCAAAGAGGACGCGGTCGCCTACTTTGACGTCTGGTGCATTGAGTTTTCCGCTGTCATCACGCTTACCAGGGCCTACTGCCAAAACTTCGCCTTGGTCTGGTTTTTCAGCAGCAGCATCAGGGATGATGATTCCTGAGGCAGTCTTTGATTCTTGATCTAAACGCTTAATGATTACGCGATCATGTAAAGGACGCAGATTCATTCCTTCTCCTAAGTTGGTGGTTGTTAACTAAATAAAAACTATATAAATCAGTGATTTGTAATCTCTACACACAAATACTTAGCAAAAACTAGGGTTTATCACCCGTTTTAGCACTCACGTGTTGGGAGTGCTGATTATATAGGTCTGACTTCCTATATTTCAAGATCTTGAACCCATAAATTTTGTAAGGATTAATGGCTTTCCTATACTCAATATGGCTGGGGTAGGAAGTTTCCTACGGATAAATCAGCCTTAAGCCCTTTCGGCTCCAATCCGTCCTGCATAGACTGGACGGTCACAGATTGGAGAATGCTGATGAGCCCGAAATCCCGGCTATACACCCTTGTAAAAGCATGGAAGAACAAACCCTTCCAGGAAGTCCGCGATGCTTGCTCGGAGTCTTGGTTAAGCCTAGGCCCCGAAGAAATGGCCGAACAAGAATCTTGGTCAAAGCGACAAGCAATTAGCCATGAACCGATTTTTAATCTGAAAGGCACAAAACTGACAGGCTCTTTATATAGACCCCTTTTGGAAGCGAAGGATCTTCAACTCTTGAGACTATTTATGGAGGGCTTAGACACCATCGCCTTTTGGCATCGAAGCGGTCGCTCAATCTCCGGGGTTTTGCCAATTCCGTTTCATGCCCTTTCTTCTAAAAACCATGTAGAAGCATTAATCGATCTGATTCTCAACTCTCGACTACCCGTCGGCTCATTAATTTTAGGCTTACAACACGCCTCTGTCGCGAAGCTCACACCCGATTCTGAAGAGGGCTTGTCTCGCTTCCGTCGACTTGGTGTCGGCATTCATCTTTTAGATTTCACCGCAACTTCAGAGCAGATCAATCTAATAGAAAAATTTAGGCTTGAAGGTATTCATATCGCATTACCCCATTTTCGCAATCAAGATCCACCCACTCGCCTCATCTCTCAAATTCAAAGTGCTGGCACAAAGATATATGCCAGTCATTTGGCTCTTGTAAATGACCTTGAGAATGCTAAACGTCTCCAAGCTGATTACTGCTATGGAGGCTTAATGATGTCTCCAGTAAGTCGCCATCAAATTTTTCATATTAATGATAGTCGTATTGCCAAAGCCATTTTTTCGCTGCACTCACATAACAACCTCAACCAAAATGGAGACAAATAATGAGAAAACAAGTGATGTTAGTAGATGACCATCCCGCTATGCTGATGGCCCTGAAAAGCATGCTGCAAGACCAATTACTTTTTGAAGTGGTTGGTCAGGCTCAAAATGGGGAGGAATGCTTACGCTCGATCAAGGAGATGAATCCCAATTTGATCATTCTCGATTTAGATATGCCCAAGACTGATGGTTTTGATGTCATTAGACGTATCGGTTTAATGTATCCAGAGGTCCGTATTCTGGTGCTCTCAAGCCTGGATGAGTCGGTTTACGGAGGCCGAGTCCGCTCTTTGGGTGCACACGGCTTTGTCAATAAGACCGCTGGAGCTGACATCATTCTTTCAGCCTGTCTCGCTATTTCTCAAGGCTATAACTTCTTTGCGCATGGTCGAAATGGCAATAGCTCTTTGACAGATAACGATAAGTTGGCACTGATTTCTGATCGCGAATTACAAGTCATGAAGTACCTCGGCAAAGGCAATACCAATCAGCAAATTTCTGACATGCTGCATATCAGCAATAAAACTGTGGCGACCTATAAGACGCGGGTCTTTGATAAGTTAGGCATTAATAATATTGCCGACTTAATTTTATTCTGTCGTAACAATCACATTATCGAAAGTTAATTTGGTAATGCATCGATTCATTTTTTTGAGTACCGTATTTGTCTGTCTCACGACAAGTAACTTTGTACACTCATTGTCTTTATCTTCGGAAGAGCAAAAGTGGGTCGATGCACACCCCATCGTACGATTTAGTATTCATGAGAAATATCGGCCTTACCTTAGCTCTGCTTCAGACAAAGAGGGCAAAGGAATATTTAGGGCCTTGCTGGATCGCTTAAGCGAGCACACCCAACAAGAATTTCATCCGATTTGGCGACATTCTGATGCCGAGATATTTCATCAACTCACTTCCGGCCAAATCCACTTTGTGATTGACCCTCCTCACTTAGATCACAAACCAGGTCCAGCCTTACTACTATCTGATCCCGTGTTTTGGGGGCAAGATGTACTAGTGGGCTATAAAGGTGCTAACTTAGATCAGCCAAAGGGCGATAGTAGAGTGCTCTATTTTGATCGTGGCTATTCCAATTTTCAGAATCCAGATTTAATCCCCATTACCGCTAGCACTAACCTGGAGAGCTTAAGTGCCTCCCTAGTTACAAGAGAGGTTGAGGCTCTAGTGATGCCTGCCAGACTAGCCGCTCAACTCCTCAAGAAGTGGAATCCTTCTGAGATCGACATCCTTGGGCATTATGGTCATCAACCTTTTCCCTATCGACTACTGATGGCAGAAAAACATGCGCCATTAGATCGGATCATTCAGCGCTTTTTAAACGATCTAGACCCACTTGAATCAGCAAATGACTTTGGCTTGCCGAAACTTGCATCAATCGCGACAACTAAAGAGTCTAGTCATGCCCAATGGCTCTTGACATTGATTTTGCTATTAATCGGAGGGGCTTTTATTTGGGATCTTCAAAAGAAGCGGGCAGCACAAGATTTACTTGGCCAAACGCTATTGAAAGCGAAAAATATAGCTGAACAGGCCAATGCTGCAAAGTCCTCTTTCTTGGCAACGATGAGCCATGAAATACGAACTCCAATGAACGCTATTCTGGGCATACAAGAACTGTTACTCAATAATCCGAGCATTCCTCCCAATGAGAAGACCTTACTCAAAAGCGCTCATAGCTCTGCTCAATCTTTACTGGGAATCTTGAATCAAGTTTTAGATCTATCGAAAATTGAAGCAGGAAAGCTAAGCCTTAATCCGGTTTCATATGATCTAAAGGCTTTGATTGACGATATTCACGCTTCTTTTTCGCCGATTGCGAAAAAGGGAGGCTTAATTCTTCACACTACGGTGGATAAAAGACTTGCAGAAGTGCTAATGGTTGATGGCTTACGCTTTAGGCAAATTCTGCAAAATCTCATCAGCAATGCAATCAAATTTACCAAGCAAGGTGAGATCTATTTTTCAGTGAGCGTGCTTGCGGATGATCATGCCGGTCAGCTCCTAGAATTTAGGGTCATTGATACCGGCATCGGAATGCGTTCTGATGAAATTGAATTAGCCCTTCAAGAATTTGAGCAGCTCTCAGCAGCGGGTCAAGTAAATCAGAATAGTGTCATACAGGGCAGTGGACTGGGTTTGGCGATCACCAAACGCTTACTAGAGTCAATGGATAGTCACCTCTACTTTGACAGCGCACCGGGATTCGGAACCAATGTCCATTTTTCAGTTGCCCTTTCGAGAACAGGGGATGCAGCTGTAAGCCACTCGAGCCATGCGGCAGCTCGATCTTATGTCACCGAAAGTATTGCCGGCCGACAAAAAATCAGGGGACAAAATATTGCTACTTTAGTGGTGGAAGATCATGCAGCTAGTCGCCAAATTTTATCCCTCCAACTTGAGGCTCTGGGGTTCAAGGTTTTGGTTTGCGAGTCTGGAGCCAAGGCGCTTGATCTCATTGATGAGCATCATTTTGACTTACTGCTGACAGATCAGTCTGTCCCAGGCATGCAGGGTTCCGAGCTTTCCAAAAAAATCAGATCCTCAGGTAACACCGACCTGATTATCATTGGTATTACTGCCGATATCTATGCTCTAGAATCCCGTAGCAAGTTCATGAGCGCCGGAATGAATAGTGTCTTAATTAAACCGCTAAGCCTCAAGACACTCGAGCAAGAATTGAGGCAATATTTTCATTTCTCTGAAGAACCAACCGATGATCTAGGCAGTGAATATTCATTCGACAATTTTGGTCCACTTTTTCAAAATGATCCAAACAAAATATTGCTTGTACTTGATGAAATTCAAAAGGTTCATGATGAGTCACTAATGGAACTCAGGAACTCATATTCGAAAGGAAAGCTCTCCCAGAGCGACTTTGATCAGTTGCTTCATAAAATCAAAGGTGGCGCCGCCCTTTTAAATGCAAAACAGTTTATTGCGGACTGCACGATCTTAGAGCTAGATACTCATTTAGAAAGCAGAATTTCAAGCTTGATTGACTTATTAGAAGAGCAGAATTTACTGATTGAGAGATACAAGAATAGATTAGCGACAGCTCCCAAAAATGAATGTTTTAATGGAATCCAAATTACGCCTAGAATCTAGGAATGTCTTTACTTAAGCCACTAAAAATACTGACTTTATTGCTGGTGTGTCAGCTTGCTCATGCTGCACCAGAACAAATACTCCATTCGCTACCGAAGGCTGTTTTATCTAGCCTAGAAAAGAATCAAATTTCCCCTGAAGCCATGGGGGTTTCAGTTATGGAGATTCTTAAGACGGGGTCAGGAAAATCTGAAGCGAGAGCAGTCTTAGACTGGAATGCCAGTAAGCCCATGAATCCAGCTTCAACCATGAAGCTCTTAACTACACTTACTAGCTTAGAAGTGTTAGGTCCAGGCTATCGTTGGCGCACTAATTTATATACTGATGGCCTCATTCGACAGGGTGTCCTCAAGGGAAATCTTTACCTCCAAGGGAGCGGAGACCCAAAACTCATTCCTGAAGAATTAGCCAAGATGATGCAAGCATTACAGAATCTTGGCATCCAAAAAATTGATGGCAACCTCGTCTTTGATAGAAGCGCTTATGCTAAAGAGGTCATGGAGCAGCAATCTATTGATGGGGAAGAATCTCGCGCCTATAACGTTTCCCCCGACCCTCTGCTTTACTCATTTCGAACCCTATCTTTCACCTTGAGTAAATCGCGTACGGCAGATTTCATTGATGTTAGCTATACGCCCACCCTATCTCAATTGACCATCAATAATCAACTAAGACTAGTGAATCAATCTTGCGATAACTGGAAAAAAGGAATTGCTTTTGACTTGATTGGCAACAATAAGCAGAACATTGGAGAAAAGATACTTACAGCAAACTTTAACGGCTATTTCCCCGCTGCCTGTACTAATGCTGCTTATAACGTGGTTGCAATCGATGCCAACACTTTTTTAACCAAAGGCTTCTCTGCAGCTTGGGAGCAATCTGGCGGGACTTGGGCGCAAGCACCTGATGGCCAAGACGGGACGGTACCAGTCTCCGCCAGACCGCTACTGCAATTTGAAGGAATTAAGCTTGCAGATGATGTTCAGGACATCAATAAGTTTTCCAATAACGTCATGGCTAGACAAGTCTTACTGACACTGGCTTTAGAGAAAGTGGGTAAACCCGCGAGTGTCGAGAACGGTGATTTAGTCATTCGGAGCTGGCTAAAAAAGATGAATCTACAGTTTCCGGAGCTTGTCATTGAAAACGGGGCTGGTTTATCTAGAAATGAAGCCATCACTCCAGAACATATGAATCAGCTATTAGTGCTTGCTCGAAGCCTTCCAACAGGAGATATTTTTTATAACAGCCTACCGATTGCTGGAGTAGATGGCACGATGAGAAATCGTTTGTTAGTTCAATTGCGTAAATTTCTTCATCTACAGAAAAAACCGGAAGCTCGAATTAAGACAGGGTCACTCTCTGATGTACGCTCGATATCAGGATATGTTGTGAGCAAGTCTGGAAAAATATACGCCGTCACTTCGTTTATTAATGATCCAAATGCCAATAGGGGCATTGAGGCGCAAGATCAGCTGTTGTCTTGGCTACTAGAGGATGGTCCTGAGCCAAAGCAAGCACGCTGAAGCCGGTCTCTAACCCCATCCCACTCCTCGCCTGGGGGTGGCTGCGGTATCAGAATCAAATCCCAACCCTGCTCATCTAAGTCCCGCAACGTTCTATACAAACGATTTGCAAAATGGCGTGGATTGCTTGAAATCAGTATCTCTTCTACATCAATCGAGGGGTGATCTTCTAAACCTAAAGATGATTCTGAATCCCAAACAGCAACCGCAACTCGAGACTTGATATCTGGGAATTCTGTGAGCGCATCAAGCACCTGTCCTGAGGAATACATTCTTAAGGGAGTGTTGGGAGCGTAGTGAGCTCGTAAGCTACCCGATACCCTCGGTAAATTTTGGTGCTCGAGATTATTTTGCTCGCCTGGTCTGACAACCTGAATACCTGTCTTTGCGAGAATTTCGGAGGGCGTAATGGCGCCGGGCCTCAAGAGCACAGGGGAGCCTTCGGAGGACAAATCTAAAATAGTGGATTCAATTCCGACTTCGCAATCCCCTCCATCCAAAATCATCAAATCCAGAGTGTTTTCAAACTCACTTCGCACATCAGCTGCATTTGTTGGCGAAATTTTTCCGAAACGGTTTGCCGAGGGAGCAACAATACCGCCCTTAAATTTTCTTAATAAAGTTTGTGCAACAGGATGTGCAGGCGCCCGAATTGCGACGGTATCTTGACCTCCCGTAACTTCGGTCAAAACACTTTTATCTTTCTTAAAAACCAAAGTCAGGGGGCCTGGCCAAAAGGCATTAACTAAAACCAGCGCTTGTTCCGATAAATCACGTGCCCATGGGCTTAGTACCGCACTCCAATCCATTTCGTTTTGATCAAACCGATCTGGTGCAGCCACATGAACAATCAAAGGGTGGTTTGATGGTCGCCCTTTGGTAGCAAAGATTTTCTTTACCGCCTCAGGGTTTTTGGCATCGGCACCCAAGCCATAGACAGTCTCAGTCGGGAAGGCGACTAACCCTCCCTCTCGGAGAGTTTGTGCTGCTTCACTAATCACCACTGAAGATTGAAGTGAGGGAATATTGTTAGGCATTGCCTACGGCTCAATTCCCAATTCTGAAGCAACTGCAGCGCAAGTTGCTCTGGCGTCGTCCAAAGTCTCACCGAGACAATTAACGTGTCCCATTTTTCTACCGATACGGGGAACCGACTTGCCATAAAGATGTAATTTTGCGTCTGAGTGACCTAATACCTTATTCCATGCCGGCTCTTTAGCTTGATCATCAATCCCCTCAAACCAGAGATCACCCAATAAGTTGAGCATCGAAACAGGGGCCAGCAATCGTGTATCGCCCAAAGGAAGGCGAGCCATTGCTCGGACCTGCTGTTCGAACTGACTGCTAATGCAGGCATCCATCGTATAGTGTCCGGAATTATGGGGGCGCGGGGCAATTTCATTGGCGATGATTTCACCGTTCTTCAACACAAAAAACTCAATACACAAAACCCCAACATAATCAATTTTTCGAATGAGTGCTTTGGCAGCCTCAACAATTTTCTTTTCTTGCTCTGACTGTAATGATGGTGCTGGAACTGTAGAGGTATGCAAAATACCGTCACGGTGAATATTCTGTGAAACTGGATAAACCACTACGGTATCGTCATGGCCTCGTACTGCAAGAGCTGAAACCTCAAAATCTAAATCCATGCGCTTTTCTAATACACAAGGCACGCGTGCAAACTGATTCCAAGCAGCATTTAACTCTGCAGCATTTTGAACGGTGATTTGACCTTTACCGTCGTAACCCATTCGGGCAGTCTTCAAAATTCCGGGTAATAAATCTGCAGGCACCTGTGCGATATCGGCATCATGCTCAATCACAAAATGCGGTGCAGGGCCAATATTGGTTTCAGCCTTCCAAGTAGCTAAGAATTTTTTTTCAGCAATGCGGTTTTGCGCCAGGGATACGCAGGCGCTTCTAGGCGCAACAAAAGCGCCCAGAGATTCAAGCTGATCTAAAGCTTGTGCAGGCACATTTTCAAACTCAGTGCTGACAGAAGCACAAAGTAATGCCATTTCTGTGAGTGCTTTTAAGTCTCCATAGTCAGCCTGAATAAATTTTTCTGCGATCGATCCAGCGGGACTATCAGCATCCGGGTCTAATACGCAAACTTTGTAACCCATTGCTTGAGCAGCTTGGGTAAACATTCGACCGAGTTGACCACCACCTAAAATTCCAAGATAGGAGCCCGGCAAAACGGGCTCTAAACGCTGAACCATCTGATTTAATATCCTGGCAGATTCATTGAACGCGCAGTTTCAGATTGTTTGGCGCGAAAAGCCTCTAGCTGCTGCGCCAAAGCTGGATCTGAAATTGCTAAGTTTGCGATGACATGTAAAGCAGCATTGGCCGCACCAGCCTCACCAATAGCAAAAGTAGCCACAGGAATCCCTTTAGGCATTTGCACAATCGAAAAGAGGGAATCCTCGCCACGAAGATACTTACTAGCCACCGGAACACCATAAACTGGAACGATTGTCTTTGAAGCCAACATGCCTGGTAAATGAGCAGCGCCGCCGGCACCAGCAATAATGGCTTGCAGGCCGTTATGACGTGCTTGCTCTGCATACTGAAACATATCATCAGGCATGCGATGAGCGGATAAGACTTTGGCTTCGTGAGCGATACCAAATGAATCTAGCATTTGAGCAGCGTGTTGCATGGTGTCCCAATCTGAATTGGAGCCCATCACGATTCCGACTACTGGTTTTTTGCCCAACTTCTCACTCATTTACTTCTCCGGAGCTAATTTCTTGAATAAGTTTCTATTATCCCAGCCTTTTACTGGGTTTTGCTAGGTGAACTTAGCCTGCTTGGGTCAAACGCGCTAGCGCCTCACGGTACTTTTGAGCAGTTTGTTCAATCACAGCTACTGGCAACTCTGGGGCTGGAGGGCTCTTGGCCCAAGGCTTGCCATTAAGCTGAGCAGTCTCTAGCCAGTCCCGGACAAACTGCTTGTCATAGGAAGGGGGATTGGAGCCCACATGATAGGTTTCAGCAGGCCAGAAGCGAGAAGAATCAGCTGTCAGGATTTCATCCATCAAGACTAGATCACCATTTGCATCAAGTCCAAACTCAAACTTGGTATCCGCAATAATGATGCCGCGACTTGCAGCATATTCAGAGGCCTCTTGATACAAACGAATGCTAACGTCGCGGATTTGCTTGGCAAGCTTCTCGCCAATGAGTTCAATCACTTGCTCAAAAGAAATATTTTCATCGTGCTCACCAATTTCGGCTTTTGCAGCAGGGGTAAAAATGGGTTCAGGCAGCTTCTGCGCATTCTCTAAACCTGCAGGCAAAGTAATACCGCAAACCTTGCCTGTCTCTTGATAATCCTTCCAACCACTTCCTGCCAAATAACCACGCACAACCGCCTCAACCAAAATTGGCTTAAGACGCTTGGCCACAACCGCACGACCCTGAACTTGTTCTACTTCATTAGGAGCGACAACCGAAGCTGGATCAATACCGGTGAGATGATTTGGAATGACATTTACTAATTTATCGAACCAAAAATTAGCCATTTGATTGAGCACAATGCCCTTCTCAGGAATAGGCTGACCCATCACCACATCAAAAGCAGATAAGCGATCGGTGGTAATCATGAGCAACTTATCATCGCCCACAGCATAAACATCACGTACCTTACCCTTTGACAGCAGAGGCAAGGATTGAATAGAAGTGGAATACAGAGCAGGCATTAAATTTTCACTTTACGATTTGGGCTAATTCACCACTGCGATAGCGCTCAGCCATTTTCTCTAGCGAAATGGGCTTGATTTTCGCAGCCTGTCCAGCTGAGCCAAAGGCTTCGAAGCGAGCAATACAGACTTTCTTAGCTGCTTCACGCGCAGGCTTTAAGTAATCACGTGGGTCAAACTTACTGGGATTTTCAAATAAGTAACGACGAATTGCACCAGTCATCGCCAAACGAATATCGGTATCAATATTAATTTTACGTACGCCGTTCTTAATACCTTCTTGAATTTCTTCAACAGGAACACCATAAGTTTCTTTCATATCACCACCAAACTCACGAATCTCAGCTAATAATTCTTGGGGCACACTAGATGAACCATGCATCACCAAATGCGTATTTGGAATACGAGTATGAATTTCTTTAATCCGCTCTATTGCCAAAATGTCACCGGTTGGCTTCTTCGTAAATTTATAAGCGCCATGACTGGTTCCAATCGCAATTGCCAAAGCATCGCATTGGGTGGCTTTCACAAAATCAGCAGCTTGCTCGACATCGGTAAGCAACTGCTCACGCGTCATCATTCCGTCAGCGCCGTGACCGTCTTCTTTATCGCCTTTCATTGTCTCCAAAGAGCCTAAGACGCCCAATTCAGCCTCTACCGTGACACCAATGGAGTGGGAAAACTTCACCACCTCTTTTGAGACATTGACGTTGTATTCATAGCTGGCAACGGACTTGCCGTCTGCCTCGAGGGAACCATCCATCATCACACTGGTGAAGCCACTCTTAATGGCAGCCATACACACTGCAGGACTTTGTCCATGGTCTTGGTGCATCACAACTGGAATATGGGGATATGCCTCTACCGCAGCAGAGATGAGGTGTCTTAAAAAGGCTTCGCCAGCATATTTTCGGGCTCCTGCTGAGGCTTGCATGATGACTGGGGAGCCAACTTCGTTGGCAGCTTCCATGATGGCTTGAACCTGCTCAAGGTTGTTTACATTAAAGGCTGGTAAACCGTAGCCATTTTCTGCGGCATGATCCAAAAGTTGGCGCATTGAAACTAAAGACATAGTTTGTTCTCTTAATCTAAGGTTAAGTGGTTAATTAAATAGCTTACTTTACGTGAATAATTTTGAGAGTATTGGTCCCACCAGGTTGACCCATAGGCTCACCAGAAGTTAAAACCACGGTATCGCCCTCATTAACAGCCCCGACACTCTTTAGACATGACTCCACTTCACTCAAAGCTGTTTCACGGTCAGAGCTGTAGTTCAAGCTCAGGGGAATGACATTGCGATAAGTACTCAGAGCACGCTGTGTCGCAATCTTGGAGGTGAGCGCATAGATCGGCACATGGATATTGTGACGACTCATCCAAATTGGAGTAGAACCAGAGTCAGTTAAAGCTGCGATGGCTTTTGCATTGAGATGATGGGCTGTGAACAAAGCTCCAAGAGCGATCGTTTGATCAATACGACTGAAGGTTTGGTCCAAAAAGTCTGTATCCAACTTCACATTATCTGATTTCTCAGCTTCAACACAAATCTCTGCCATCGCCTTAATCGTTTGCACTGGGTACATTCCAGCCGCAGATTCTGCAGATAGCATGACAGCGTCAGTTCCATCTAAGACGGCATTGGCTACATCGCTCACCTCTGCCCGCGTTGGAACGGGAGCATTAATCATCGACTCCATCATTTGGGTTGCGGTGATCGTAAACTTATCTGCCTCGCGCGCCAATGTGATCATGCGTTTTTGCAATGCTGGTACCGCAGGGTTGCCAACCTCAATCGCCAAATCTCCGCGCGCAACCATAATTCCATCGCTCTCCTGAATAATGCCAAGTAATGCATCGGTTTCAATCGCTTCGGCGCGCTCTACCTTAGCAATCGTTTTGACTCTACCGACCTGATGTTTAGCGCTAGCAGCATCCGCTAGCTTGCGGGCATAGGCCATATCAGCACCATCTTTTGGAAAGCTAATTGCCAGAAAATCCACGCCCATAGCGATAGCTGCATCCAAGTCGACAATATCTTTTTCAGTTAATGCAGGAGCAGTCAGGCCACCACCAGCGCGGTTAATTCCTTTGTTATTGGATAAAGGGCCGCCCTGCTCAACGCGAGTCAGAATTTCACCGCCGTTTACGCTTTGCACACGCAATACGACTAAGCCGTCGTTTAATAAGAGTCGATCATTGGGCTGGACATCGCTAGGTAGCTCTTTGTAATCGAGGCCGACACGATCTTGATTGCCCAACTGACAATTGACGTCCAAGATAAAGTCAGCGCCCTCTTTGAGTTGAATTTTGTTTTCTGCAAACTTACCAACCCGAATCTTGGGGCCCTGTAGGTCTGCCATGATGCCGACCTCTTTACCAAGCTCAGCTGAAATACTGCGTACTAAATCGTGACGCGCCTTGTGGTCAGCAATCGTGCCGTGTGAGAAATTCATTCTCACCACATCCACGCCAGCCAGAATCATCTCTCTTAAGACTTCTGGCTTTTCAGAGGCTGGCCCTAAGGTAGCAATGATCTTAGTTGCTCTTAACATGCTTACTCTTTCGCTCTTTCAGCCAGAACCTCAAAGGCGGGCAAGGTTTTACCTTCGAGGAACTCCAAGAAAGCGCCGCCTCCAGTAGAAATATAGTCAACTTGGTTCTCAATGCCATATTTTGCAATTGCAGCCAGAGTATCGCCGCCACCAGCGATTGAAAACGCTGGGGAGTGAGCAATCGCCGCAGCCAGCATCTTTGTACCGCCACCGAATTGATCAATCTCGAATACGCCGAGCGGGCCATTCCAAACTATCGTCCCTGCATGCGCCAACATAATCGATAGTCTCGCAGCAGTCTTAGGCCCAATATCCAAAATCATGTCGTCTTCTGCAACTTGATCAGCAGGAACACGATTAGCGCGGGCTAAGGGAGAGAGTTCATTCGCCACCACAACATCCTCAGGAATAGGTACATGTGCGCCGCGCTTTTCCATGAGCTCCATGATTTCTTTGGCCTCATTCACTAAGTCTGGCTCAGCAAGCGATTTACCGATCGGCAACCCTTTGGCCAACATAAAGGTATTTGCAATTCCACCACCCACAATCAGCTCATCTACTTTTGCAGATAAGGCTTTAAGAATCGTTAACTTCGATGAGACCTTTGAACCAGCAACAATCGCAACTAGCGGGCGCTTTGGATCAGCCAAGGCCCGACTGAGTGCATCTAACTCTGCTGCCATCAGCGGACCTGCGCACGCAACGGGTGCAAATTTAGCAACACCATACGTTGTAGCTTCTGCTCGGTGCGCAGTTCCAAAGGCATCGTTTACATAGACATCACACAATGCCGCAATCTTTTTAGATAGCGCATCCGTATTTTTCTTTTCGCCCACATTCAAACGACAGTTTTCCAGCAATACCAAATCACCAGGTGCAAGCTCAAAACCACCATCAACCCAATCACTAATTAAAGGAACTTTGCGATTGAGTAACTCGGCAATTCGATGAGCCACAGGAGCCAAGCTATCTTCAGGTTTAAATTCGCCCTCGGTTGGGCGCCCCAGATGTGAGGTCACCATTACTGCAGCCCCCGCGTCTAAACAAATTTGTACCGCGGGCATCGATGCCCGAATCCGAGTGTCCTCTGTAATATTGCCTGCCTCATCCTGAGGAACGTTCAGGTCAGACCGAATCAGGACCCGTTTTCCCTTCAGTAAACCGGCTGCGGCCAAGTCACTCAAGCGTTTCACTTTAAAAAGGGTATCTGACATAGAAAATAAAGGCTGTATTGGATCGGTTTATGGGTAGTTCTCCATTCTAAATCCTCCAAGTTCCCACCCACCCAGAGATTTGGCCTACCTGCTCTACAATAAGGTTTCGAAGGCATTCCGAATCCGGGAATTAACCCATTTAGCGCGCCTTCCACTTAACCTAGACTGATCTGGAATAAAAGGTAGAAAACATGTCGATGTCTGACCGCGATGGCTTTATTTGGTCCGATGGGAAACTAATCCCATGGCGCGAGGCCAATATTCATGTCCTGACTCACAGCCTGCATTACGGCATGAGCGTATTCGAAGGCATCAGAGCCTATAAAACCCCTCAAGGAACTGCTATTTTTCGCCTATCAGACCATGTTAAGCGCTTGATCAATGGCACCAAGATATTCCAGATGAAACTGCCCTTTAGTGCTGAGCAAATTGGTCAAGGGATTCAAGAAGTCGTCAGTAGCAATAAATTAGAGTCTTGCTATATTCGACCCATCGTTTTCATTGGCTCCGAAAAGCTTGGGATCTCCCCCAAGGGCAATACGATTCATACCTCAATTGCAGCTTGGGAATGGGGTGCATATCTAGGCGAGGATGGCCTCAACAAGGGTATCCGAGTTAAAACCTCGTCTTTTACCCGCCACCATGTCAATTCTTCCTTGGTCAGAGCAAAAGCATCTGGCTACTACATTAACTCTATCCTAGCTAACCAAGAAGTTACCGCCAATGGTTACGACGAAGCCCTTCTACTAGACATTGAGGGTTATGTTTCGGAAGGCTCTGGAGAGAACTTGTTTATGGTTCGTAATGGAGTGATTTACACCCCGGACCTGGCCTCTTGCCTTGAGGGCATCACTCGCGAATCCGTGATGCAGATTGCCAAAGACCTTGGCTACGAGGTAAAAGAGAAGCGCATCACGCGAGATGAAATCTACTCTGCTGATGAAGCCTTCTTTACTGGTACTGCTGCTGAAGTAACGCCGATTCGTGAATTAGATGATCGCACCATCGGTGATGGCAAAAAAGGTCCGATTACTGCCAAAATTCAAGACACTTACTTTTCCGCGGTTTATGGGAAAAATGATCGTTATCAATCTTGGCTAACCTACGTAAAGTAATCATTTCAATCATTGGGAAATCATATGAGTGAAGCAAATATTGTGATGGTGGACGGCAAAGATCTTCCTTTGCACTGTCCAACGAATAAAACTCCAAGTTGGAACTCTCATCCACGAGTCTTTTTGGATATCACTGATACCGGCGAAGCGAAGTGCCCCTACTGTGGCACCGAATACAAACTCATTCCTGGAACAGCGCCCCGCGGGCACTAAATCCATTCGCATCTCCACCAATATTGAGATGCGTCATCGGGATACCCTCTTATGCACCGTATTCTGATCATTGCCCCCAACTGGATTGGAGACGCTGTTATGTCTCAGCCTTTTTTGGCGGCACTTAAGCTCAATTACCCCAAGTCACAAATTGATGTTTTGGCTACTCCATGGGTAGCCCCAATATACCGAGCATGCCCAGAAATTCATTCTGTCATTGAAGCCCCGCTTGAACACAAAAAACTGCAATGGGCCTTGCGTAGGCAATTAGCGCAAGACTTGAAAGTAAAGTCTTATCAGGCTTGCTATGTCTTGCCTAATAGCTTTAAATCCGCACTGATTCCATGGCTAGCAAACATTCCTTTTCGTCTTGGTTATCGTGGTGAAGCACGCTTTGGTCTCATTAATTTTGCACTGAACAATCCAAGCAAAACAGAGCGGCCTCCGATGGTTGAGCGCTATTTAGCCCTAGCCCATCTTCTTAATAACGAGGGGCAAGCCCAAAATACAGGATCGCCAGTTCCCAGCTTACAAAGCTCTGCCGAAATCACTCACACCACGCAAGATAAATTAGCACGTGCCAATATCAAACCACATGCACTGTATATCTTTTGTCCCGGTGCAGAATATGGTGTCACTAAGCGCTGGCCAGCAGATTACTTTGCAGCACTCGCCGAAAAGGTATTGGGTCAAAACATCGAGAATCAAATTATTTTATTAGGCAGCCAGAGCGATCATCACTCAGGTCAAATCATTGCTCAGCAAAATCCGGACAGAATTCATAACTGGTGCGGAGAGACCTCGCTTGATGAAGCGATGGCAGTCATTGGTCTCAGCAAGACTGTGATTAGCAATGACTCCGGGTTAATGCACATTGCAGCAGCCCTTCAGAAGCCGCAAATTGCCATCTTCGGATCTAGTGACCCCAAACATACACCGCCTCTATCCAGTAAGGCAAAAGTCATTTGGCTGAACTTACCCTGTAGCCCTTGTCATCGCAGAGAATGTCCTTTGGGGCATCTAAAATGCCTAAAGGGAATTTCCCCAGAACAGGTGTTTAATAGCATTACCGCAGAATAAGAACTCAGTCAGAAAGCCATCATGTCAAAACTTGCCAGACTCTTTCATAACGCAGATGATGTGGTTGATGCTTGGCGTGAGGCCCTCAGAAATCGGGATGTGCAAACTGCTCTCGACATTTGGCTTGATGATGATTCTATTACTTGCGTTTTACCAGAAGGTCAGCGCCTAACGGGTCATGCAGAAATTCGGGATGGCCTTGAGAGATTGTTGTCCAAACAGCCCTTATTTCTGGAGCCAATTGCATGCATTAATCACACAATTCTGGGTGCAGCAATTTATGACACCACTGAAGCCGTCCATTTGAAAGCAGATCAAATTGAAGCGGCTTTCTTTCTGAACATTACATTGGTATTGCTACAAGATAGTCAAGGATGGCGAATTGCTCATTTACATGCCAGCCACTCTACTGAAGATACTTTTGATGCGCCTACGACTCTGCACGGTCTACACTAAATCTATTCAATACTAACCACTGGTTTTACCCAGATCTTTTTGCTCTTCCTGAAAACGTCTCTGCATATCTCTTAAGCGAGCATCGATCATAGAGGCTTGGTAAAAATCTGATCCCCCTATTGATCTGGCAATTTTCAGCTGCTCAATTGCTGCATTCCAAGACCCCTCTAAAGCATATTTCTCACCTAAAGCGTAATGGCGCATTGGATCATTTTTTGCCTGATCATAAGCTTGAGATAAGAGACCCCACCAAAGAATTTCATTTGGCTGAGCTTTAGTGCGCGCCTTCAACCATGTAATTGCCTCATTGGTTCGCCCCATTTTGAGCTCAGCATTGATGAGGGCGGCACCTGCTGCATAAGATTGGGGGTATGCCTTTAAGGTAGCCTGCGCAATCTGTAGAGCATCGTCATTTTTTCCTTTGGCAAGCGCTAACTCAGAGGCAGTGATATCTAAGGATAGGCTTTGTCTCTGCACAGAAGAGTTCGGTGCAATTTCTGCATGGGCAACTTTACGAGCATCCTGAAGATAAGCTTCGGCCTGATCAATTTTGCCTTGGCGTTGTGCAATCAGAGCAAGGCCATACAGACCTTCCATTTGCTTTCCGGGTTGCGCTTGTTTACTCAGGCTGTCAAAAATATTCTTGAGATCATAAAGTCCACTGGTTGTTCCAGACTGCTCCAGTCGAGCGCGGGCTTTAATAAAGTAAAACTCAATATTTGTTGGAACGGTGCGGTTAGGCATAGAACGAACCCGATCTTGCATATCCGCGATGCGATCCGTCGTTAGAGGGTGAGTCCGAACATAGGCAGGCACGCCACTATCCATAATGCCGGTGGCTTTTTGTAAGCGCTGAAAGAAATCTGGTGCTCCATGAATGTCATAACCGCTGCCACTCAGAATCTGAAATCCCACTCGATCTGCCTCTCGCTCTGCATCACGAGAATATGAAAGCTGATTATTAACGGCAATAGCTTGACCGCCCTGTATCAGCCCAGCGGCGGCACTGGGATTTCGCGAGGCTGCAAGAGCACCCAACACCATACCCGCCAAGGCGATCATCGTATTGGTCGATTGCTTATCTAACTGACGTGCCATATGTCGTTGTAGAACGTGGCCAGTTTCGTGCCCCATGACGGAGGCTACTTCCGAATCTGTTTCGGCGCTCACAATTAAGCCCGTGTGAAAGCCGATAAATCCACCAGGCAATGCAAAAGCATTAATCGAGCTATCTTTGACAGCAAAAATTTCATACTGATAAGCGCCACTGCCTTGCTCATTGGCACCACCCAATTGCAAACGTTTGGCGGATTGCAAGAGACGTCTTTCCATCTCATTCAGATAATCGTACAGAGGTAAATCATTCGAGTAGTCCGGATCCGGCCGAATTTGTCGCATGATCATTTCGCCGTACTTACGCTCATCAACCCGACTTAGTGCATCCCCGCCTGGATCACCCATATCCGGGAGAACAATATTGGGCTGGGTTGGCGCCGCTGGGCGTGTTGGTAAATTAGCAGAGCGGGCATCGGGTGATTGCATGGCTCGCCCAATATTCTGAATCGCAGTTGAATTTCCCTCTACAGAAACATCACCTGGAGGGGCCGTAGACGCTGTACCGGCGCCCCATGCCAATCGCGTATTACTCGACATCGTCAGAATCATGACAAGAAAATAGGTCAGATAACTCCGAGCAAGGGATGTCAAATACGATATTTTTATATCATCCATCCCTATATGGTAAAACTATTCCATGAACAAACTTACCCATTTTGATGACAGTGGCCAAGCCCATATGGTTAATGTTGGAAATAAACCTAATACCCATCGGATTGCGATTGCCTCAGGCCGAATCTCCATGCAGGCAGAAACTCTGCAAATGATCACAGCGGGCAGCCACAAAAAAGGGGATGTTTTGGGAATCGCTAGAATCGCCGGGATTCAAGCCTCCAAGAAAACCTCTGAATTAATCCCACTATGCCATCCACTCGTCCTGACACACCTCAGCCTAGAGTTTGGGTCAGATCCAAAAGAGAATGCCATCAATTGCACGGTGCAAGCTGAAACTACTGGCCCTACCGGTGTTGAAATGGAGGCGCTCACCGCAGTCCAAATTGCACTCCTCACCATCTACGATATGTGCAAAGCAGTCGATAGGGGCATGGTTATGGGCGATATCAGGCTCTTAGCAAAGAGTGGTGGGAAGACCGGGGATTGGAAGTCGGAGAAGTAAATGCTAAGCTTAGTGGAGTATCAGGGGCATGTAACTTTGCACCTCATCGAGCTTAAGGGTAATGTATCGCATCAATCCAATCAAGAGGCAATCAGATACTTAGAATAATCCACAGGTGGAACATAGAGTTTGACACAGTCTTTCGCGTGAGTATTCAAAGAATCCCAGTCCATGCGAGCAAGCATATCTAATTCATACATTCTATCAATAGGTAAATCATATTTGAGTTTAAAACGAGCCCAATTTTCGTAGATCTTAGCCCATCTTGCGTTCAGCTTTTTCTCTCGTGCATTTTTTTCTAAATAATCAAAATTTGAATTTCTATGGTGAAAAGCAAAAGCACCTTTAGCAACCGCTAACTTAAAGCCAGCCCGCATTGCTCTAATTCCATAATCATGATCGGCAAAGTATCCGTAAAAAAGGGGGTCAAAAGTACCTATTTTTGTTATCACTTCTCTTTTAGTCATGAATGCATCGCCAGTTAAAAAATTCTCTTCGAGATAAGAATTTTTTTCTAATTCGAATAACTCTTCCCCAAAAGTTGCAACATCACCTAGATGCTTGATTTTATCCACAATGTTGATGTTGTGAGTTTTTTTTCCACAGTTATCTACAAAATTAGAAACGCCCCTCACTATCCCAATATTCGGACTACTGTCAGCAACTTCTAATAATGCCTTTACATAAGAAGGCGATATAAAAATATCATTTGATACAAAAAAAACCTTATCCCCCGTAGACTCGGAGAGAATACAATTCAGACTTCCGCTGTATTCTTTGTTCTCATCAAATCTATAAATTTTTGTATTTTTGTGCTCTTTGGCGGCCTCGATGAAAAGCTTAGTAATTAAACCATCATCAGGCGAGCAATCATCAACCAAGATTAATTCATAATTTCCCTTCAGCCCATCCAGAATCACTCTTAGGCAATGCTTGGTTGTTTCGTGATTGCCGTATGCAGAGACTCCAATAGTGATTGATTGGTCTAGGGAATTTGTATCTAAAGATGCCATTGTTGTTATTTTATAAGGTAGGTATTGGTTGGAATGATATTTCAGCTCGACAATTTGACTGCAGTCAATAAAAAATTTTCAAGCGCACGAATTGGCTCTGGGTCATCGTATAGAACCTGTTTCATTTCATTCATCTTATTAACAATTTGAGAGTGATATAACTTATCTTGTACAAGTCGGATAACTAATTCAATGTAGCTTTGATCAGAATCTGCAATTAATTCAGGCATTTTCATTCTTTTTAGGATGCCGCTTGCAAAACGGCCCCTCATAAAGTCTCCTTCTTGAGTCACAATTGGCAGTGCACAATCAATTGCTTGCATTGCAGTATTAAATCCTGAAAATCCAATGGTATCCATGAATACATCTGCAAGCTTCATAACCCCATAAAACTGTTCTGATTTTAGCCAGGGGATGAAAACAATATAATCACTAAGAGCCAAGTTAGATTCTTGAAAAACATTATTGAGACGTTTTTTTAAAATTTCTGCCAAATTATTTTGATCTTTGAAAAAAATAAACTTGCATTTACCTAAACGCTTCGCTATTTCAACAAAAATCCAATCATTTTTTGGGGCGTATTTAAATGGAGCTCCCGGGCATATTAAGATTGGCTCATGGCGGCTGATGCCGAACTGTTCAAGATCAATAACTGAGGGGCTTATAGATAGCCGAGAATAACTACAGCCTAGGTTAGGCAATTTAATTAAGGTTTCAGTGTAAGCATCTTGTGAAAAGTCACTCTCAAAGAGCTCGCCCGATAAATAATAGTCAATGGTTGGCAAGCCTGTGGTTTCGGGGTGCCCCCAAGCGGCAATTTGTATTGGGGCAAGTCGTAAACAAGCCAACTGCATCGTTAGCGCATGCATACCAATCTCAGGGTAAAGCAAAATATCAAGATTTTTTTCAAGAATCAATTTTGATAAACCCAGCAATGAAAACTGATTGTCAGTAAAAGTTTTTACCTTATCTCTTGCAGATAGAGTTTCATTATCAACAGCAGTTCCCAAATGAAAAATATGAGCCTCAAATTTACTGGTATCGAGATTTAATAATAGACCCTTGGTAATAGCATTCCAAACAGAATGATTACAAATTTGTTCGCCAATAATCCCAATCTGAATTTTAGTGTTCTCTTTTTTTATGCTCCGTTCCAGCATATTCACTTTTTGCCAATGGGCCATGATCCGATGACAAATGCAGCCATATAAATTTAGAAGATCTTTATTATTCTGCGCTTGATATGCTAAATAAAACGGTTGAGTAGATCCTACCACTTCATGTGCCCCATCAAGCCTATCATCACAAAACCATTTATCCAACTTATGGAGATCAGAAATAAATACCTCTCTTAATGATTGAACGCTTTCATTTGAAGAGGAAATGATAGGTATTGATGTAAATAGTTTTCCCCAGTGGGCCGCATTTGACTCAGGGACTAACTCAATCGCTTTTTTAAAAGCACTTCTTGCATCCGCTGGCTGATTTAATTCCTTTAAAGTGATTCCTTTATTAAGCCATCCTTGGTGATACTCAGGGTTAAAACTGAGCGCTTTATCGTAGCAAGCCATAGCTTGGCTATAAAGTTTTAAGTCATTTAAAACAGCCCCTTTGTTCGCTAATACTTCGTGATAATCTGGCTTTAGAGCAAGGGCTTGATCAAAATGAGTGATTGCCTCTTCATAACGTTTTAGGGCCTTTAAAGTAACCCCCTTATTTGTCCAAGCCGCGTAATCGTCTGGCTTTAAAGTTATGGCTTGGTCGTAATGAGTGATTGCCTCTTCATAATATCCAAGCTCGTGTAAATTCACCGCCTTATTAGACCAAGCTTCAGCTAAATCTGGACTAATAGCGAGGGCTTTCTCAGCACAAGCTAAAGCATCTTCAAAGCGCCTAAGTTCTCTTAGGGTTGCGCTTTTATTAGAGAGCGCTTGGACAAAACCTGGCTCCAGGCTAAGCGCTTTATCGTAATGAATCAACGCATTTTCATGACGTCCGAGATTGGATTCTGTTTTGCCATAGTTGAGCCAGGCTTCTGGGTTATGGGGTGCCAGCTCTACTGCTTTTTTATGGTGTGGGATTGACTCATTATCTGAGCCAATATCACTAAGGACTTTAGCTAGGTTGTATTGAATGGAGGCATCATTGGGATGGATGCGGGCTGCTCTACCTAATAAATGGGCAGCCTCTTTGAAATTGGCTTGTGAGGCTCTAATTAAGCCCAAGATATGCAGGGCTGGCAGATTCTTGGGATCGACCTGAATGAGTCTTTGCAAAATCGTAGCAGCTCTCTCAAAGTTACCACCTTGAAAGGCTTCAATAGCCTGCTGAAGCATGAGCTGAAGTTGAGGATTCATGAGGTTATTTTATCTTCATAATTTATGTGACACTCGCAGTCATCAATAGGCAATGAGATCGTTGTTAGCGATCTCATTCATTATTTAGATACTCTACATTCTGAAGGCAGCAACTGAGGCAATAGATTTGTTTCTGCCGATCTACAAGTCCAACCGCCTGCCCAGGTTGAACCCTCAGGTTTTGATAAATCAATTGGCTTAGGGATATTTGCATCAGGATCATTTGTGGGGACGAGATGCAAAGTATTCTTTCCTTCAGGCGCAACACTCACTTGGAAATCAATGGCAATTGCTCCCGATCGAGTAATTTCAATTTCCTTAACGCTTCTCGTTGGGTTAAATGAGAAGGACCCTTGAGTGGCCTCATCCATCGAGATAGTCCCACGACTTGCAAAAGCTTCCGTTACAGCAAGTTTTGCACTAGAAGCCAAATTCATACCCTCAACCACACGACTACGGGCGATATAGTCTTGATACTGCGGTACCGCTATTGCAACTAATATTCCAATGATGGCCACAACCACCATTACCTCAATTAAGGTAAATCCCCGTTCTTGCTCATCAAGCAATTGATCATCCAATCGAACTATTTTTTGCATATCAAATTCTCCTGAGGTGAAAAGCAAGATCTTCTACCCTGTACTGAGAAATTTCTACCCCGCCTAAAGTCAGAAAAGCCAGTATTGAAGACTGGCTTTTCTGAAAAATATGAAATCTTAAAATGATCTACCCTAGGGTCTTGCTAGCTTCTTTCTTTTTTAAATAACTTCCTAGCAAGATCACAATCACAATTCCAACACCTTCAAAAATCATATGAGCATCAGCTATTGCCGCCTGTAGAGAATCTTTAATCGCAGGATCTTCGACCAACATTCCACCGGCAAGCAAACCTAACAGGCCAGCACCAACAGTAATAATGATTGGAAAGCGATCCATGACTTTTAGCAAAACAGTACTACCAAAAATAATCAATGGGATAGACAATCCTAACCCTACTATCAGCAAAACAAGCCGGGTTTCCTCAGGGCCTTTTTGAGCGGCTGCAGCAACTGCAATCACATTATCAAGGCTCATGACCAGATCAGCCACTAAGATTGTTCGTATAGCAGCCCAAATATTAGAGTGTCCATGAAGCTCGTCTTCCTCACCGCTATCAGCTAAGAGTTGAACTCCGATATAGACCAATAAGATAGCGCCAATAATTTTTAGGTAAGGAAGCGCCAATAACTGGACTGCCGTCACAGTCAAAATCACACGCAAAATAATAGCGGCTGCACTGCCCCAAAAGATCGCCTGCTTTTGCTGATATTTAGCAAGATTACGCGAGGCCATCGCAATTACTACGGCGTTATCGCCCGACAGGAGAATATTTGCAACGATGATGGATAGTAAAGCTGTCCAGAATGGGGCTTCTGATAAAACTGAAAAGTCCATGTTGTCTCCTACATTATTTTATTTATGAACTACGTCATAGGGCAGACTTTTTTGCCTGCCCTATGTCAAAACAAGATCTTTACAACATTGCCTTTAATAAAGCAGCCATCTCAGATGGATTCTTAGTGACCTTAAAGCCACACTCCTCCATCACGGCCAATTTAGCATCTGCAGTATCGGCTCCACCAGAAATCAATGCACCGGCATGACCCATGCGCTTGCCGGGAGGAGCCGTTACACCCGCAATAAAACCAACGATGGGCTTTTTCATATTGTCTTTACACCAACGGGCTGCTTCGGCCTCATCAGGCCCACCAATCTCACCAATCATGATCACTGCATCAGTATCGGGATCTTCATTAAACATCTTCATGATGTCGATATGTTTTAGACCATTGATAGGGTCGCCACCAATACCAACAGCAGTGGATTGACCTAAACCGATTGCGGTGAGCTGACCCACAGCCTCATAGGTCAAAGTTCCTGAGCGGCTAACAACCCCAATGCGACCTTTTTTATGAATGTGTCCTGGCATGATGCCGATCTTAATTTCATCAGGTGTGATGATTCCAGGGCAATTTGGCCCCAGCAATAAAGTCTTTTTACCGCCAGCCGCTTCCTTAGCCTTCATCTTATTACGCACTTCCAACATATCTCTGACGGGAATACCTTCAGTAATGCAGATCACAAAATCAAGATCTGCTTCTACTGCTTCCCAAATAGCTGCGGCGGCGCCTGGGGGCGGCACATAAATGACTGAAGTAGTTGCACCAGTTTGCTGAGCAGCTTCTTTGACAGTTCCATAGATCGGAATATTGAAAATCGACTCGCCTGCTTTTTTGGGATTTACGCCAGCAACAAAACAATTCTTGCCGTTGGCATACTCCTGACATTTTTCAGTATGGAACTGACCGGTCTTACCGGTAATTCCTTGCGTAATCACTTTAGTATTTTTATTAACCAATATAGACATTTTCAGAGTTCCCTGATTATTTGTTTTTAGCAACAGCGGCAACAACTTTGGTTGCAGCTTCAGCCATGGAGTCAGCGCTGATGATTGGTAAACCAGATTCAGCCAGAATCTTCTTACCCAATTCTTCGTTAGTGCCTTTCATGCGCACCACTAGAGGTACAGTGAGATTGACTGCTTTACAAGCAGTTACTACTCCGTCAGCAATCACATCACAACGCATAATTCCACCAAAAATATTGACCAAAATTGCTTCAACATGTTTATTCTTCAGCATAATCTTAAAAGCTTCGGTCACCTTCTCAGCAGTAGCACCACCGCCGACATCCAAGAAGTTGGCTGGTTCGCCACCGAATAACTTAATCGTATCCATCGTTGCCATTGCTAGACCGGCACCGTTCACTAAGCAGCCAATGTTGCCGTCTAAAGAGATATAAGCAAGATCAAATTTAGAAGCCTCAATCTCGGCTGCATCTTCTTCGTCGATATCGCGATAGGCAACGATTTCTGGGTGGCGATACAGGGCGTTTGGATCAAAGTTAAATTTGGCATCTAAGGCCTTAATCTTGCCATTGCCTTCCAGAATCAGTGGATTGATCTCGACCAAGGATGCATCGGTATCCCAATAAGTCTTGTAGAGGTTTTTAAATACATCGCGAGCCATCGGTATCGACGCATCCGGAATACCAATCCCCTTGGCTACCGTATCGCACTGCGCATCTGTCAAGCCAATCAAGGGATCAACAAATACTTTAATAATTTTTTCAGGGTGGGTGGCAGCAACTTCTTCAATATCCATACCGCCTTCGCTTGAAGCCATGATCACATTCTTTTGTGTGCCACGATCAGTCACGATGCTGAAGTAATACTCTTTTTTAATATCTGCACCATCTTCGATCAGCAGACGGTTAACCTTCTGGCCTTCTGGCCCAGTTTGATGCGTCTTCAATTGCATACCCAAAATCTCTGAAGCATATTTTTTTACCTCATCCATGCTCTTTGCCAGCTTCACGCCACCGCCCTTACCTCGGCCGCCCGCATGAATTTGCGCTTTCACCACCCAAACAGGTCCGCCCAGTTTTTGAGCTACAGCCAAAGCCTCATCAACACTAAATGCAGGTATGCCATTAGGAACTGGCACATTAAATTGGCGCAAAAGTTCTTTGCCTTGGTACTCGTGAATTTTCATAATGACTCCGGAAACGGTATCTTTTGATGGAAGTGATGTGGATTAGTAAGGCCAACTTCACCCTCTAGTCAGAGATTTTCACCCATGCTTGTGACAAGCAAATTGAATAAATCTGTCAGGCTTTATCGACCTCTGAAGTCTAGCATGCTGCAACGCCGCAAGATGGCCTGATCTATCCGTAATTCCCCTAGTCTAGGGAACGGCCGCCAACAATCTTGCTCACCACATCGGCACTAAAGCCCTTTGAAGCCAGAAAACGGTACTGCCTGGCTCGTTCTTTCTGATCCTCAGCCAGAACTCCAAACTTTCGCTGCCAAAGCTCTTGGGCCCGCTCTCGCTCGGTTTCCCTTAATCCCCGTATTAAGGTGCTGGTCTTTGTGGGATCAACCCCAGCCTGCAAGAGCTCATCCTGAATTTTGCGCGCCCCATAGCGCTCACTTCGACGCCGCACAAGGGCTTCAGCAAAGCGCTCATCCGAGAGCCAGCCGCGAGCCTCAAAATCATCGAGGACTGCCTCTATCTGTTTCGTTACATCAGTTGCAGCCAGTTTGGGCTCAGCATCATTAGCCGATAGATTTTTTTTCATCGATCGCACCATCGACTCTTGTAACTTAGCAGCCAAACCCTTACGGCTATATTCTCTCGAAGATAAAAGGCGCAAAGCCCGAGCTTTTAAACTCGGGCCTTGTTTGGCTTTACTGCTAAATTCAGACATCGAATTATTCGACTTCCTCTTCTTCGCCTATTACATCTGCTACTACTGCTGTACCGGCTTTGACACCCAACTTCTCACGTATTTTGCTCTCAATATCCTTAGCAATTTCTGGATTCTCTTTTAAGAAATCGCGGACATTATCTTTACCTTGACCAATACGATCGCCGTTATAGCTATACCAAGAGCCAGACTTTTCAACCAAATCTGCTTCAACTCCCATGTCGATAATCTCGCCTTCTCTAGAGATGCCAGCGCCGTACATGATGTCAAAGATAGCTTCACGGAATGGTGGTGAAACCTTATTCTTAACGACCTTAACGCGGGTTTCATTACCAACAACCTCGTCACCCTTTTTGATACTGCCAATACGGCGGATATCTAAACGCATGGATGCGTAAAACTTCAGGGCGTTACCACCGGTTGTTGTTTCTGGGGAGCCAAACATCACACCAATCTTCATCCGAATTTGGTTAATGAAAATGACTGTTGTATTGGTCCGCTTAATGGCGCCAGTCAATTTACGCAATGCTTGACTCATTAAACGCGCCTGTAAGCCTGGCAATGAATCACCCATATCACCTTCAATCTCTGCCCTTGGCACTAAAGCTGCTACGGAGTCAATGACGATTAAGTCAATTGAGCCTGAGCGCACTAATGCATCGGCAATTTCCAATGCTTGCTCACCAGTGTCTGGCTGAGAGATTAGTAAATTATTCACGTCCACACCCAAGCGAGATGCGTACTGCACATCCAGAGCATGCTCTGCGTCGATAAATGCACAGGTTCCACCTAACTTTTGCATTTCTGCAATGGCATGCAAGGTTAAGGTTGTTTTACCGGAAGATTCTGGGCCGTAGATTTCGATGACGCGACCACGTGCTAAACCGCCAACCCCAAGTGCAATGTCTAAACCCAATGAGCCACTGGATACGACCTGTATATCTTGGCTGATCTCAGCATCGCCCAATCGCATGATGGAGCCTTTGCCGAACTGCTTTTCAATCTGCGCTAATGCTGCTGTTAGCGCCTTTTGCTTGTCTCCGCTCATCCCCTCAAACTCTGAGGAGGCTGATTTTTTCTTATCATCCAAGGCCATTTTGATTCCTTTTTCGCTATGTTTAGGGCTATTTCCCGTAGATTTACTGGCTGTTTAACAACTTAGAAGTTACTGTATATAAAAACAGTAGTTCTTGCAAGCCCTCATGCCAAGGAATTTACAGATTTTTCTTTCAGGCCCTGTCGCTTGTTGTTTTATTCCAATAGAAAAATAAGGGGATAGCGACAGCCCACACTAGAGATATCAGGGCCATACCCGGTAATTTGTCGCCCATACCCCAGTTACCCGCTCCCAACTTCATTCCCGCCTCGTATGAGAGGGGTCCTGCAATTGCTCCCAGCGCAGCCCCCAATATGGGCCTCCCTTTTAACCAGATCAAAGAGCCATTGATCGTGCTGGCGACCAATATCCATAGCGCCCACATCCAGGCAGGGGATAAATATTGACTGGGCCAAACATCATTAAAGCCTAAAAAGCCTAAATTCATTATTAGTGAGTCAGCACTCACTCCGTATAGAAAGGCTTTGCATAATAGAACCCCCTCCGCCTTCCGATCCTCAGATTGCCATATATGAAAAAATACATAGAGCAGGGTTCCAAGTACCGCCCAGAATGCCTGGTTATGGGCCGCACCCAAAACACAAGCAAACCACCCTACTTGAAAGAAAATAAAGTTCCAAACTTTAGCCATCATTCATTAAACCCCAGATATGAAAAAGGCCACTGCGCAACGCAATGGCCTTCAATTTGGTGGCGAATCAGGGATTTGAACCCCGGACCTGCGGATTATGATTCCGTCGCTCTAACCAGCTGAGCTAATTCGCCGAACTAGTTATTATAAGATGAAAAACAACTCTTAGCGAGGTCTCAATAGCTCAAAGAGCTGATCTTGTCCAATTGTGAAGTAATCACCACGGCCCCCAGCCCTGAGGATATGACCTGCAGTAGCAGTGTCATAGATACCGTCTTTTAATAAAGATTGATCGATATGAATATTCACCACCTCCCCCAATACCAACCAAGTCTCCACTTTTTCCCCTGAAATCCCTTTGAGTTGAAGGATCTCGGTGCACTTACATTCAAATGCAACTTTAGCCTTCGCCACTCTTGGGGGAATCACTAATTTGGATGCAGCCTTTTCAAGACTGAGGGCATCAAACTCGCTGGTTTCGGGTGGAAAAGCGGCCGAAGATTGATTCATCACTTCAGCCAAATCTTTGGTAACTAAGTTCCAAACAAACTCACCCGTCTCTTCAATGTTTCTGACCGTATCTTTGTAGCCCACGCTAGAAAAGCCAATGATGGGTGGAACATAGTTAAAGGCATTAAAGAAACTATAAGGAGCAAGATTGGCTACACCCGCTTTGCTTTGCGAAGAAATCCACCCAATCGGCCTGGGCCCAACAATGGCATTAAATGGATCATGGGATAAGCCATGTCCATTCTTGGGTTCATAGGAATACATCTGCGACATACGTTTTAATTAATTGGAATATAGGTCTGAGGTTTATTCAGATCGTAGTACTTAACATCTTTAGCATTGAAATCGATTTTCTTCATATCAAATGACTGCACATTCGTAGTCTCAAACATTTTGACGTAGTACATCATGTTTTTGTTATCGGCTACAACAGTCCACTCAGTAATCTCAATTCCACCAGCGCCGCCACCATAGGCATTGGTTGCTGGCAAGCTAATCGCGCCAGGCGGAATATCAAAGCTACCCAAGATATGCCAAGCCGTATGGGTTTGCTGATCCGTACTCACATTCGTTGGTGCAGATTTTGACAGGAAGAGTGCGCGAATAAATCGACTTGGGCTCAGGTAATCGCCAGGCAAGCCATGCAAGCCACTGCCAGAACTAGGAGGAACATAAGCGACCCCATTGATCACCATCGGATC
Organism: Polynucleobacter sp. MWH-P3-07-1; assembly: GCF_018687555.1. NCBI lineage: Bacteria > Pseudomonadati > Pseudomonadota > Betaproteobacteria > Burkholderiales > Burkholderiaceae > Polynucleobacter > Polynucleobacter sp. MWH-P3-07-1. The sequence goes on from NZ_CP061296.1 coordinate 1,479,459, forward strand.
TTTTTCAACTGGGGTCAAGTTTGCGTAGTTACCAATGCTATTGAGCTGATCTCTGAAGGCGGGATCATTGGTCATCACAGTCACAGGATTATCTGTAATCACTAGCTCGCCCTTGAGATACTCAATCACGATGCTCTTACCTGTTGCATCATGCAAAGTCATCCGCACTGGTGCTGATTGATTATGAAATGCAGGAATAATTGAGCGATTCACTTTGATCTTTTCAAAGCCGACTTTTACTTCACCTACAGTCGCAAAATTCGTTAAGGCATACATCAGCATTTGTACCGAGGCGATGCTATTAGCGGAATCAGCAGGACTTACTTTTTGATACTCGGCAGTATTGGGTGCATTCAGCAAACCCCCTACCAAACCTTTTTCATTCATACCATCGACTAGCACTGGCAGGCCTAAGCCATTCATTCCAACAGCGGCATATTTGGTGGTCCAATTCAAGCCAGAACCAGGCTTGCTATCTACGCCAACACCTTGCGCTTGGTAATTACGAGGAATGACGGTAAGTTGGGACTTAAGAGGTAAACCGAATTCCATCGTGCGGCCATATACGAAGCCACCATCATTACCTTTTAATAAAAAACTGGTGCAAGCATTACCTGTCATTGGGCTCAAAGCAAAAGTACTTGCAAGTGCTATCGTGAGTATTTTTTTAATCATGATCAAAACCCTAAAAATGATTGGATGGATGAGTTAATAAATCAATACTAACCACTCTTTATGACTCCCCCTATTGGGAGAAGCCATTAGCGCAAGATATTAAATTGAGGTATCTTTGCTAGATTCTTAGCAAAAGACAAAAGCCAGCATTGCTGGATCATCCAGAAATGCATTTGCACAGTAGATACTGACGCGGTAAAGCAATGGCAGCAAGTATTCATAAAAGTAAGTCATTACCCCTATTTTAAAGCCCAACTGAAAGTGACCCTAATATGACTCAAGCTCCCTCTGGAAAGCTCCTCTCCATTTCCATTGGAAAAGTAAGCGGACTATTTGCTCAAAACGGTTCCGAACCCTCTAGGGTGATATCAGCTATTCATAAGCAATCGATTAGCAATCTCGATAATCCCATTTCAGTAGAAATTACCAAGCTGGGTGTGCAAGGTGATGAGCAGGCCGACCTCACAGTTCATGGCGGAATTGAAAAAGCCATTTATGTATATCCATCCGAACATTACGTTTTTTGGAACGAACTCCTCACACGAGAAACAAAACGGCCTGTCAATTTAACGCCAGGGTCCCTTGGGGAAAACTTCACTATCGAAGGCTTACTCGAGACGAATGTATACGTTGGTGACATTCTCATCATCGGCGATCTTGAGTTCTCAGTAGTCAAATTGCGCGAGCCCTGCTTTAAGTTCAATGCCAAGATGGGATACAAGGGTGCCGCTAAAGCCATGCTGCAATCGGGTTTCAGTGGCTGGTATCTCAGGGTCAATCGGGTCGGCGCACTCGCTGCTGGTGCCGGTATCGAACTCATACCTGGCAGCCGCCAAACATCGATTGCCGATCAAAATACGGCATTACTCCATCGCAGTAAACAGCAAGATTTATGGGAATAAAAAACCCGACCAAGTGGTCGGGTTCTTATTAAAGCTCAGTAAGACTGTATTCAACTACTTAGTCACGTGCGTAAATATCCACATCTTTAGTTTCACGAACGAACAAGGTACCTATAACCAATGTCATTGCAGCAATGATGATTGGGTACCAGAGACCGTAGTAAATGTTACCGTTCTGCGCTACCAAGGCAAAGGAGATGGTTGGCAGCAAGCCACCGAACCAACCGTTACCAATATGGTATGGCAAGGACATTGAGGTGTAACGAATACGGGTTGGGAACATCTCTACCAACATTGCAGCGATTGGGCCGTACACCATCGTTACCAACAAGACCAAGAAAGCCAAGAGCAAGAAGGTTGCAAAGTAGTTAATTGCAGCTGGATCCGCTTTGACTGGATAGCCGGCAGCTGTCAAGTCATCACGAATCGCTTTCTTAAATGCTGCATCTTTTGCTTTTGCTTCAGCTGGATCGAGACCTTTTGATGAATAACCTTCAATCTCAGTTTCGCCAATCTTGACCTTAGCCACGCTGCCTGCTGGTCCAGCCACTGTGGTGTAGCTAGCGGAGTTGGAAGCCATCACCTGTTTTGCAATATCGCAAGAGCTGGTGAACTTCGCAGTACCGGTTGGGTTGAACTGGAAAGTACATTCAGACAAATCAGCAGTAATTGTCGCTGGTGATGTAGCCATTGCATTTTCCAATGCAGGATTCGCAAAGTGTGTCAGTCCATTGAATACGGAGACTGGAGTATTTGGAATATAGGTAATCACCGCCAACAACAAACCGCCCATGATGATCACCTTACGACCAATTCTGTCGGACAAGCTACCAAATACGACAAAGAATGGTGTGGCAACCAACAAGGCAGCCGCAATCAATAGATTAGCTGTCTTAGCATCTACTTTGAGAACTTGAGTTAGGTAGAACAAAGCATAAAACTGGCCTGTGTACCAAACCACAGCTTGGCCAGCAACCAAACCAAACAAAGCCAAGATCACAATCTTCAAGTTCTTCCATTGGCCGAAAGATTCGCCCAAAGGTGACTTAGACAGCTTGCCATCTTCTTTCATTTTCTTAAATGCAGGGGATTCATTCATTGACATACGAATCCATACTGAAACACCTAAGAGTGCAATCGAGACGATGAAAGGAACACGCCAGCCCCAAACTTCAAAATCAGGTCCGGTAATTTCACGAGTGAACAAAATCACTAACAAGGAAAGGAAAAGACCCATTGTTGCTGTGGTCTGAATCCAAGCAGTGTAAGCACCGCGCTTACCATTTGGAGCGTGCTCTGCAACATAAGTTGCCGCACCACCATACTCGCCACCTAAAGCTAAGCCTTGCAATAAACGCAGAGCGATCAGTAACACTGGAGCGGTCACACCAATCGTTGCATAGTTTGGCAAAATACCAACTACAAAGGTGGATCCACCCATAATCAGGATAGTCACTAAGAAGGTGTATTTACGACCAATCAAATCACCGAGGCGACCAAATACCAATGCACCAAAAGGGCGAACGATAAAGCCGGCAGCAAAAGCCAATAAGGCGAAAATGAAAGCAGAGCCCGCATCTAAGCCTGAGAAGAATTGCTTGGCAATAATGGCAGCCAATGAACCGTATAGATAAAAGTCGTACCACTCAAAGACTGTTCCGAGTGAAGATGCAAAAATAACTTTGCGTTCTTCAGCAGTCATTGGGGCTGCTTTGGTAGATGTTGACATCTGTAGCTCCTAAATATTTTTATGGATTTAAACAACGAAGCAATTATGCTGTGAAAAATTTGAGATAAATCCATTACTTAGGGTAATTCCTCATCAAAACAGATTGGGGTTTTCCCGCGATCTACAATTGAGTATTCAATAAGGCTAAGTCGATATATGCAACAAAAATGGGGTATTCAAGGAATGGCGGTTGCACCTCATTCCCTAGCATCAGAATCTGCAGTAGCCGTTCTGCGAGAAGGCGGTAACGCATTGGAGGCCATGATTGCGGCAGCTGCAACCATTGCCGTGGTGTATCCCCACATGAACTCGATTGGCGGAGATTCTTTTTGGGTCATTCACTCCCCCGGCAAAGCCATGGGCGGCATTGATGCCTGTGGGGCTGCTGCAGGCCTGGCCACTAAACAATGGTATGCGAATCAAGGCATTACTAAAGCCATCCCTTTCAGGGGTGCAGTAGCTGCAAATACCGTTGCAGGAACGATTTCAGGCTGGGGGGCTGCACAAGCACTTTCTCAGAAGGCCTTAAGAGGCAAGATCCCGCTGTCACGATTACTAGCAGACGCAATTCACTATGCAGAAGCTGGTGTGCCAGTCACTTTCAGTCAATCTAGCTTGACTGCTAAGAAACGAGAAGAGTTAAGTCCCATTCCTGGTTTTGCAGAAACCTTTCTTGTTAATGGATGTGCTCCAGCAGTCGGCAGTATTTTCAAACAAGAGCGTCTGGCAAAAACCTTACGACAAATTGCCAGAAAAGGAACCGAGGATTACTACCGCGGCGATCTTGCTGAGCTGCTGGCCAAAGAGCTTGCTGAACTAGGAAGCCCACTACGACTTGGTGATTTGCGTCGCCATCATGCCAAGCTGATTGATCCTCTCGAGCTCAAACATAGCTTGGGCAATGTTTACAACATGACCCCGCCAACGCAAGGTGTTGTGTCCTTAATGATTCTAGGGATTCTGGATCAACTCAATCTCAAGCGCTTCAAAGTCGATAGCGCAGAATATGTTCATCACTGTGTTGAAGCAACCAAGCAGGCGTTTAAAGTGCGCGATCAATTCGTTACCGATCCTGCATACATGAAAAAACATGCGCAATCTTTTTTAGCTCCTGCTTTTTTAAAGAAGCTAGCAAAAAATATTGATCCTGAAAAAGCATTACCTTGGGGCCAGGGCAAAGGTCCAGCGGATACGATCTGGATGGGTGTAGTTGACAAACAGGGCAATAGCGTTTCTTTCATTCAAAGCATTTATCACGAGTTTGGTGCCGGGATTGTGTTGCCAAGTTCAGGCGTCAATTGGCAAAACCGTGGCTGCAGTTTTTCTCTAGATCCAAAAACACTCAATCACCTTGAGCCTTATCGCAAACCATTCCACACCCTCAATCCTGCACTCGCTTTATTCAAAGATGGCAAGACGATGGTGTACGGAACGATGGGTGGCGATGGACAACCCCAAACGCAATGTGCAGTCTTTACCAGAACGGCAACGTATGGCCTTGATCCACAAGATGCCATCAGTCGCCCACGCTGGTTACTTGGGCGTACTTGGGGTCAGACAAGCGACAGCCTCAAACTCGAATCCCGCTTTAGCCCTTGGGTTGCGAAAGAATTGCATGCACTGGGTCATGAAATTGAAATGCTCGACGCCTTCGATGAAACCGTGGGACATGCTGGCTGCATTATTCGCGAACCTTCAGGCACTTTAAGGGGTGGCTGGGATCCCCGCAGCGATGGAGCAGTTAGCGCGTTTTAGTGATGAAAGCTTTGGGCACGCTCAAATTCCAATGAATCGCTGCTGCACGCAAGCCAAAGATGGCGAACATGCACAGCACTGCGGATTCGAGACGGTATTGCGGCAAAAAGTTGAGCGCTAGAATATAAAGACAACATCCCAATGTAACGGGGATTGCATACAACTCATGTGACATGAGTAAGGTTTTTCTACCTGCCAAAATATCTCGCAATAAGCCGCCCCCAATCGCGGTGATTACCCCCAAAATTACTGGTGCTACTGGCAAACCAAAATCCAGCTGCCATGCTTTGAACGCCCCTTGAATGCCAAATAAGGCTGCGCCCAAACCATCCAAATACAGCATGGATCGATAAATTTGGGGTTGAGTAAAAAAAGATTCAGCAACAAAGGTAGCCATACTGGCGGCTAAAGCAAGCCATACATACAGTGGCGCTTGTGACCAAAAACTGGGGACACCCAAAATGATGTCTCGAATCGTTCCACCACCAATTGCGGTAATCACCCCCAGCACTAGGACTCCAAAAAGATCAACGCCACGGTCCGCAATCGCCAACACTCCCGTTACTGCGAAAGCAATGGTGGCAACAATGCTGATCCAAAATTGAATATCTGACATGGCAAGTCTAGATTAGGAAATAGGCTTGAGGGTCTTTAGATAGCGCTGCGCATTGCTGACGTAACGTCCAGCAATTTCTTCGATCTTTTTTATTTGCTCATCATCAAGCATCTTCACGACTTTGGCTGGTGAACCCAAAATCATCGAACCGTCTGGAAACTCTTTGCCCTCTGTTACAAGCGCACCTGCGCCCACTAGGCAATGTTTACCAATTTTGGCGCCATTCAAAATCACGGCACCGATACCAATTAGACTGCCATCACCAATTTGGCATCCATGCAACATCACCTTATGACCTACTGTGACGTGCTTACCAATCAATAGCTCAAAGCCAGGGTCGGTATGTAATACCGAGGCATCCTGAACATTACTACCCTCACCGATCTGAATCAGATCGTTATCACCTCGAATCACAACCTGGGGCCAAATGCTCACGTTTTCATGAAGCTCTACGCGACCAATCACTTCAGCGCTTTCAGCAACCCATGCGCCCTTCGCTAATAAGGGGACAATGCCGTCAAGTTCAAATATAGCCATAAGTCATTATAGGATTACCCTAATTGATCGCATGTTTAGACTAATCGATCATATACTGATAGCTATAAATCACTTACTCAAGGGGGATTACATGAAAAAAATACTGGTGGCTCTGAGCATCTTCGCCAGCTGCGTTAGCAACGTCTATGCGGATGAAAAAGTTCCCGTCTTAAGTACTCAAGAATTAGTGAACTCCTGCAAATTACCGGCAAGTCCTGAGGCCCGGAGTTTCTGCATTGGGTATACAACGGCAATTTATGACACCTATTTAGCCACGCGTCATCCGCAAAAGGCTAAGCCCTTTATTTGCGTTAAACAACCTGCCCCACAACGCGATGAAGTCATTGGTGATTTTGTCAAATGGACTGGCACTAATCCTCAAGCTGCCGACAAGCCAGCCGCGGGAACATTTCTAGGCTTTTTAGCAGTGCGCTTTCCTTGTGCTAAACAATAAATCCGTTCAATCTTAGGAGTAGTTATATGAAAAAAATGATCGCCCTCCTCATTGCTGTATTCGCTATGACAGCTTGCTCAAATATGAGTAATACTGAACAACGCACTTTGTCTGGCGCAGGAATTGGTGCAGCTGCCGGCGCTGTTGGTACTGCCGTTCTTCATGGCAATCCGATTTGGGGTGCTGTTGGTGGTGCGGCCGTTGGTGCAGCATCAGGCTATGTTTATGATGCTTATAAGAAACAACAGGCATCAGAATATAACGCTGGCTACAAAGCCGGTAAGACCGGCTCAACACCTGCCGCCCCAAACTAAATTTATTTTTACTACAGCCCAGCTTGGTTTAGTTAACCAGCTGGGTTTTTATTTGGATCTCGCCTGAGAGTGCTTTATGAATTGGGCATTTATTGGCAATCTCTAAGAGGCGCTGTTTTTCCTCTTCTGCTAACTCACCAAATAATTGAATATCACGGTTAAATTTTTCAATATCATTCTCACGCTCAACCTGCACTGTGACAATTGCATTAGTTAAGTTCATCGATTTACGACCAGCGTACATTTTCAGGGTCATGCTGGTGCAAGAAGCTAAAGCAGCAGCCAAGTACTCATGTGGGGAAGGGCCAGTGTTATCGCCCCCTGAAGCAGCCTCGACATCCGCCAGCAAGTGAAAATCTCCGATCGCAAGCTTTTGCTGGAAGGAGCCTACTCCGAACTGGGATTGTGCATTTCTGATCATGACGTTCTCTTTATTTAATTTCGACTAATTCTGAAGGTTATTTATCTGGAAAGATCTACTGATACTATGCCGGTATGAACTTCACTCTGTCTGAAATCGGCGCTAGTACTATTTTTGCGCTTGCAGTATTGCACACTTTTAGCACCTCTTATTTTGAGGATTTGGCTAAGAGTCATCCAAAGCATGCAGGCCTTTGGCACCTACTGGGTGAAGTTGAAATCGTCTTTGGTTTTTGGGCTGCCATCCTCATTATTTTTTTGGCTCTAGTTGATAATTTAGAAACGGCTAGACATTACGCTAGCACCAGAAACTTCACCGAGGCTCTTTTTGTTTTTGCCATTATGGTTGTCGCAGGCAGTAAACCCATTCTCAATTGCGTCACTCATATCCTACACGCCATTGGCAAGGTTCTCCAGGCTGTTTTAAGGACGAAGTCGACCCCCACTTTATACTTTTTAACCCTGAGCATTACACCCATACTAGGCTCATTCATTACCGAAGCGGCTGCAATGACCTTGGCGGCTTTTTTACTAAGAGATCTGGTGTATCGCCACTCTTGCTCCAAACTGATGCTCTTCGGTACGCTAGGCGTATTGTTTGTCAATATCTCGATTGGTGGCACGCTCACAAACTTTGCAGCACCTCCCGTGCTCATGGTGGCTTCCGCCTGGAATTGGGATAGCGCCTTCATGATGAGTCATTTTGGCATCGAGTCTTGTATTGCGATTTTGATTAACGCATTACTCATCACCTGCTTATTGCGAAAAGAGTTTGTTGAACCCAAGTCCAAAACGAGTCTCGACAAAACACCGATAGCAGTAACCTTAGTTCATCTTTTATTTTTGGTGGGGGTTGTCGTTTTTGCGCACGACCCAGTGATCTTTATGTGGTTGCTTCTGTTTTTCATTGGCTACACCACTGCATACCCAAAGTACCAAAGCCCACTCATTTTGAGGGAGGCTTTATTGGTAGGCTTCTTCTTGGCCGGATTAGTTGTCCTAGGCGGACTTCAAGAATGGTGGCTACAACCGATTTTGCAAAACATGAGCCCAACCGCTGTCTTTTATGGTGCGCTTGGTCTAACCGCCCTAACCGACAATGCAGCCCTGACGTACTTAGGCTCCCTGGTTACTGGTACATCGCTGGAATTTAAACTGGCCCTAGTCGGTGGTGCGGTTGCTGGAGGCGGCCTCACAGTCATTGCGAATGCCCCCAATCCTGCAGGATTGGCTATTCTGCGGCCTTATTTTCCAAATGCCGCTGTTTCCGCCGGCATGTTGCTCTTAGCCGCCATTCCGCCTACTCTGGTAACGATTCTCGCCTATCGATTCCTCTGACTTAGACAATCCCGTAAAATCAACGCTTCGCCCCCAGTTATAAACCTGAGAACGGCATATGAAGAAGCTCTATATCAAAACCTTTGGCTGTCAAATGAATGAGTATGACTCTGACAAGATGGCCGACATCCTCCATGCCGATGAGGGCATGACTATCACCGATACACCTGAAGATGCTGATGTTGTACTTTTGAACACCTGCTCGATTCGGGAAAAGGCAGAAGACAAAGTGTTCTCTGACCTCGGCCGATTACGAGAACTTAAAAAACGTAAACCCAATTTACTCATTGGGGTAGGTGGTTGTGTTGCCAGCCAAGAAGGTCAGCAAATTATTAATCGGGCGCCGTATGTTGATGTCGTCTTTGGCCCACAAACACTCCATCGCCTGCCTGATCTGATTGCGCAACGCCATCAAACTGGCAGGCCTCAAGTGGATATCTCATTTCCAGAAATTGAAAAGTTTGATCATTTGCCAGCTTCACGTAAAACCCGCGGCTCTGCATACGTCTCGATCATGGAGGGCTGCTCTAAGTATTGTAGTTATTGCGTAGTGCCCTATACCCGAGGCGAAGAAGTCTCACGTCCCCTTGATGATGTTTTGACCGAAGTGGCAAGCTTGGCAGCACAAGGCATTAAAGAAATTGTTTTGCTGGGGCAAAATGTAAACGCTTATCTGGGTAAGATGAGTGACGGCAGTGAACTTGCTGACTTCGCTTTACTAATTGAGTATGTTGCAGAAATTCCGGGGGTTGAGCGGATTCGCTTTACAACCAGCCACCCAAAAGAATTTACGCAACGCTTAATTGATGTATACGCAAAAGTACCTAAGCTCGTTAGCCACTTACATTTACCTGTTCAGCACGCCTCCGATTCCGTCCTCTCTGCCATGAAGCGCGGTTATACCGCCTTGGAATACAAAAGCATTATTCGAAAAATGCGCGCTGTCCGGCCCGATCTCACACTCTCTAGTGACTTCATTGTTGGGTTTCCAGGTGAAACCGATGAGGACTTTAATAAGTTACTCAAGATGGTTGAAGAACTTCAGTTTGATAATAGTTTTTGCTTTATTTTCAGCCCCCGGCCTGGAACGCCTGCCGCCAACTTGACTGATGACACGCCTTATGAGATCAAACTCCAACGCCTACAAACCCTGCTGGCACTAATTGACTCACAGGGAGAAAAAATTAGTCAACGCATGCTTGGCAATACCGAAACCATCCTGGTTGAGGGTCTTGCAAAAGACGGGGTCAATCTTCAAGGGCGGTCTGCAAATAATCGCATTATTCACCTCGAACTACCAGATCATAATGGGGACGACTGGATCGGAAAAATGCTGGACGTCAAAATCACAGAAGTATTGAATTACACCTTACGCGGTGAATTGATTGAATCCCATGTCATCTAAACTTCAGATTGATATTCAATTCGCAAGTCCAGCAATCGAAGCGGCCATCAATCAAGTCGCATCTAATACCCTTTTAAAAAAATGGATCAAAGCTGCTACCAATAAAGTAGGTCTCATTACCATTCGCTTTGTGAATTCCGCTGAATCAAAGAAGATGAATGCTTCTTACCGAAAGCAAGACAAAGCAACGAATGTCCTGACCTTTCCCTATGCTTTAGATAAAGCCAGTCTCAATGCTGACATCATCTTATGCCTACCCGTCATTCAAAAGGAAGCCAAAGTGCAAGGTAAGACGATGAAATCGCATTTAGCCCACCTTGTCATTCACGGCTGCTTACATGCCCAAGGCCATGATCATGAAATTTCCAAGCAAGCTCTAAAAATGGAAGCACTTGAGATTAAGCTACTCAAAGAGCTTGGTTTTGCCAATCCCTATACCCCTCAGTAATCCACTGTCACCAATTTCATCCCCATCTACGCTATTCTTGCACCATGCCCGACCCCAATAAATCATTACTTGAACGCTTAACCGCTTTTCTAAGTCCCGTACCCATTAGCAGCACAGAACGTCGTCAAGAATTAATCCTGACACTTCGAGAAGCCGAATCTGAGGGGCTGATCGATGCAGATGCCTTATCAATGATTGAAGGCGTATTCCAAGTGGGGCAGCTATGTGCGCGCGATATTTTGGTGCCTCGCGCCCAAATTGATTGGATTGATATCAACCTACCCTTAGCAGAAATTATTCAAAATGTGATTACTGCTGCTCACTCCCGCTTCCCTGTATTTGAAGGTAGCCGAGATAACATCATTGGCACCCTGCTTGCTAAGGATCTTCTCCGCAATGCCAGTGAAAAAGATTTTCAGGTACGCGATTGGTTACGACCTGCCGTGTTTATTCCTGAATCAAAGCGTTTGAGCGTGTTACTAAGGGATTTTAAAGACAACCGCAATCATTTAGCGATCGTGGTCGACGAGTACAGCGGTGTAGCCGGAATTATTACCATTGAAGATGTGCTTGAACAAATTGTGGGCGACATCGAAGATGAGCATGATGTTGATGAAGAAGCTGACAATATCATCGCCTTAGATAATGGTGATATCCGGGTCAAGGGTATTACTGAGCTCGAACAATTTAATGAAGTTGTAGGGACTGATTTTTCTGAAGAGGATATTGATACCGTTGCCGGTCTTGTTATTCAACATCTGGGTCGAGTACCTAAAATTGGTGAGCTCATTAAACTGGGGAATATCGAGTTTGAGATTCAGCGCGCCGACCCTAGGCAGATTCATATTTTGTTAGCAAGAAAGATCAATCAGAAACCTACACCTGCTTGAGATTGCATGCTGTTTTGAAAAATCCCGCCCGATTTCTCACCCTCATCTTATTTGGTGCGATTCTTGCCTGCACGGCCGAGCTGCCCTATGGCGGGTGGATTCAAATTCCGATTCTTACCCTAGTTTGGTGGGGTTTACTTCAGTTTAAACACGCATCACTCAAGCAATTTTTGCTAGCAGGCTTGGCTTTTGGTTTGGGCTATTTTGTAGTGGGCCTATCCTGGATCTACATCAGCTTGCACGATGTAGGAAAAATGAACTTCCTTCTGTCATGTGCAGCAGTCGTTTTACTTTCTACCTATACCGCAGTATTTTTCTCTTTAGCCTGTCTGCCACTCTATTTCTTTAAGAAAGATTCTTTTTACACCGGATGCTTTCTTGCAGCCAGCTGGGTCTTGATTGAATGCCTACGTGGTTTTTTCCTCACCGGCTTTCCTTGGTTGGGTTTAGCAGAAGCTCAAGTGAATGGTCCGTTTGGGCTAGCAGCTCCTTACCTCGGTGGCTTAGCTTGTACCTTCCTAGCAGTGTGGAGTTCATGGCAACTCTTGCATATTCGCAAACATGCCGTACTCAGCGTTGCTCCGGTCGCACTCATAGTTACTCTTATTCAGATCGGGGGGCTATGGAGTTTTACCAAGCCTACGGGCTCACCCTTAAGCATTGAGCTCGTTCAAGGCAATTTTTCACAGAGTCTCATCTTTAGGCCCGAAGGCGTAATGCAACAAATTGACTATTACTCAAATGTCATGAAGCGCTCTTCCGCTGAATTAATTGTTGCGCCTGAAACTGCCTTCTCTTGGCCTGATATCAATTTACCTCAGGGCACACTGGAGTCTTTACAAGATAACGTTAATCAACATCACAAGACATTACTGTTTGGGATCATCGGCCGACGCATCAATCCAAGCGATGGCAGGGAGTTTTCAAATCGAGCGCTTGGACTAAATCAAAATGCCGCAGTATATGAGTACGATAAATCTCACCTGGTTCCTTTTGGAGAGTTCATTCCCCCTGGATTTCATTGGTTTGTGAATGCCTTCAATGTCCCTTTGAGTGACTTTTCACGTGGCTCGATGAGTCAGCCACCTTTCAGGATTGTGAGAGATGACAAGGATCCACTCTTTGCCGCGATCACCATATGCTATGAAGACGTCTTCGGTAGTGAGCTTGCCACCCGCCTTCGACATAGCCCCGAAGCAACCAATCTATTGATTAACATCACTAATCTTGCTTGGTTTGGCGATTCTCAAGCCCCAGGTCAACAACTCAGACTTTCTCAACTACGATCTCTAGAAACAGGTCTGCCTGCCCTTCGTGCGACCAATACTGGCATTACTGCAGTCCTAGGGCCAGATGGGAAAGTGATTGAGCAATTGCCTAAATTTACGCAAACCTCTTTAGTGGGCTCTGTTCAGGCTTACACAGGCAGAACACCTTATGTCATTTGGGGTAATGCGCCAATTTTGACCATCTCTTTCCTGCTTCTCTTGATTGGCATCATTCGTCAAAGACGGTTTTAGTAATCGCCCAGCTTCGCCATGTAAAATCAATGGCTTAGCTAGGTTAAACATGCTTACATTTCAGCAAATCATTCTTAAACTTCAAGAGTATTGGGACCAACAAGGTTGCGCCCTACTTCAGCCTATTGACCTTGAGGTTGGCGCAGGCACATCGCATACCGCCACCTTTTTAAGGGCAATTGGTCCTGAGCCCTGGAAGGCTGCTTATGTTCAGCCATCCCGCCGCCCTAAAGACGGTCGTTATGGCGAGAACCCCAATCGCTTGCAACACTACTACCAATATCAAGTGGTGCTCAAGCCAGCTCCAGCAAACATCCTAGAGCTCTATTTAGGATCACTGGCAGCACTCGGTTTAGATCTTAAAGAAAATGATGTTCGCTTCGTCGAGGATGATTGGGAAAATCCCACCCTCGGTGCCTGGGGCTTAGGTTGGGAAGTTTGGCTCAATGGTATGGAAGTCACACAATTTACCTACTTCCAACAAGTCGGTGGCATTGACTGCAAGCCCGTACTTGGCGAAATAACCTATGGTATTGAGCGCCTGGCGATGTATATCCAGAATTGTTCCAATGTATTCGATCTTGTTTGGGCGGACGGCATCTCCTATGGTGACGTGTATCACCAGAACGAAGTTGAGCAGTCTTCTTACAACTTCGAACACTCCAATACCGATTTACTCTTTGCGAACTTCAGTAATTATGAGAGTGAAGCAAAACGCTTAATGGAAGTACCTCTAGCCTTACCCGCTTATGAAATGGTTCTCAAAGCCGCCCACACTTTTAATTTGCTGGATGCGCGTGGAGCTATTTCGGTTACCGAGCGGGCTGCCTATATCGGTCGAATTCGGAATCTTTCCCGTGCAGTGGCGCAAGCCTACTTCGAGTCTCGTGAGAAATTGGGCTTTCCGATGTGTCAACGCAGTTCAGCTAAATCATGAGTACATTGAATCCCGGCCCTACTTCAGCCAGCCTTCTACTTGAAGTATTTACAGAAGAGCTGCCTCCCAAATCCTTACGTCGTTTAGGTCAGGCTTTTAGTGATGGGATTACGGATTCCCTTAAAGTGGCTGGCCTGTTAAGCGAAAAATCTATCGTCACTGGGTTTGCAAGCCCCCGTCGCTTGGCTGTCCACATCACAGAGGTGCTTAATCAAGCTCCCGATTATCCAGTCCGAGAAAAATTACTTCCTATTTCTATTGCCTATGATGCGCAGGGTCAAGCTACCGCCCCCTTACTAAAGAAACTGGCTAGCCTAGGTTATGCTGACATTGATCTTTCATCCTTAGAGAAATCAGGTGAAGGGAAGAATGAAGCGCTCTATTTAAATGTAGTTGCAAAAGGCGCAGCTCTAGAGCCTACGGTACAACAAGCGCTCGAACAAACCCTGAGTAAGTTACCAGTCGCTAAGATGATGCACTATCAAGTCACACGCACCAATGGCGACTTGGTCGACGTTCAATTTGCCCGTCCAGTGCATGGCATTGTGGCTTTACATGGCGATAGTCCGCTTCAGATCAGCGCCCTAGGCATTGATTCAGGAAATAAAACCGATGGACATCGCTTTTTATCTCCTGGGGCAATCAAGATTGAGAGTGCCGATCAATACGAAACCTCACTCGAGACCAAGGGAAAAATTATTCCTAGCTTTATAAAACGTCGCCAACAAATTGAGGCGGCACTGCTCAAGGCTGCAGGTGATGATCTGGTGCTGATGCCAGACAGCCTGCTTGATGAAGTGACAGCCCTCGTTGAGTGGCCAGCAATTTATGAGTGTCATTTTGATGCTGAGTTTTTAGAAGTTCCACAAGAATGTTTAATTCTGACGATGCAAACCAATCAGAAATATTTTGCATTAACGGATAAACAAGGCAAGCTCAGAAATCGCTTCTTAATTGTCTCCAATATTCAAACTGATCAGCCTGCAGCAATCATTTCAGGGAATGAACGTGTGGTGCGCCCTCGCTTATCAGATGCACGCTTCTTTTTCCAACAAGATCAAAAGCGTTCCTTGGCCTCTCGAGTAAATGATCTCGCAAGAGTGGTGTATCACAATCAATTGGGTAATCAACTCGATCGCACCAAGCGGGTTCAAGCCATTGCGCTCGGTATCGCCAAATTACTCGGATGGAATGAAACGCTTTCTGCTAGAGCAGCTGAGATTGCTAAAACGGATTTGCTGACTGATATGGTGGGTGAGTTCCCAGAACTACAAGGAATCATGGGTCGCTACTATGCAACTCTCGACAAAGAAAATCCTGAAGTGGCAGCAGCATGCAGTGAGCACTATATGCCACGCTTTGCGGGTGATACTTTGCCAAGCACTCAAACTGGAACTATCTTGGCTATTGCTGACAAACTAGAAACCTTGGTCGGCATTTGGGGAGTTGGGCTAGCCCCCACAGGCGATAAAGACCCATACGCACTGCGACGTCATGCACTGGGTATCTGTCGTTTGCTGTTAGAAAAAAATCTGTCTTTGAGTCTGCCGACCCTAATTGAACTAGCGCGCCAACAGTTTCCGCAAAAGGAAGTTCAGGAAAAAGCCCAGGTTACTGAAATCAATGAATTTATTCTTGACCGCTTGCGTGCTTATCTTCGCGATCAAGCAATTGACGGCAAACCCTTTACCAACCCTGAAATTGAAGCTGTCTTGAGCCAAGCACCAGAACATATCAATGACATCATCACCCGTCTGTCCGCTGTAAGAGCATTCAATGCCCTCACACAAGCCGGTCAATTGGCGGCTGCTAACAAGCGCATTAGCAATATTCTAAAAAAGACCACCACTGCCATTCCCGACACTTGTTCAGAAAAGCTTTTGCAGGTTCCTGCAGAAATTGCATTGCATCAAGCTTTTGAGGCATTAAAACCCAGTCTTGATTTGGCTTATGGAAAACATCAATTTGTTGAGCTATTAAAAGCATTAGTTGCTTTGAGTGAGCCGATCGATCAGTTCTTCGCGGACGTCATGGTGATGGATCCTGATCCAAAATTACGTGATAACCGCCTGGCCCTTTTACAAGAACTACACCAAAAAATGAATTTAGTCGCGGATCTCGGCAAATTAGCATGAGCAATAGCTCTTCTAAATTCATCATTCTCGACCGCGATGGTGTGATTAACGAAGATCGAGATGACTACGTCAAATCTGTTGATGAATGGATTCCGCTACCAGGTAGCTTAGAGGCTATCGCCCTACTCAATCAAGCTGGCTACCAAATTGCAATTGCAACCAACCAGTCTGGCTTAGCGCGCGGTTTCTTTAGCATCAGTGATTTACATGCCATGCATAACAAGATGGCTCATTTACTCAAGCCCCTAGGAGGGCATATTGATAGCATCTTCTTTTGCCCACACATCGATGCACATGCATGCGACTGTCGCAAACCAGCGCCAGGAATGATGAAAGAAATTGCTTTGCGATATCACAGAAATCAGCACAAACATCCCTTGGAAGGCATTCCTGTGGTTGGTGATTCCCTGAGAGATCTTCAAGCCGGAGTTGCCTTGGGCGCTAGACCTCATCTTGTTCTCACTGGCAAGGGTCAAAAGACTCTAGCGGGCGGAAACCTGCCTGAAGGAACGGAAATCCACCAAGACCTTCTGGCTTTTGCCAATAGCTTTCTCAAGGGCGTAGCATAAAGATGATGACATTCGTACGCTCAACCCTTTTCACCCTCTTCTTGCTGGTCTTTACGCCGATTTGGTCGGTACTGTGTATGCTGGCTTTTCCTTTTCTCAACCCAGAGAATCGCTATCGCTTTATTGGGCTATGGAATAAGGTGGTCATATACGTTCTGAAGCATCTCTGTGGCATTCGTTTTGAGATTCGGGGCATGGAAAATATGCTGGCTGTACTGGATCAACCGGTCGTCGTTCTCAGCAAACACCAATCTGCTTATGAGACGATCGCTTACATTGCCTTGCTGCCTAAACAACTGTGTTTTGTATTTAAGCGTGAGCTCTTGTGGATTCCATTTTTTGGCTGGGCCTTGGCTCTACTCAAAATGATCCACATTAATCGAGCTAGTAAAGAAACGGCAGCACTTTCTGTTGCAAGCCAAGGCCGCAAACGCCTAAGTGAAGGCAAATGGATTTTGATGTTCCCTGAGGGTACTAGAACCCCCGTTGGCTCTCATAAGCCCTATCGCAAAGGCGGAGCTCGTCTTGCTAGTGCCACTGGTGCCATCGTGATTCCGATTGCCCATAATGCCGGGCACTTCTGGCCACGCAATAGCTTCATGAAATACCCAGGTACCGTCATCTTCTCAATTGGCCCCGCGCTTGCTTCTGCAGGAAAATCTGGTGACCAACTCCATCAAGAAGTTGAAGGCTGGATTGAAGCAGAGATGAGAAAAATAGATCCGAGCGCTTACTAAGCTGAGATTCCATTGGCTAATAATTTAGCCCATGCAATATAACGATCTACCGAAATATCCTGCGCTCTAGCTTTGAGCTCATGCTCACCCAGACTTAAACGATCGGCATAGGCTTGTAGATTGGTCCGCAACATTTTACGTCTCTGAGCAAAGGCTGCTGCGACCACTTTTTCAAGAGCGCTCCACTCCTGAGAACTTAAGTCAAAATCTGTACGGGGAATCATTCTGACTACCGCAGAATTTACCTTGGGCTGCGGATCAAAAGCTTCGGGTGGAACCTCTAATACCTGCTCCATATGATAACGAGCCTGCAGCATGACAGAGAGCCGACTAAAGTCAGAGCTTCCTGCTGGTGCAACCATTCTTTCTACCACCTCTGCTTGCAACATAAATACTTGCTCATGAATCTGGCTGGCTGCTGATACCAAATGAAATAGGAGTGGTGAAGAGATGTTGTAAGGTAGATTACCTACGACCTTACATTGACCCTGATGGGTGCCTCGCTGTTTTGCCCATTCAGAAAAATCAAACTGAAGTGCATCGCCCTCGATAACATTGAGCCCTGGTAAATTTTCTTGTCTCCAGTACGCAACGAGGTCTCGATCGATCTCTAGAAGATCTAGATGATCTAGATTAGCTAATAAGGGGCGAGTTAACGCACCTAAGCCGGGTCCGATTTCAATGATGTGCGAATCTGCAGCAGGATGAATCAGAGCGACGATGGCATGAATAATCCCGTTATCCTGCAAGAAATTTTGGCCAAATCGTTTTCGGGCGCGATGCATCTATACCAAGCTATTGTGATGCAGTGCTAATGAGTAGGCCAACCGTAGTGCCTCTAGCATGCTGCGGTGATCAGCTAGGCCTTTTCCAGCAATATCAAGAGCCGTACCATGATCTACTGAAGTACGAATCATAGGCAAGCCCAATGTAACGTTGACACCACTGCCGAAACTGACAAATTTAAATGGTGCCAAACCTTGATCGTGATACATAGCCAAGAAGGCATCTGTTTTATTCAGGGCCCGAACATCAAACATCGTGTCGCCCGGATAAGGGCCCGATACCGCGATCCCTGCATCACGCGCTAAATGAATTGCAGGAATAATCTGATCAACCTCTTCCCTGCCAAGATAGCCAGATTCTCCAGCATGGGGATTCAATCCAGCAACCCGTATTCGAGGGTTTGCAATACCAAATTTAGAACGTAAATCATGCTCAATAATTTGAATCGTTTCAAAAAGAGTATTACAGCTTAAAGCAGCCGAAACCTCCTTTAAGGGTAGGTGGGTTGTTGCTAGAGCGACTCTTAACTGCTGAGCAGTGTGCATACCCAAAATACCAGCCTGAAGTTCAGTGCAGAGCATCATCACGACATGCTTCACACCGCAACGCTCTGCCAGATACTCAGTGTGGCCTGTAAAGGGGGTTCCCGCGAGATTGATGACGCTTTTTTGAAGAGGCGCAGTCACCATCGCATCAAACCGACCCTGCAAACAACTATCGATTGCGAAATCTAGGGTGTTTAAGACATAGGGGGCATTTGCAGGATTTAACTCACCATATTTAACCGGCTCAATCAACGGTACATGGTGAATGTGCAAACGCTCCCGTATTTTCGAATCCACCGAATATGAAGCCGACAAAAGATCGCTACACCCCACTAGGGTAATTTCAAGATCAGTTTGCTCTTTTAAAAATTGGACAGCAGCAGCCAAGGAAACCTCGGGGCCGATGCCTGAGGGCTCTCCTGTGGTAACAGCTAATTTAACGATTGCCGATGGCTGCATCTTCGACGTTTAAAATTTTCACCGTTGCAGAATCACGCAGCTGTCGAAGCCAATCTTGATAAGCCTGCTCAAATTTTCTCTGACGAATAGATGCTTTAGCAAGATCGCGTTGCTTTTCTACCGTAAGCTCAGCCTGGCGGCGATCCAAAACTTGAATTAAATGCCAACCAAATTGAGATTTAACCGGAGGGCTAACTTCGCCAATCTGCAAACGATTCATGGCCTGCTCAAACTCAGGCACTAAATCACCAGGACTCATCCAGCCTAGATTACCGCCATTTGTAGCAGATCCATCTTCAGAATATTTTTTAGCAAGTTCACCAAAATCTGCTGTTTTAGCAACAACCTGAGCGCGATAGCCTGCTAAACGCCTTTCTGCATCCTGATCACTTAAGCCTTCACGATTCTTAAGCAAAATGTGGCGAGATAGAGTTTGGGTAATCATAATATTTTGGGGCGCATTTGAAGTGACCACCTCTTGAACTGGGGCCTGTTGAGCTTGCGATCCTCCTGTAGCAGATCGTCGATCAAGAACTTTTAGAACATGGTATCCCGCAGGGCTCTTCACTACATTATTCGCAAGCTGGCCACCACCAATATTTCTGATGGCCTCATAAAACAGTTGAGGCAATCGATCTGGGGTTCGATATCCAAGCTCTTGAAATTTAATCTTCGGATTTTCTTTGGAAGCCATTTCACCAAGTTTAAGAAAATCAACATCACCCCGAGCATCACGCAATAGACTTTCTGCTTTTTTCTTCGCCTCTGCCTGAGTGCCAGCTCCTGCATTGGGGTCTACTGGGATAAATATTTGAGCAACATCAATTTCTTCTGCACTACCAGAAGCCCCGGGTGAGCTTGGTGCAGGTTTTAAAGAGCCCCCTTTAGCAATTGACTGCTCAGCAATAAAGTTATCAATCTCAGCATCCGATATCTTAATCTTAGCCTCAACTTCACGCTCGCGATAACGACTCATCACTATGTCATTTCGCAACATTTCCTTGTAGCGCGAAAAACTCACACCTGAAGCAACTATTTTTGACCTTAAATCATCTAAAGTCATTTTATTTCTGACAGCAATGTCATTCACAATTTTATTAAGCTCTTTATCACTTACGATTACTCCATCTTGTTGAGCCTCTTGTAACTGAATCTTTTCGATAATTAAACGATCCAAAATTGCTTTGCGCAAAGCGACTCCATCGCCAGGAAGTTTTGCACCTTGTTTTTGCAGGGTAACAATTCGATCATCAATCTCCTTACGCGTAATAAATCCAGTATTGACAACTGCAGCAACGCCATCGATATCACGAACTTTACTATCTGAGCTGAATGAATTTGTTGTGTCGCTGATTGAATTAGTTTTTTTAG